>CALXAF010000035.1 GCA_944386185.1 uncultured Oscillospiraceae bacterium
CTCTGTCTTTCATAACCAGAGAAGACGTAGTGACCAAGGTGTTCAAAGAGCTGGCTCCCAAGTATGCTTCCAGGGAAGGCGGCTACACCCGCGTTACAAGGACCGGCCCACGCCGTGGCGACGGCGCAGAGATGAGCGTCCTGGAGCTCGTCCAGTAATTAAAACAAAAGTTTTGCCTTTCAGAGGAGAAGGATCGTTCCTTCTCCTCTTTTTTATACAAAAGCTGCAGGGTGTGCAACGCGGAATTTGCAGGATGAACTGCAAAAAAATGCAGTCTGATGAAATTCAAGGCGGGGCAGTGCCGGGGTGGTAAAATTGCAGGAATATTTGCAAAATAGATATAAAGCATCAGCTATATTAAAATTCAGCAAGAAATCTTGTAATATGTGGTCTGCGGGGGTAAAATATAAATAAAAGACGGCAGGACCTGATTGCGGGAAATCACAAGCAGGGCTCTGCTTAAATACAAGATTATCATTGGAGATTGCTGCCATGAATCCTATGGAAAGAATGTCGGAGATGCGGAGCGCCTTTACACGAAGCGAGAAGCTTATATACTCATACGTTGTTGAGAACAGCTCAGAGGTGCTGCGCAGCAACCTGTCAGTGCTTTCAAATGCCTGCGGAGTATCTAAATCGGCACTGATGCGGTTTGCACAGAAGCTGGGATACAGCGGGTTTACGGAGTTTAAATATGACTTTTCTAGGTATGTACATAGCGGGACAAAGACACGAGAGGCGGAGGGCAGCGGCAGAGCAAATACGACTGCCAGAAATATAATTGGACTTTACAGGTATGCTCTCAATGAGCTTGAGCACTATGTGAGTGAGGAGGACATCACAGAGATCGTTGACAGGCTCATGAAGGCCCGGAAAGTAAAGATATTTGCCCTTAACCGTGACGCATATACGGCGCAGCATATGCGCCACCATTTTCACAAGATAAATTTCGATGCTGAGGCTGTGTTCGACCCTGTCCTGGTGGAGGAGCTGTCGCAGGTGGGCAAGCCAGAGGATGTTCATATTTACTTGACTGTCACCGGGAATACGCCGGGACTGAGAGAGGCTATAGACTGCTCCCACGCCTCGGGCGTCTATACGGTCCTTTTGACAAGCAAAGAGCAGTGCCCAATGCGAAAGAGCGCCTCAAAGACGGTATATATACCATCGACAGACCTATTTACTGATGACTTCTTCCTGGACCAGCACGCCAGCTACCTGGTCTGGATAGAGATACTGGTGTCCTACCTGGGATTGGCACTGTCGGACAGTTGATAAAGGCAGCTATAAAGCCCCTGACTCAATGTCAGGGGCTTTTATTGTGTCATTGGGACACTGAATTAATAAACCTCCCACCAAATTTGAAAAATTTTCTTAAAGAATTATTAAATTTGTATTAAATGCATAAAATGTCAAAACACGATGGATGAAATATTGTAGTTCTTGGGAAGATGAAAGTTCTTGAAAATGAAATTGCAATATGCTATACTTTAGCCATCTAATGAAAAAAATATCAAAAAATATTTTTTTATGGCAAAAATACCGCAATTTTGAGGGTAATTTGAGAGAAGGTTGATGACATGGTTAAATATGTGCTCAAGCGGGTGCTGATAGGGATTTTAACGATGCTGGTACTTATAACAGCCACATTCTTCCTCATGCACATTATCCCCGGATCGCCGTTCATCAGCGATGATGACACCGCCGCAGCCATGAAGGCTTATGAGGCCCTGGAGGCTAAATATGGACTTGATAAGCCCTATGGCGAACAGTATATAATATATATGAAGGGCATACTGAAGGGTGAGCTGGGAGAGTCTCTTATAAGAAAGGGGCAGAAGGTTGTTGACATCATAGCCAGGTGCGCCCCAGTGACGGCGAAGCTGGCGGCAACAGCCTTTATCTTCTCGATGGTTGTGGGCATAACGCTGGGCACCATCGCGGCGTTTGCCAAGAGGAGGCTCGTCAACGGCGTCACCATGGTTATATCGACTATCGGAGTCAGTGTCCCAAACTTCCTGATAGGATTGGGGCTGATGATATTCTTTGGAGTCAAGCTGAAGCTGGTGCCTATAATCGGGCTTGATACAGTAAGCAGCTACATAATGCCGACAATAGCCCTTTCCCTGCACCCTATCGCCATGATAACCAGGCTCACCAAGAGCTCCATGCAGGAGGTCATGCGCCAGGACTATATGACTCTTGCCAGGTCAAAGGGTTCAGGTAAGCTGAAGGTGATAATCCGCCACGGCATTAAAAACGCCATGCTGCCTGTTGTCACCTACGCTGGTCCCCTGATAGCCAGCCTTATGACAGGAAGCTTTGTTATCGAGTCACTGTTCTCGATCCCCGGCATTGGCGCTGAGTATGTCTCAAGCGTCTCGAACCGCGACTACTTTCTTATCATGGGACTGACGATATTCCTTGGGCTGCTCATTATCATCTGCAACATTTTGTCAGATATAGTGGCGGCAATGATCGACCCGAGGATCAAGGTTGGGAAATAGGGAGGCAAAGGAAATGAACGAAGAGAAGAACCCCGTCTCAGCTGAGACTGAAACTATTGACCCCGCGATGTTCGAGCCTCTGGATGACTCAGAGAAGAACGCTGAGTTTATTGCTGTTGAGAGTCGGACCTTCATGCGTGACGCGTGGAACAGCTTTAAGAAGAACAAGCTGGCTCTGGTGAGTCTGTTCTTCCTGATATTCATGATACTCATGGCAATCTTTGTGCCGATTATCTCACCATTTACATACGATGGGCAGGATATGAGCATAGCGAACCAAAACCCTACATGGACGCATCCTTTCGGCACAGATAAGTTTGGACGGGATATACTGGTGAGGGTCATGTACGGAGCTCGTATCTCCCTCTCGGTCGGTTTTGCTGCCGCCGGGATATGCATGGTCATAGGCATCATATATGGCGGTATCGCCGGATATGTGGGCGGACGCTTGGACATGATAATGATGCGCGTGGTGGATATACTCTACGCCGTGCCGAACCTTCTATACACAATACTTATCATGCTGGTGTTTGGCAGCAACATGTTCTCGGTACTTCTTGGAGTTTGTATATCCTCGTGGATAGGGATGGCGAGGCTTGTGAGGACACAGGTCATGTCGTTGAAGGAACAGGAGTTCAGCCTGGCGGCTCTGGTGTTGGGGGCCAGCAAGCAGAGGATACTGTTTAAGCACCTGATAGTCAATAGCATTGGCCCAATAATCGTCTCCCTCACCATGATGGTGCCGTCGGCTATATTCCGTGAGTCCTTCCTGGGGTTCGTTGGAATAGGCATCTCCGCCCCTATGTCAAGCTGGGGAACGCTGGCCAATGAAGCTCGGAACATGATATACACCTACCCAATACAGCTTGTATGGCCTGTAGGCGCTATATGCTTGACGATGCTGGCGCTCAACTTCCTGGGTGACGGCCTGGGAGAAGCGCTGGATCCGAAGAAACGGTGAGGTGGATAAAATGGAAAAAGTTTTAGAGATTTCCCATCTCAACACTGAATTTACAACTGAGCAGGGGATAGTAAAGGCCGTAAGAGACGTCTCCTTTGATCTGTATAAGGGAGAGATACTGGGCATCGTAGGTGAGTCCGGGTCAGGAAAAAGCGTCACCATGTATTCGCTGATGGGCCTTTTGCCGGCGAACGGCAAAGTGGTGAGCGGCCAGGTTAAGATGAACGGGAAGGATATCTCCCGCACATCCTTTGAGAACGATAAGCAGTACGACGAAATGATGACGAAAGTGCGCGGCAAGGATATCGGCATGATATTCCAGGATCCCATGACGTTTCTCAACCCGGTCCTCCGCATAGAGACGCAGCTTGTGGAGCCGCTTGTGAACCACACCAACATGAGCAGGTCTGAGGCACACGCCAGGGCCATTGAGCTTTTGAAGCTGGTGGGGATCCCGTCACCGGAGACCAGGATAAGGCAGTACCCGCACCAGTTCTCAGGCGGCATGCGCCAGAGGATAGTAATTGCGATTGCGCTGGCATGCAATCCAGGAATAATAATAGCCGATGAGCCGACAACGGCCCTTGACGTTACGATACAGGCGCAGATATTGGAGCTTATATCTGAGCTGATGGACAAGGGGAACATGTCTGTCATAATGATAACCCACGATTTGGGCGTTGTGGCCAGCATGTGTGACCGGATCGCAATAATGTACGGCGGAAAGATCGTGGAGATAGGTTCCGACAGAGAGATATTCTATGATGCAAAGCACCCCTACACAAAGGGCCTGCTCAGATGCGTAACAGACCCTGAAAAGGATGACGTTGAGCTGGAGCCTATACCCGGCACGCCGCCCGATCTGCTTCATCCTCCCCTGGGCTGCCCGTTTGTGGACCGCTGCAGTGAGGCTATGAAGATCTGCAAAGTCAAGATGCCGCCTACAGAGAAGTTCAGCGATACCCATTCGGCTTGCTGCTGGTGTCATCAGAAGGAGAAGTTGGGCCATGTCTGATAAGGTTATTTTGTCGGTTGAGCATCTGAAAACATACTTTGACGTCACGCCTGGCATGTTTTCCAAAAAGAAGATAGTTAAGGCCGTTGACGACGTGTCCTTTGATGTGTATGAGGGTGAGACTTTTGGCCTCGTGGGTGAGTCCGGATGTGGTAAGAGCTCACTTGGGCGCACGCTTGTGAAGATATATGAGCCGGTTGAAGGCAAGATAACCTTCGACGGAAGCGATATCTCGAAGCTGAAAGGGAAGGAACTTGCAGGATTCCGCAAGGAGATGCAGATGATCTTCCAGGACCCCTATGCCTCGCTGGACCCGCGTATGACCGTAGGCGAAATCGTAAAGGAGCCTATGGACATACACAATCTGTATGCGACTGAAGAGGAAAAAAGGGACAAGGTCGTGGAGCTTATAAAGACAGTCGGTCTGAAGCCTGACCATATACGCCGATATCCACATGAGTTCTCCGGAGGGCAGCGGCAGAGAATCGGCATAGCCAGAACTCTGGCCCTGAACCCGAAGTTTATCGTGTGCGACGAGCCCATCTCTGCTCTCGATGTTTCTATCCAGGCGCAGATTATAAACCTGCTTGAGAAGATACAGCGTGAGAGGGGGATATCTTATTTGTTTATCGCCCACGACCTGAGCATGGTGAAGCACATCTCAGACCGTATAGGCGTTATGTACATGGGCCATATGGTTGAGTGCGGCAGCAGCGACGAGGTGTACCGCAACCCGCACCATCCGTACACAAAGGCACTGCTTTCGGCAATACCCATACCTGATCCAGACGTGGCAAAAAAACGCACCAGGATAATGCTGCAGGGAGAGATACCATCCCCGATAAACCCGCCTGTGTGCTGTCCCTTCTGCACCAGATGCCAGTATGCAACTGACAGGTGCAGGAAGGAGATGCCCCAGATGAAGCAGGTAGAGAACAGTCAGGTGGCCTGCTTCCTCTATGAGTAAAAAGCTTTCAGCAGGATATTTCCTGTGGGGAAGAGTGCACCACCAGCCCATGGCGGCAGCGCTCTTTCAATAATTGAAAAGGAGAGAAAAACATGAAAAAAAAGCTGACAAGAGTTCTTCTGCTGCTGTTGGTTTGTTGCATGCTGACAGCGTGCGGCTCGACAGCGAATGACGGGGACAAAGAGCCCGCCTCTGATGGTGAAGGAGGTTCCTCAACTGGTTTTGACCTCACTTATACCCTGTCCAGCGAGCCTAACTACATTGATCCCGCTATTGCTACAGATAACAATACTGCCGCAGTCGTGCTGCAGCTCTACTACGGACTTTTCGAGTATGACTCCGAGGGCAACGTTGTGAACGCCGCCTGCGAGGACTACGATGTGAGTGATGACGGTACTGTCTACACCCTGTACCTGCGGGATGGCAACACCTGGAGCGACGGCCAGCCCGTTACCGCTGAGGATTATGTGTACGGCATGAAGAGAAGCATAGCTTACGGCCCCGACGCATATTTCAACTATATGCTCTACTCCTACATAAAGGGCGCCGATGTTGCCCATGACGAGGGGCTGGAAGCAGAGGATATGACCGATGTGGCCATCGTAGCACTGGATGAAAGCACCATAGAGATAACCCTCAACGCCCCCTGCGCCTATTTCACCGGCATGCTCACAAGCCCTGTGGCCTTCCCAATGCGCAAGGACTACGCCGATCCCCACACAAGTGACTGGGCAAACGACCCATCCGTCCCAACAAACGGACCATTCAAGCTGGTCTCCATCAACCCCAGGGAAGAAGTGGTCATGGCAAAGAACGAGTACTTTGTGAATGCCGATCAGGTGAATGTGAACACCCTCACCGCCAGGGTAATAACTGACCCACAGTCCCAGCTGGCTGCATTTGAGACAGGCGAGATAGATGTTGCTACATACGTGCCCGGAGAAGTTGCCACTCTCTACGAAGGCAGAGAAGAGCTTGCCAACCTGGGTCCAGTGGTGCAGAACAGCTTCCTGTGGCTCAACTGCTCCGGTGAGACAAACGAGGCTCTTGCTGATGTGAGGGTCCGCCAGGCGCTCAGTCTTGCTATAGACAGGGATACGCTGGTGCAGATAGCCGGTTCACCTGATTACTATTATCCTCTTTACGGTTACGTGCCCAAGGGAATCCAGGGCATAGACGGAGACTTCCGTGAGGAGGCCGACGCAGTTTCCCATTACGCCGATTACGATCCCGAGCTGGCCAAGGAGCTTCTCAACGAGGCCGGCTATGGCGAGGGCGGAAAGCCGCTCACCATAAAGTACCGCTACAACTCATCAACTGTCAACACCGATATAGCCGTGGCTATCCAGGCCATGTGGCAGGAGATCGGCGTTGAGACCGAGCTGGTAGCCAGCGAGCAGAAGGCATACGCTGCTGACCGTAAGGCCGGCAACTATGAGGTCGCCAGGGGCTCCACCTCCGCTGACTACATTGACCCGTTCTATTACCTTGAGCGGTGGATATCCTCCAACCAGGAGTACAAGCAGGTCAATGACCAGAAGTACGACGAGCTGGCCACCAGCGCCAATGCTGAGCTTGACCATGACGCCCGTATGGAGGGACTCCACGCCGCCGAGCAGTATCTTATTGAGGAAATGATGTACACCATCCCGCTCTATGGTTCCTCATCAATAACCCTCATAAGGAGCGGACTGACTGGTTTCCAGCATGATCCTTCTGACAATATCCGTTACGCTTACGTGACTGAGGGCTGAACTAGATAATTTTCGCGCGGGCTGCTGTGGAATATATTTCCCCAGCGGCCCGCTGTGCCAAGAGGGAAAAGTTTGACTGGAGATGATTATATGGAATTTGATTTGAACAAGCCGCATTTTCGATTTTTTTATGAGATAAGCCAGATACCGCATGTGTCATACCATGAAAAAGCAATAAGCGATTATGTGGTTGACTTTGCTAAGAAACACGGCCTAGAGTATATTCAGGACCAGTGGAACAACGTGGTGGTTTATAAGCCCGGATCCAAGGGATGCGAAAATCTGCCGCCAGTAATGCTCCAGGCACACATGGATATGGTGGGTGCCAAGGAGGACTGGTCCAACCACGATTTCCTGAATGACCCACTCTCGCTCAAAGTAAAGGATGGGGTCCTCTATGCGGAGGGCACCACACTTGGCGCCGACGACGGACACGGCGTCAGCTACATGCTGGCCATATTGAGCGACGATAAGCTGAGGAATCCGCCGCTGGAGTGCGTCTTTACAGTACAGGAGGAGACGGGACTTGAGGGCGCAATGAAGCTTGAGGGTTCGTACTTCAAGAGCAAGAGGCTCATCGGCCTGGACGCAAATGGCGAGACTAGGACTGTTATCTCAGCAAATGGCGGCTGCACAGTGACTTTGACGCTCCCAGTGGAGTTGAAGGAATCTGCAGGCAGCTCATATAAGATCTCCATAGGCGGCCTTCTTGGCGGACACTCCGGAAAGGACAGCTTTGAGGAGAGGGGCAACGGCATACAGATACTTGCCAGAATCCTTGAAGATATATATGACGCTGACGAGAGCATGAGGCTCGTTAGCTTCGCCGGAGGATCGAGGGACAATGTGATCCCAGACTCAGCCTGTGCCATTATTACAAGCTGTGCCTCTGACGGCCAGCTTGAAAGGCTTGTGGACGAGTCTGTCGAGAAAGTTGCCCAGCGCCTCCAGTATAGTGACAGCGGTATCCACGGCGGGATAGAGGCTGCGGATACAGCCGGGACAGCTATGGACAGATGCGATACGGGGCATGTGCTGTCCACCCTCACGCTTCTGCAGACAGGGCTTCAGCACAGGGACATTACCCGTCAGGGACATGCACTGTCCTCGTCTAACCTTGGTGTGGTAAGCACTGAGCCGGATAAACTTGTAGCAGTTATCTCACTCAGAAGCTGTGTGCCGCCGGAGATAGACTTTATGTACAAGAAGATATGCAGCCTGGCCGGGCTTGTGGGAGCAAATGTGGCCAGAAGCCATGCCTATCCAGGTTATAACTACAAAAAGGAATCACCACTGAGAGATGCCTACGCCGACTACACCAGGGAAACCCTTGGCAGGGAACTTGACCTGTTTGCCGGAAACGGAGGAAACGAGCTGGGTGTGCTGATGTCAAAGGTCGACGGGCTCGATGTGATATCAATGGGACCGTGGGTATATGACAACCACACCCCAAGGGAGCGTATGGATATTGCGTCATTTGATCTTGTATACAATCAGCTATATGGATTTTTGGAGAAATTAACAGAAGAGAGGTAATTACATTGAAAAAAGAATTCCTTGAGAAGTATGCAAAGGCGCTGGTACATATTGGCGTGAATCTCCAAAAGGATCAGTTGCTTATAATACAGGCCACCGTTGACCTGGCGCCTCTGGCTGTGGAGGTGTGCAGGGAGGCATTTAAAACCGGAGCCCGGGACGTTATAGTCCACTATAAGGATCAGGATATCACATACCTTAGAGCAGAAAACTGCGATGTTGAGACTCTAAAGAGGGTGGATGACTGGGAGAAAGAGTCATTAAGGCTGTATTTTGAGCAGGGAGCGGCCCTTATTGCCTTGAATACGGTCTATCCGAAGATGATGGACGATCTTCCCGACGACAAGGTTATTGCAGTAAACTACGCCAAGAACTCACTGAGAAATGTGGTCCGCTACTACATACACAAGGGTACCACAGCCTGGGTGGGCACCATGGTGCCAAATGTGCACTGGGCAAAGACAGTGTACCCGGAGCTCTCAGAGGAGGAGGCAATGGCAGCCCTTGAGGCAAATGTGCTTGCCGCTATGCGTGTCTCGGACGATACAGACCCTGTTGAGGAGTGGCACAAGCACATCTCAGAGATGACCCAGGTGTCCAATTGGCTCAACAGCCTCAATCTGAAGACACTGCATATAACAAGCGAGCTGGGGACAGACATACATCTGGGTCTTGTGGACGGGCATATCTGGACCAGTGCGGGAGATATGGGATCATCAACCTCAACTGTTCCCTACGTGGCAAATATGCCGACTGAGGAGATATTCACGGATCCACACAAGTACATGACAAACGGCATAGCCTACGGCTCCAGGCCGCTCCTTATAAACGGCAAGCTTGTAAAGGGCTTTTCCATTACCTTCAAGGACGGCAAGGCAGTCGACTGTAATGCGGAGGAGAATGAGACGCTGCTTAGAGCGCAGCTCTTCCGTGACGAGAGCAGCTGTTACCTTGGCGAGGTGGCCCTGGTCAGCAAGCGCTCACCGATCACTCAGATGAACAAGGTTTTCTGCTGCGGCCTGATGGATGAAAATGCCGCAAGCCACCTGGCATTCGGCCAAAGCTTTTCAACCAACGTTAAGAACGGCACTAACATGACCGATGAGGAGCTGGAGAGCATAGGTGTAAACGTGGCTAAAAACCACAATGACTTTATGATCGGCACTCCTGATTTCCATGTGACTGGCGTCACAGCCGACGGTGAGGAAGTGGTCATTATGGACCATGGTGATTTCACCATAGGGGGAGCCATAAAATGACAAAAATACAACTGAGAGATTTTCTGGATTTTAAGTTTCTCTCCGATCCGGTGATGAACAGTGACGGCACAGGCTGTATATTTACTGTAAGTCAGTGCGACCAGGAAAAAAACGGATACAAGAAGAGCTTCTGGTTTACTGATGGCGCCTCGGTTAAAGAGCTTCCATGCAGCGGCTCTGCCTTCCTGACGTGGCTTGATAACACAAGGTTCCTGTATAAAGGGGCAAAGCCCCAGGAGATCCAGGGGCCATATACCCAGCTGCGCTGCTTTGACACTGCAAACGGCAATGATGAGACGTATGCCGGCGTTTATCTGGACGTTGAAGAGGCCAGGACCCTTCCGGAGGGCGGCCTTGTCTTCAAGTCACAGTGCAAGCGGAGCATGTTTGAGTACTGCACTTGGGACGAGGAAGAGCGGGCCGCCGCCCTCAGAAGGGAGGCCATCAGCGACAACGTAGTGGTGCTTGATGAGTTTCCATACTGTGAGAACGGGACAGGCATAACCAATGGCATGCGCCGCGGCCTCTTCCTCTATAACGGCGGCAGGACAGTTCCGCTTACGCCCAGTACAATGGAAGTGGGGGCTTGGGATATCTACGACGACTATAAGAGAATTGTGCTTGTGGGCCGAGATTATGAGGCCGATATGAAGATAACATCCCAGATCTATGAAATAGATCTGGACGCCAAGGTCTGCCATGTGCTGTACGGCGGAGAAGACTATAAGGTGAGCCGCATATGGTATCTTGATGGAGAGGTCACATTCACTGCCACTGATGGTGCAAGATTCGGCATGATGGAGAGCGACTGTTTCTTTACCCTAAAGAACGGGAAGCCCCATATGGAGCTGGACTTTGATCTCACTCTTCGCATGAACGTTGGCAGCGACAGCCGGTTTGGAAAGGCCGAGGTAGTTAGAAAGTACAACCAAAAATTATACACCTGTGTCACAGTGAGAAACGCCACCCATCTGTATTGCTATTCACACGGAAAGATGACCCCTGTGTACGCAGATGAGGGGGCGATAGACGGATTTGCCGTCTATAAGGGCGGAATACTCATGATACTCATGCGCGACATGCAGCTTGAGGAGTTATACCACCTTGGCTGGGATGGCGCTTTATCCTGCATCAGCAGCTTTAACCGCGCTTGGTGCGAGAGCCATTCAATTGTCAAGCCCAAGAAGCTCACAATCCTAAGCGGGGGCACAGAGGTGGATGGATGGGTGCTGCTGCCGCCGGATTTTGACAGCTGTAAGAATTATCCGGCCATACTGGATATACACGGCGGACCCAAGACCGTCTACGGTGAGGTCTATTATCATGAGATGCAGTTCTGGGCCAACAGGGGGTATGTGGTGTTCTTCTGCAACCCGCACGGCTCTGACGGACGCGGGAACCTGTTTGCGGACATGCGCAAGGGATACGGAGATCAGGACTACCGGGATATAATGAAATTCACCGACACTGTGCTGGAGCAGTACCCTCAGATAGACCGCAGCAAGGTGGCCGTTACCGGCGGAAGCTACGGCGGATTTATGACCAACTGGATAATTGGACACACAGACAGGTTCTGCTGCGCGGCCTCCCAGAGGTCAATATCCAACTGGATAACTGAAACTATTTCAGACAGCGGCCACTATTTTGCTGTAGAGCAGCAGTTTTCAGATCCCAAGAACTGTACTCATGAGCTGTGGAATTATTCTCCTCTGAGGTTTGTCCATAGCGCCGTGACACCGACACTGTTCATCCACTCAACTGAGGATTACCGATGCCCTGTGCCGGAGGCATTGCAGATGTACAGCGCCCTTTTGAACCAGGGCGTTCCAAGCAGGGTGTGCCTGTTCAAAGGCGAAAATCATGGACTGTCGCGTGGAGGAAAGCCCAGGAACCGCATACGCAGGCTCGAGGAAATTACCGCGTGGATAGATAAGTACTGCCTGGGAGTTAAGGGGGAATGGGAGTGGAATTGACACAGGAAACGCTGGACCTTATGCGTGAACTCACTGAGGCAAACGGTATACCAGGCCAGGAAAAGAACGTTACTCGGATTTTAAAGCGGAACTACCAGGGACTGTGCGACAGCGTTATTTACGACAACTTGGGCTCCATATACGCCGTCAAACGGTCAAAGGCTGACGACCCGTTCCGTGTGATGGTAGCGGCCCACTGCGACGAGGTGGGCCTGATGGTGAGGGCAATAAGGCCAAACGGACTCATTCAGGCGATACCAGTGGGCGGCGTATGGGAACTTCAGCTGCTCTCCCAGAGGGTCAGGCTGGAGACCAGCGACGGCCGCGTGTATATGGGCGCTGTGGTTTCCAACTCATCAAAGCTTATGAGCCAGCTTCAGCAGGAGAGCGTTCTGCAAAACAGTTTCTGCGACTTTGGCTTCACATCCGAACAGGAGGCTAGGGACGCCGGAGTCATGGAGGGAGACATGATTTCCATGCAGTGCCAGTTCACTGTGATGAACGGTGGAAAGCGCCTACTGGCAAAGGCATGGGACGACAGGTATGGCTGCATCCTGGGCGTAGAGGCCCTCCGGGAACTTCGGGACTGCGAACTGCCATTCGACCTTTATATTGGCGCGGATGTTCAGGAGGAGGTGGGGCTGCGCGGCTCAAACACCGCTGCGGCTATGATTGAGCCTGATCTGGCAATAGTCCTGGACTGCACTGCTGCAAACGACGTCTCAGGCTATGTGTCCCCCACAGGAGGCCTGGGGGAGGGCGTCATGGTCAGGTTTATGGACAAGACTTATGTGCCAAACAGGACAATGCAGCTTGACTATCTGAAGCTGCTTAGGAAAAACGGAATCAAGTACCAGTGGCATCAGGCACTTGGCGGAACAGACGCCGGGGTAATTAACCTCTCACGCTCCGGTGTGCCGGTGCTGACTTTGTGCATATGTGCAAGGGGAGTACACTCAAGCAGCCTTGTGATAGACTCCGATGACTATATGTGCGCCAGAAGTGCCCTTGTGGCGTTTATAAAGAGCTTGGATAGAGACAAGCTGGAGCTTTACAGGAACAACAATAGGTAACGATAGAAAAGGGAGATTCATATGAAACTAAAGACAAATCGTGATAAAGTTGTTGCCCAGTCAGTTGCAGGACAGCTCCACCATCCGATTATCAGACCGGGAAAAGTGCACAGAGTGGGGTTCGATGGTATCGGCAGGGTCGTTCCTGCAAATGGTGGCATCACTTATAATATAGAGATAGGCGACAGCTGCATGGGGCTGGCAGGAGACCACGTGGAGCCAGGCGCCAGCACAAAGAACATGACTCCGGAGGAGAACGTGGCTTATACTCATCTGAGCTGTGTGGGCAACACAGCCACAGTGGTGAGCGGGGCCGCTGCTGGGGATAAGGGCTTTGTCACCGGGAAGCACGGCGGAATCGACCATGTTATGATATGGTTCAGCCAGGAGACGCTGAATAAAATGGCCTGCAATGACAGGATACAGGTAAAGGCCTATGGACAGGGACTGAAGCTTATAGACTATTCGGACGTCCAGTGCATGAGCCTTGATCCGGACCTGCTGGACAAGATATCTGAGGATATGGAGGAGAAGGACGGAAAGCTGTATGTACCGGTTGCCACTGTAATCCCCGCCCACTGCATGGGTTCCGGTATTGGTCACGCCGAACTTTTTGGAGGAGACTACGACATAATGACCCGGGACAAGAGGGCCTATGAGGAGTGCCGCATGGCCGACCTTCGCTACGGCGATCTGGTCTATATCCAGGACAATGTGAATTACTACGGCCCGGACTACCTTGAGGGAGCCGGAAGTGTGGGCGTTATAGTCCATGGAGACTCAAAACTCAGCGGCCACGGCCCGGGAGTGACTGTGCTGCTCACGTCAGGCAGCGGTACCATACAGCCAAAGATATGCAGCCACGCCAACATTGCCCACTATCTGGGAACAAAGAAACTTGACTGAGAGCTTTATATAGTTCGGGTTGAGAGACAAATAAAAGAAAAGGAGAAACGTTATGGAATTAAACACCAATCGTGATAAGGTTGTTGCCCAGTCAGTAATGGGACAGCTTCACCACCCGGTGATAAAGCCAGGTAAGATACACAGGGTAGGATTTGATGGAGTCGGACGCGTGGGGCCTGCCCACGGCGGTATCACTTACGATATAGAGATAGGCGACAGCTGCATGGGGCTGGCAGGAGACCACGTGGAGCCAGGCGCCAGCACAAAGAACATGACTCCGGAGGAGAACGTGGCTTATACCCATCTGAGCTGTGTGGGCAACACAGCCACAGTGGTGAGCGGGGCCGCTGCTGGGGATAAGGGCTTTGTCACCGGGAAGCACGGCGGAATCGACCATGTTATGATATGGTTCAGCCAGGAGACCCTTAACAAGATGGTCTGCGATGACAGAATTCAGGTGAAGGCATACGGACAGGGATTGAAACTCACAGATTATCCAGATGTGCAGTGCATGAGCCTTGACCCGGACCTGCTGGACAAGATATCTGAGGATATGGAGGAGAAGGACGGAAAGCTGTATGTGCCGGTTGTAACTGTAATCCCTGCCCACTGCATGGGTTCCGGCCTCGGCCAGGCGGAGCTTTTCGGAAGCGACTACGATATAATGACCCGGGACAAGAGGGCCTATGAGGAATGCCGCATGGCCGACCTCCGTTACGGCGACCTGGTTTACATACAGGACCATGTGAACTACTACGGCCCGGACTATCTTGAGGGAGCCGGAAGTGTGGGCGTTATAATCCATGGCGACTCCAACCTGTGCGGCCACGGTCCCGGAGTGACAGTGTTGCTCACATCAGGCAGCGGCACCATACAGCCAAAGATATGCAGCCACGCCAACATTGCCCACTATCTGGGAACAAAGAAACTTGACTGAGAGCTAGAGGAAAGATGGATACAAAACAGTTAGGGACCGAGAGCGTCAAAAAGCTCTTGGTCCGTATGATGATTCCCTCTATTTTTGCCCAGTTGGTCACGATGGTGTACAACCTGGTAGACAGGATATATATAGGCAGGCTCCCTGGAGGGGAGTGGAGCATAGCGGCTATCGGTATTGTGACGCCGGTGGTGACTGCGGTGACTGCCATAACGGCTCTATTTGGAAACGGAGGAGCACCGCTCTGTGCTATAAAACTTGGGCAAAAGGATAATGACGGCGCGGATAAGATACTCAGCACCAGCTTTAGTATGCTGGTGCTGAGTAGCCTTGTGATAATTGCTGTTACTCTGGGTTTTATGGATCAGATACTGAGGCTGTTTGGAGCCACGGAGCAGACCATAGGAGATGCCAGAGCATATCTTGAGACATACATACTTGGCACAGTGTTTATACAGATTACCGTTGGCCTGAACCCGTACATCAACACCCAGGGTTACACACGCTACGGCATGTGCTCTGTGCTGGCCGGGTGTATTTTGAACATAGCTCTTGACCCACTTTTCATTTTTACTTTCAATATGGGGGTCATGGGTGCGGCTCTGGCAACGGTGATATCCCAGGCTGTGTCGGCCACATTTGTCATGGTCTTTATCTTCTCAAAAAAATCCAGCATACACATAAGGGCCAGATACCTTTTCCCGCGAGCCAGGATAGCATGGCAGATAATAAAAATGGGCTTTTCCCCATTCACAATGAAGATAACCGGAAGCCTGCTGCAGATGAGCTTTAACCGCCAGCTCCTGTTATTTGGAGGAGATATTGCAGTGAGCGCTATGTCGGTTCTGATGAGCGTATGGAACTTCATTGAGCTGCCATCCCACGGCATAACGGATGGTGCGCAGCCTATAATCGGCTACAACTTTGGAGCAAAAAAGTATGACAGGGTGCGGGAGACTTTCAAGATAGAGATAATAATAAATACAGTCTACTGCCTGGCGTTTTATATTGTGGTTCTGATAGTGCCGTCCTTCTTTGTTAAGATGTTCAACGACTCCCCGGACCTTATCGAGATCACCATACCCATGCTGAAGATATACCTGTCCGGTGCTGTGATCTTCGGGGCGTTTATGACGTGCCAGCAGTCATATCTGGCGCTGGGATACCCCCAGTACTCCTTCCTGTTCGCGTCGCTGAGGAAGATAATTATACTCATACCGCTTATATACCTCCTGCCGTACCTGATGCCGCAGAAGGTTTACGCAGTGATACTTGCAGAGCCTATCGCGGATATACTTTCCACTATTGCCAATTGTGTGTATTTCAGGAAATTCTTCCGAAAAGTGCTGCCTAAAAAAGAGATAAAAGAGAACCCGAGCGCTTATTAAAGCGCTCGGGTTCTCTTTTATCAGACAGAGGGCATATGGCAATTATATCAGGGACAATAAGCGCATTGCCATTATCAAAACTGGAAGAGTGACAACCAGCATTACGGTGGTCCAGAGGGCATACTGGCGGGCAAGGTCGGCATCGGAACCCATTTCACTTGCCATTATGGCGCTGGAAACAGCGACTGGGGAGCCAAAGAAAGGTAGAAGCACAGCGTAATCTGCGGGACCAAGCGAGAGGATACCGGCTGTGT
>CALXAF010000036.1 GCA_944386185.1 uncultured Oscillospiraceae bacterium
GACCACGGCAGGATGATCTGGGGCGAGCAGGGCAGGCCCGGGTATGGCCTCTACGACCGTGCCCTTGGAGCCACGTATTTAAACGGCCTGTTTGAGGCCTGTGAGAAGGACAGGGCCCGCGGCTGATGGCCTGGGCGCTGGAGCGTGATATTGTTTTAGACATGGGACAGGCTCCGAGGTTATGAGACATCATTCGGAGCCTTCCTGTTTTTTAGAAAGAAGGGCATTATGAATAAAAACGTTTTGAACACTGACCTGAGCGGCAAGGTAGCCGTAGTCACGGGCGCCGGCGGAGTCCTCTGCAGCGCATTTTCAAAGACCCTGGCTCGCGCGGGCGCCAAGGTGGCGCTTTTGGACCGTAACCTGGAATCTGCCCAGAAGTTCGCGGATGAGATAAACGCTGAGGGCGGTACAGCCAAGGCGTACATGTGCGACGTGCTTGACAAGGATGTGTGTGAATCCGTCGCCGGCCAGGTAGCCGCGGAGCTGGGCACCTGCGACGTTCTTATAAACGGCGCCGGCGGCAATAACCCCAGGGCGCAGACAGATAAGGAGTACTTTGAGGCCGGGGATCTGGATTCTGAGACAAAGTCATTCTTTGATTTGGACGCATCCGGCGTGGAGTTTGTATTTAACCTCAACTTCCTGGGTACGCTGATACCAACCCAGGCATTTGCAAAGCAGATGGTGGGCAAGGAGGGATGCAGCATCCTCAACATAAGCAGCATGAACGCCTACACGCCGCTTACCAAGATCCCTGCCTATTCCGGAGCCAAGGCCGCCATATCTAACTTCACCCAGTGGTTGGCCGTCCACTTCTCCAAGGTTGGCATCAGGGTAAACGCCATAGCCCCGGGCTTCTTCTCCACAAAGCAGAACGCCAAGCTCCTCTGGAATGACGACGGAACGCCCACCGCCAGGACGGGCAAGATACTTGCAGCCACCCCAATGGGACGCTTCGGCGAGAGCGAGGAGCTGGAGGGAGCAGTACTGTTCCTTCTAAATGAGAAGGCCGCAAGCTTTATCACCGGAGTGGTTCTTCCAATCGATGGAGGGTTCTCTGCCTACTCAGGGGTGTGAGTTTATGGATCACAGGCATATTTGCCATACAAAATGTGGAGATATTCAGGGTGACGCCGCAAAGACAGCCGGCGTCACCGCCTATAAGGGCATAAGGTACGCAGCTGCCGGCCGCTTTGAGTACCCTAGAAAAGTGGAGCGATGGGACGGAGTGTATGACGCCAGGGGCTTCGGGCCTAACGCCATACAGCAGGCCGCGTATATCCCGGAGGACGAGGGCGGCAGATCGTCCTTTTACTATCGGGAGTTCAGGGAGGGGCTTCCATACAGGTACAGTGAGGACTGCCTCTTTCTAAATGTTTGGGCGCCGGACGGGGCGCATAAAGCCCCGGTAATAGTATACATCCACGGTGGCGCGTTCATCAGGGGATCGGGCTGGGACAAAGTGTTTGAGGAGCCGGCCTGGGTGAGCCGAGGTGTGATAGCCGTCACCATAAACTACAGGCTTGGTCCCTTTGGCTACGCTGCGCTGCCTGAGCTTGCCGCCCGCGACGGCCACACCGGAAACTATGGCTTTTATGACCAGATGTGCGCCCTGAAGTGGGTGTATGACAACATAGAGGCCTTTGGCGGGGATAAGAACAATATTACCCTTATGGGACAGAGTGCCGGGGCGCGCAGCGTGCAGATGATAATAAGCTCAAAAAGCTCTCAGGGGATTGTGCGCCGGGCCGTGATGTCCAGCGGCGGCGGTGACAGGGTCAAGCTCTTCTCAACTGATAGGCGCGTTGAGGACAACTACCCCTTCTGGCAGATGTGGGCTCAGGAGGCCACCGGCGGAGACGTGGAAAAGTTGTGCTCCATGTCGGCCAAGGAGCTCTATATGGCTTTTGAGTCATGCATTGAAAAATCCGGCGATAGCCTGGATATGTCGTCTCTTGGGCCTGCCTGGGACAACCGTGGCTTGACAAAGTCCTCATTCTCCCTTAACATACCGTATATGTGCGGCGCGAATACTGAGGATATTTATCCTGAGATGACCTCAGAGGCCAGGGAATGGTGCGCGAAGCAGCCTGTAAAGAGTTATTCATACTGTTTCGCAAGGCAGCTTCCAGGTGATAACATGGGGGCGTTCCACAGCGCGGACCTATGGTACTGGTTTGGGACTATGGAGCGCTGCTGGCGGCCGTTTACGGAGGAGGACAGGAAGCTCTCGGAGCTAATGGTGTCATACCTCACAAACTTTGCGGCAACCGGCGATCCAAACGGCACCGATGGCTCTGTACCCAGATGGGAGCCCACTTCCCGGGAGGGCGATGAGGTCATGTGCCTCGATACCACAGGATCTGGTATGAAAAATATTTCTGAGATATTCGGCAAATAAGGCAAAGGAGATCTAAAAGATGGGAGAGATAAATAGAAAGTACGATCTTGTGACCCTGGGCGAAGTTATGCTGCGCCTGTCACCTCCCAGATATACCAGGATCTCAGATGGGGAAATCTTTGAGAAGCACGCCGGAGGGGCAGAGCTGAACGTCGCGTCAGGTGTGGCGCAGCTGGGACTTTCAACCGCTCTGGTCTCGAAGCTTCCTGACAATGAACTTGGCACATATATAAAAAAGCGGATAGGTTTTGAGTTTGTTGATACAGGGCTTCTGCTGTATGATGGGAACGAGGATTCGAGGCTGGGTGTCTATTATTATGAGAGCGGCGCTTCACCACGCAAACCGCTCACCATATACGACCGCAGATCCTCGACAATAAATACTCTGAAGGCTGATGAGCTGCCTGAAAGCTTTTGGGCCTGTACCCGCATGTTCCACACCAGCGGGATCACACTGGCACTGTCACCAGAACTGCGCTCTGAGACTATCAGCATTATAAAAAGGCTGAAGGAAGCCGGTACAGTGATATCTTTCGATGTTAACTACAGGGCTTCACTTTGGTCTGAGGAGGAGGCCAAGGGCACTATAGAGCAGCTCATCAGCCTTACAGATGTGCTTTTCGTGTCCGAGGAGACCGGCCGGAGAATGTTCAAGCGTACAGGTGACCTTCGGGACATCATGCGGGGGTTTGCAAATGACTACGGCATTGATGTGGTGGCCTCCACAAAGCGTAAAGTCCACTCCCCATCAAGGCACGACTTTGGTTCACTGGTATATGACAGGAGGGTCGATACATTCTACAGTGAGGAGCCGTACCGTGACATTGAGGTGGTAGACAGAATTGGTTCAGGCGACGCCTACGTGGCCGGCGCCCTCTATGGGCTGCTCAAATACGGCGACGCGGATAAGGCCATGCGGTATGGCGACGCAATGGGTGCGCTGAAAAACACCATACCCGGCGATCAGGTGAGTTCTTCTATATCTGAGATAGAGGATATTATTGAGAGGCACAGGACCGGAGACACTGGTTCTGAGTTGAGAAGATAGATTTTTGATTTATTTTCTACATATGGAAGAAGGTAAAAGTATGGAAAACAATGTTATCAAGCAGATCGAGCTTCTTGGAGTAGTACCGGTTATAGCGATTGACGACGCGGATCAGGCTATACCTCTGGCGAAGGCGCTGATTAACGGCGGCCTGCCGGCAGCGGAGGTCACCTTCCGCACAGCGGCAGGTGAGGAGTCCATAAGGCGTATGGCCAGGGAGTTCCCGGATATGCTGGTTGGAGCGGGGACTGTTCTCAACGTGGAGCAGTGCAAGCGGGCAGTGGACGCCGGTGCTAAGTTTATCGTGTCGCCTGGCTATAATGACGAGCTTGTGGCGTACTGCGTGGAAAATGATATACCTGTGCTGCCCGGGTGCGTTGACGCATCTCAGATGACCAAGGCTGTGAACGCGGGACTCAGCGTGGTGAAGTTCTTCCCGGCGGAGCAGTCCGGCGGCATCAATACCATCAAGGCCCTGGCGCCAGTTTTCCCGAAACTCAGATTCATGCCTACAGGCGGAGTGAATACAAAGAATCTCATGGACTACCTGGGCTTCTCAAAGATTATCGCCTGCGGCGGTACCTGGATGGTAAAGAAGGACCTTATAAACGGTGAAAAGTGGGATGAGATCAGCGCCCTCTGCAGGGAGGCTGTGCAAAAGGTACTGGGCTTCAACCTTATGCATGTGGGAATCAACTGCCAGGACGCCGACAGCGCCGCTTCCACAGCTTCCGAGTTTGACAAGGCGTTTGGATTTGCCTACAAGGCGGGGAATTCCTCCGACTTTGCCGGCAGCTTCATTGAGTGTATGAAGGGGCCTGGCAAGGGCGCCAACGGGCATATCGCCATCGGTACGTACAGTGTTGAGAGGGCTGAGGCCTATCTCAAACGCCTGGGTTATGAGTTTGACGAGAGTACCAGGAAACTGGACGCCTCCGGCAACACAAAGGCCGTATATCTGTCCAGCGATATATCCGGGTTTGCCGTACACCTTGTCCAGCGCTGAAACAGTCTGCGTGGAAATATAGCGTATATAAGCAATAGCGGGCCGTCCAATTGGAACGGCCCGCTATTATTTATTCCAGATACGGGATTTATCTATCAAATTCTGGTCTTGCCCTTTATAAGTATGTCCGCTATGCGCTTTGAGGCCAGCCCATCCCCATAGGGGTTCTTGGCTGTACTCATTGAGTCGTAGAGCTTTTCATCTGTCAGAAGATTCTTAAATTCACTGTATATTACGTCTTCCCTAGTGCCGATTACCTTCAGGGTTCCGGCCTCCACGCCCTCAGGACGCTCTGTCACGTCCCGGAGGACCAGGACGGGCTTGCCCAGGGAGGGAGCCTCCTCCTGTATGCCACCGGAGTCTGTCAGGATAAGATAGGAGCGGGCCAGGAAGTTATGGAATGTGATAACGTCCATGGGCTCGGTGAGGCGTATCCTGTCACAGCCAGCGAGAGTATCTGCGGCGGCCTCCCGCACCAGGGGGTTCAGATGGATAGGGTAGAGCACCTTCACATCCGGAAACTCCTCCACTACACGGCGGATGGCACGGAATATATTCCTTAATGGCTCACCCCAGCTCTCCCTCCGGTGGGCAGTGAGTATGACAAGCCTGGAACCCTGTGCCCAGTCAAGGTCCGGGTGGTGAAAATCTTGGACAACCGTTGTGCCGAGAGCGTCAATGGCGGTATTTCCTGTGACAAATATGCTCTCCGGCCTCTTGCCCTCCCGGAGAAGGTTTTCTTGGGCGAGGACAGTGGGCGCGAAATTGTAGTCCGCTATTGAACCGACGGCCTGGCGGTTGAACTCTTCCGGATAGGGGGAGTGGACATTGTAGGTGCGGAGTCCGGCCTCAACGTGGCCGACAGGGATACCCATGTAGTAACAGGCCAGCGCGGAGGCGAATGTGGTGGTGGTGTCCCCATGGACCAGCGCCACATCTGGCATTGCGGTCTCAAGCACTTTTTTCATTCCCTCCAGTACGAGCTCTGTTACATCAAAAAGGGTCTGCTTGTCATGCATAATATTTAAGTCGTAGTCAGGCTCTACAGAGAAGGCCTCAAGAACCTGGCGGAGCATCTCCCTGTGCTGGCCGGTGACACACACCAGCGTCTCCACGCCGCGCCTAGATTTGAGTTCCTTCACCAGAGGACACATCTTTATGGCCTCTGGACGAGTGCCGAATATAAGCATTATTTTTTTCATTATGTACATCCTTTGGATAATCAACAAAATTAAATGTCTTCAACTGACATGATACTCTACAGACTTATTGTACCATCGAATCTGTATAAATACAAGGAAAAGGCGGACGCTTTACGTCCGCCCTGTAATTGAAGTTCAGCCTGCTTAGACTAATGTATAAATGTGGTGAGCATCCATATGAGGCCAGTGGCGCATGCGCCCAAGGCAGCGTAAACCGGAGGCGGCAGATTCAGGATTTTCTTGCCGCCGCGGTGTGTTTTAATATAATTTCTGGCTGTATCCTGGGCCTGACGCAATATTTCCTCATTGGTTACGCCAGACTTCTTTGAGGCGTCCTCTTTCACAATAAAGATAGCTTCATCAAATACCTGCGGGTCGGGCGATTTTATTACTACTACCCGCCGGGTGATCCCCTTGACCATCATATCACCTCTGAAAACCATATGTTTCCAGTGTGCCCGAATGGGATGGAAGATATACAGCCTGCGGGACAACTTTCATGGCCGTATATCAATTTTCAGCGCCATGACTGTCATATCATCGCAGCAGCCGCTTGCTTCCTTTGCCCGATTCAGCACAGACATGGCAAGTTCCCTTGGGTTCTGGCCCTCGTATCCGGATATAAGGTCACGCAACCAATCGTCACCTCCCGCGACAACACCATCCGATACCATGACGGCGAAAGAACCGGGGGACATTCGGGATTTTGGCACGGAGTTCTGATAAGGGGGATGGAAGGGGCGAGGCATGGGCTGGGATAGGCGTCTCACGGTGTTCCCTTTTTTTATATAGGAAGGGGCAGCCCCGCATTTGAAAATCCGTGTATCACCTGAAAACATATCAAGGCACATAAGATCCACCGTGGCACTGGCTATATCATCGTCGCTTTTCAGGATCATAAGGTCTGAGAGTATCTTGATTGTCAGCTCCGGTGGTATGCCGGCCTTCAGGAAACGCTCCATCACGGTGTTGGTACCTCGGCTGAGCTTGGAGGCCTCTTCGCCGCTTCCCATGCCGTCTGAGAGAAGCACAAACATGTTGCCCTCGTCTGTGCGGAAATACGCCAGGTCGTCCCCGCTGACAGACTCCCCGTCCTTTTTCGCGGAAGCGGTGCCGATGGCGACTCTCAGCGGCTCTGCCTCGAGAAGAACCATCAGATCCGGGTCAGATCTGTCCTCCGGAGTACACAGCCGTGTGCCAAGAAGTGCCGAGAGCTTATCGAGGCAGTCCTTATCGCGCCGCAGAGCGCGGACCCCGCTTCCTCTGAGTTCGGCCCTGAGACGTCCGCCTTTAACCCTGAAGACAGCTGTTGAGGCGTCAAGATCCAGGCCGCGCAAATACTTCTGCAGCTTCTTTTCAAGACCAGGTTCCACCGTAACTTCACTTCCAAGCTCCTGGGACAGGCTGTGGAGTACGGCGGAGATGTCGTTATACTGGCTGTACGCCGCGCTGCGGCTCTCTGAGAGCCGGGTCCTGTATTGGCGCCTGCAGAGGAACGTCCTTGTCTCGGCGTTAATGGCTGCCGTAAGCTGTGTGAGCCGCTGGCAGCTCTCAGTGAAGCGCGAGGGGAAATCGCCAGTGGACACAGAACCGTTTTTCATAAGCACAGGTGTTATATTGTTCATTATATCCACGGTGTCTGAGTAGTCCTGCTGCCAGCACTTGGCGGACCTGGGACAGGATCTGCACACAAGGTCTGAGGCCCTGTCGAAAACTGCAGCCACATTGTCGCATGTCTCCTCGCCGCATTTATCCCGCACAACGTCGTATAGCTGTTTGAAAGCGCTGGAGGCCAGCTCCACCCTGTCCCTGGTATACTCCCTGGCCTTGAGGAAGCCGTATCCGGACATATTGGCAGGGAACAGGGCACTCATTTTAGCAAAAGCGGAGTCAGGTATCAGCATAAAGACTACAGATGCGGCGAACACTTCATAGAGCGCCGGGAGCATGGAAAAGGTGTCCCAGTTCCACACGACGGTTATCGCATTTGAGGCTATGTATGTGAGCAGGAAAATGAGCCTGCCGCCACGGGAGAATATACCAGATACCATGGCGGTAAAGGAGTAGGACATTGTGAAGAAGGGTACGCTGCCGCAGGCAAGATCCATAGCGGCGCCAATGCCTGTGGAGATGGCACAGCCTATGCATATGCCGCCGCGATACACGGCGCACATCATGCCGATCACAGCTATAAGCCGTCCTATAGAGATGACGCTGAACAGCATCCATGAACTAAGGGACATAAGCAGCGTGCCAAAGAGAATAAGTGTGCTTACGTTGTGACACACACGTCCTGATTTACCAGAGGCGGAGTCGGACCAGGGCGATAGAGCCACATCGTAGAAGAAAGCACAGCCGCCGGACAGAAACGACTCGACCACAAATAGTACAGTTGGAACGAGGGACCAGCCTGTCCCAAAAGCATATACAGAGCCAATGCAGAGTGACACAAAAAAGGTCAGAGCAGGTGGGAACAGTTCCATACGGCCCATGGGAGTACCTTTGAAGATCCTGAGAGAGACTCGTATCACCAGGAAGATGGCGATATATTTGATAGACCAGAAGATATCTCCAAAACTGAAACAGCCTATTACCGCCGCGGCCAAGGTGACGGCACCGGCCCAGCCTGCTGGCGCCGCTGCAACAAACCCTATCCCGAATGGAGCAAAATCAGAAAAGATTCTTGCCCTCGATAGCAGCAGAGAAAATACCGCCCTGATGACTAACTCCACCGGCATGTAAGCGTCAAGCTTTCTCAGCTTGTTTAAGACCCCTGAGATAAGGGGCATCTGCTTTCCTGTCACGTTAAACGTCCTTTCGTATCTTTTTGATACGTCGATTGTATATCCGAAGTTTTGAGAAAACAGTCGCAACAGGGGAGAGCAGTAAAATTTTGGGAGATATTTTCTGAGGAATAAAAAAAGAGAGTGAGGAACAGCAGGCGCTCAAAAAACAAAGGCTCCCATTTCGGCGAAAGAGGGAGCCTTTGCTGATAGACATATTCATGATTTAACAGAAGATACGGTTACTCTGTCAGAAGCCCTTTCTCCACAAGGAAATCATGGGCTATATCGTATGGGAGGTCACCGTCCTGGGCGCCGCGGTAGTTTAGATCCTGCATCTCCTCGTCAGTGACAGCGCCTTGAAGTTCCAGGCAGGCGTCAAGTACCTGGGGGTAATCGGCAAGCACCGCGTCGTTTACCATGAAGAAGAGCACGTAGGGAGGGAAGAACTCCCTGTCGTCTTCCAGAAGCACCAGGTCGTATTTCTGAAGCAGCCCGTCTGTGCGGAAAGTTACTATAACGTCCACATCGTCGTTCTCAAGGGCCAGGTACATGGGGGCGGCACCGAATGTTAGCGCCTCTTTAAACTCCATGCCATACTCCTCACAGACTGGGAAGAGGCCGTCCTGTTCACGGGCGTAGAAACTCTGGGAACAGCCCACCACCCAGTTGGAGGCGTAGGGAACCAGGTCTGAGACCTTCTCAAGGCCGTATTTCTCGGCGGCCTCAGGCTTCACAGCGAAAACATACTGGTTGTTTGGCCCAAGCTGTCCAGCGGCCGTTATACCGTACTCCGCAATACCCTCGGCCACGCCGTTGTAAGTATCCTCAGCAGTGAGCCCGGGGTAGATTGGCAGTTCCAGCCTGGTGGCGTAATAAGTACCTGTATAGGCGGGTACGGCGTTTATCTCGTTTGCCTGCAGGGCCTGCCACACAACGAGCCCGTCGCCCATGGCGTTATTCTGCTCAACCTTTATACCTGTCCGGTCCTCAATAACCTGAGCGTAGAGCTCGGCGACGATCCGCTCTTCTATATACTCGGTGGTACCGATAGTTATTTTCGGGGTGTCGTCCCATTCGATACTGTCGTAGACCACGCTGCCTATCAATACGGCTATGGCGAGGCAGGCGACGGTCAGCACGCGCTTCCGGTGATGCTTCAGCCGGTGTACCCTGTCCTTGGAGATGGCGGAACCTGAAATCTGCAGGCTTATAGGCACAACAGATTTCTCAATAAGTCCGAACAGGAAATCTATGAGCAGCGCCAGCAGGCAGGCGGGAATCGCGCCGGAGAGCATCATATTCACGTTTATTATCTGTATGCCGGCGTATATCTGTTTGCCCAGGCCGCCTCCGCCTACAAAAGAGGCCAGAGTCGCGGTGCCGATTGAGTTAACTGCCGCAACACGTATGCCCGCCATGAGCACAGGAAGTGCCAGGGGGAGCTGGATCTTAAAGAGTATCTGCCGGCTGGTCATACCTATGCCGCGGGCAGCCTCCATGATGTTTTCATCAATGTTAGTCAGGCCTGTGTATGTGTTCCGGATTATCGGCAGAAGGGCATACATGGCTATTATTACGATAGCCGTCTTATCGCCTATGCCAATGACAGGTATAAGAAGGCCCATAAAAGCCAGGCTCGGTATGGCCTGAATGACGCTGGAGACTCCCATGACGGGTTTTTTAATGATATGGAACCTGGCTATGAGAAGACCAAGGGGCACGCCTAATACGATACCGCACATAACAGCCAGCATGCCTATACGCAGGTGCTGGAGAGTATAGTTAAGCAGCAGGGAGGCGTTATCGGCAACGTAGTTAAAGAACTCTATCATCCTGCTGCCTCCTTTCCGCTTTCAGGTGAGAACTGCTGGCTCATGGTGGTCACAAGGCTGCTTGTGGTTATGAGGCCCATTAGACGCCCCTGGCTGTCGATGACAGGCATGGTCCTGCAGCCGGTTTCGTTGAATTTTGCCAGCAGCCAAACCAGATCCCGATTTGGGGCGGAGGTGAGGCCAGGGGAGGACATAATGCTGCTGCAGGCGACCTGCTTGTCAGCGCAATCGAGAATGGCGCGGGCGGATACTGAACCCAAAAGCCGGCGCTCGGTATCCAGCACAAGGACACTGTCAACATGCTCGGTACGCATAATCTCCATGGCCTTGAATATGGGCAGATCCTCAGGGACAGTGGCCGGGTCCGTAACCATTATATCTTCGGCCCTTATAAACTCAGGTTTTGTCCACAGACGCTTTGGGCCAACGAAACGGGCCACATAGTCGTTTGCCGGCTCCTTCATGATCTTCTCAGGCGTGTCATACTGCACAAGCTCGCCGCCGCTCAAAATGGCTATCCTGTCGGCGATCTTTATGGCTTCGTCCATGTCGTGGGTGACGAAAACTATCGTCTTCTTCATGTTCGACTGGAGGAAGAGAAGTTCATCCTGAAGCTGTGCCCTGGTGATGGGATCAAGTGCGGAGAATGGCTCATCCATGAGTATTATCTCCGGATCGGTAGCGAAGGCTCTTGCCACGCCTACACGCTGAAGCTGTCCGCCGGAGAGCTGCGTCGGGTATCGATCCAGATACTCGTCAGGATCAAGGCCAACCATATCCATAAGCTTCAGGGTGTTCCTGTAGATCTTGTCCTTATCCTCTTTTTGAAGTGTGGGGATTATCTCAATATTCTGACGCACCGTCATGTGTGGAAAGATGCCTGTCTGCTGTATGACATACCCCATGGTCCGGCGCAGCTGGATCGGATCCCGTTCCATAATATCCTCGCCGTCAATGAGGATTTTCCCGGAAGTTATCTTTACAAGGCGGTTTATCATCTTGAGACAGGTGGTCTTACCGCAGCCGGAGGGGCCGATGAGCACAACGATCTGCCCCTGGGGGATCTGGAAACTCAGGTCCCGGACCACAGGTTCCTGCTGGCCTCTGTATGCTTTGCTTACGTTTTCAAAACTTATCAACTGCTTGCTCCTTTCCCAGGCGGCCAGAATACTAATAAGACGAACTTCCAAAGCAAAAACTGCCAATGTATTTTTATCTCACAACTTCCTGCATGCGCCTGAATTATTTTGCCATATATAACAAAATAATTATAGAGCAAAGAGTATTAATTGTCAAATTTAATTACAGAAATGAATCTTTAAAAATAAAACTTGCAAAATCGAGCAAAGGCAGATGGAAATACTCACAGAAATTAAATTGTAAGAATCTGAATAAATCTACATCTGTTGACTGTAAATAACAGATTAAGGAGGATGAAAAGTTTAGATATATTAATTAATCTTGTCGTGCACGGACCCGATTGTTTTGAAAGTTTTTACCGCCGGGCTTCATCTGCCGGCTTTGGACAGCAGCCGGGAGAAGATAGAGCTGATCCCCAGACGCGCGGCCTCTAGTGCGCATCTGGGGACCAGGTCAGGGAGGTGCTGTTGTCAGGTACGTTTTTTGACAAGGGGGATGCAGAGCGCGGCGGCCGCAATGGCGATCAGGAGGAACGGTAGCGGCGTGAGAGCGGAGGCGCTGTCCGCGATAAGAGCCTCATACCCCCAGTATGCGGGAAAGAGCCTGCCAACAAGGCGGAGTGGGCTGGGGAGCAGGGAGGCCGGGAACATTATGCCTGAGAGCATAATTGATGGCAGGAATACCACAATGGAAACCGCCGGGGCCTTGGACTGGTCACGCACAGCGAGGCCGATGACGCTGGAGACGGCCTGGGACGCGATGATGAAAAGGGCAAGGATGGCGAAATACAGCGGCGGATGTTCAGGCGGCGTGGCCCCGAAAATATATGGTGCTGTAAAGAAGATTATAAGGCTCATTATGAGAAGATGGAGAAAAGCGGAAATATTGGTAAGTACAAGCCCTGTCCATACAGGTATGTTGTTTGCCCGGTAGATCCTTTTGATATCACCGCCGTATATCTCCACAAGTGACGGGGGAAGGCCGATGAGCGTGCCCATTGTAACACCAAATACGGTCATGGACTCTATAAGGCCCTCCTCATAGCCAGGCATGACAGAGGTGAATACGCCGCTCACAATCAGGTAGAAAACAAGCGGTACAATATAACAGGATATGAGCATGGTCCTGCTGCGTATATCCAGTTTAAACTGTAGCAGGGTACCGTAGGTAAAAGCCCTCATTTAAGTTCCCTCCCGGCCATGGCCAAAAAGTGCTTCTCCAGGGAACCGCGGTTCACACGCATGTCGAGAATACGCCTGCCGGAAGCCCTGTATTCCGTAAGGAGCTTTATCATTGCGCCTGTCACATCCTGCGTCTCAAGGCTCTCGACACCAAGATCTGTGGTGATGGTTATCTCATACTGCGTCCCCAGGGCACAGTTCAGCTCCGGGATAGTACCGGAGAAGGCTATGACACCCTCACGCAGGATGGCTATCCGGTGCGCGAGGCTCTCCACTTCAGCCATATCATGGCTGGCGACAATTATTGTCACGCCGCGCCCGTTGAGCTCACGCAAAAGGCCATGGAGTGCCAGCCGTCCCTCTACATCAAGGCCGGCGGTGGGTTCGTCGAGAAACAGTATGTCAGGCTCGCCAGACATGGCCAGGGCCAGGTGCAGCCGTCTCTTTTGACCGGTTGAGAGCTGACGGTACTGCCTCCTGCCAAGTTCGGGTATCCCGAGCCTTTTTAGAAGGGAGGCGTCAGGGGCGGTCCTGTTCCATCTGGCGAAGAGCTCTACGGCCTCCATAGGGCGCATATGCTCAGGCAGGGAAGAGGACTGGAGCTGTATGCCTGCCTTGCCATTTATATTAATGCTGCCGCCCTCAAACTGCAGCAGACCTTCAATACACTCGAGAGTGGTGGTCTTCCCGGCGCCGTTTACACCAAGCAGGGAGAATATCTCTCCCTTTTCCACCTGGAAGCTCACGCCCTTCAATATCTCCCTGTCCCCGTAGCTCTTTTTAAGGCCGGAGACAATTATAGCGGCGCTCATAACGAGCCCCCATTAAATGGGTCAGTGCCGGTGGCCTTGAAGTACGCCTCCAGGGCCGGGCCGATAAAGGCGTTGGCCTCTTGGACCCTGTCCTGAAAGGACGGGTCGGCACCGGTGAAGCTGCCGGCCTCCATGAGCTTTGGGAGCATCGACATATCACCGTTAGTAAAATAGACTATCATGGACCAGAATTTTTCACCGAAGGCTATCCCCTCGGGGCTGTCGGGGGATGCCCCGTCCCGGAGGAGCTCTATGGCCCTCTGCTGCAGCGCCATAAAGCCGTCTATAAAGGCCCGGCCGCTGTCCCGGTTAAAGCGCTTCCTGATATGGTCCATGGTGTCATCGTCGAAGTGCTTGATGAGCCAGTAGTACTCGTCGTCCATCTGCAGGTTAACAATAATATCTGCGTATCTCTTAAAGTCCACCTTGCCCATCGCCAGGACCTGTTCCCGGAGTGCCTCAGTCTCACGGAGGGACTCATTAAGGGCGGAGATGCG
>CALXAF010000037.1 GCA_944386185.1 uncultured Oscillospiraceae bacterium
GCACGATGAAGCGATGCCTTATCGTGATAGATTATCAGAATGACTTTGTGACCGGCTCCCTTGGATTCAAGGCTGCGGAGAAGCTGGACGACAGGATAGCGGAGCGGATTCAGGAGTACCGCCGGAGCGGCGGCGACGTCATATTTACCCTGGACACCCATGGTGATAATTACCTGTCCACTCATGAGGGAAGGTACCTCCCGGTCGTCCACTGTATCAAGGGGAGCGAGGGACATGCCCTTTTCGGGAAAACAGGGATGTCCAGAAAGGATACCGATAAGGTCTTTGAAAAAGCCACCTTTGGATCCGAGGAGCTTTTTGAGTATTTAAAGACGACGCCATATGAAAGCATCGAATTCTGCGGTGTGGTCTCAGACATCTGCGTGCTTACCAATGTGGCGCTTGCCAGGACAGCGCAGCCGGAGGCAGAGATACTGGTCCATGCGGGCCTGGTGGCATCAAACGACCCTGCCAGGAATCAGGCGGCGCTTAGTGTTATGGAGAGCCTGCAAGTCCGCGTCATATATCGGGAGGGAGAGAAGGATGAATAACGCAAACCTGACGATGCTCTGCGATTTTTACGAGCTTACCATGTCGAATGGGTACTTTAAAAATGGGTTTTATAAAAAGAACACATATTTTGACGTGTTTTTCCGCAGCATACCTGACGGGGGAGGTTTCGCCATCGCGGCGGGGCTGGAGCAGATCGTGGATTATATCCGGAACCTCCATTTCACCCAGGAGGATATCGAATTTCTGCGTTCAAAGAACATGTTCGACGAGGGATTCCTGGAATACCTCCGCGGCTTCCGGTTCACAGGGGATATGTACGCCGTGCCGGAGGGAACGCCCGTCTTTCCAAACGAGCCGATCATAACCATAAAGGCCCCGGCCATAGAGGCGCAGCTGATTGAGACATACCTGCTGCTTGCCATCAACCACCAGTCCCTTGTGGCCACAAAGGCGAACCGCATCGTCCGGGCAGCCCAGGGGCGCACTGTGCTTGAGTTCGGATCCAGGCGGGCCCAGGGGGCCGACGCCGCGGTAATCGGGGCGAGGGCGGCCTTTATCGGCGGCTGCGCCGGGACTGCCTGCACGCTGACCGATGAGGTCTACGGGGTACCGGCAGGCGGCACCATGGCTCACTCCTGGGTACAGATGTTCGACACGGAATACGAGGCCTTTAAGACCTACTGTGAGCTCTATCCACACAACACGATCCTGCTTGTGGACACCTACAATACACTGAAGAGCGGCGTTCCCAACGCGATCCGCGCCTTTAAAGAGGTGCTTCTGCCCCAGGGGATATGCGACTTTGGCATACGGCTTGACTCCGGCGATATCTCTTACCTTTCCAAAATGGCGAGGAAGATGCTGGACGAGGCGGGACTTACAAAGTGCAAGATCGTCGCCTCAAACTCCCTTGACGAGTATATCATCCGCGACCTGCTGATGCAGGGGGCGAAGATAGACACCTTCGGCGTCGGCGAGCGGCTCATCACATCAAGAAGCTCGCCGGTCTTTGGGGGCGTGTACAAGCTGGCTGCGGTGGAGAATGACAAGGGCGAGATCATACCAAAGATCAAGGTGAGCGAAAACACCGCCAAGATTACAAACCCGCACTTCAAGAAGCTTTACCGCTACTACGACAGGGAGAGCGGCAAGGCCCTAGCTGACGAGATCTGCCTGTGGGACGAGACTGTTGACACATCGGAACCACACGTTATCTTCGACCCGGACGCGGAGTGGAAGACAAAGACCCTCACTGACTTTACGGCCCGGGAGCTGCAGGTACCCGTATTCAAAAACGGCCGGTGCGTATATGCGCTTCCCACACTGAAGGAGATCCAGGCCTATTGCGCCCAGCAGGTGGAGTCCCTCTGGGACGAGGTAAAGCGTTTTGAGAATCCACATACATATTATGTGGACCTGTCGAAACGCCTCTGGACCGTCAAAAAGCAGCTGCTTGAGGAGACGAAAAACATAAAATAGCAGAATATTATCATGCTCTCGAGAGTATGATAATACCACGCCTTATATCAACATGAAAAATCCCCGGCGGAACTCCCGCCGGGGCCGTTGCTTCTCTATTCCTTTCCGGCGAGCCATTCCATAGACACGCCTAAAACCTCCGCGAATATGATAAACTCATAGTCGGTAACGAAACGGTCGCCGGTCTCTATTTTGGAGATAGCCTCCCGCTCAATGGTCACGCCGCGAACTTGCATACGGGCCGCGAGGTCTGCTTGTGAGAGCCGGAGTGTTGTCCGGCGTTGGTGGATACGCTCTCCAGATATGTTCCGCTTTCCCTCGTACTCATATACCCGCAAATCCTCGCCTCCTCTCGTTTACCTCTTGACATTAGCACGTTTTTTCATTATTATTGTAATTAAAACTTACAAATTGAGATTTATAAGCACATTTTTTATAGCAGGGCTTCCCTGCGACGTGTCCAAAGTGCGGCGGCGAGAACGTAAATATCTCTATGGAGCAAGTTTCCAGCAAAACGCAAAAGAGAGGGGGCGGTTTCGGCGGTCATATAAAGAATCTCACTTGCGGTATAACTGCCGTGCCGACGCCCGCCTCTCTAACCTCGTATGGAAGAAATATAGAATGACGAGAATTTATTGACAGAATAACCGAGCAGGTTTATATTTATAATGATGATTTTTAGGGCTTTATTGAGACTATATTTTGTGCAAACAAACCGATTCTGACAAGGCTGCTGAGACAATGCAGCAGAGTCCTGACAGCGACGGAGGGGGGTTGTACGCTTTTTTATGGATGAATAAGATCGAAAGAGATATAAATGAAGGGAGAGAAAAAGATGGAAAAGCCGAGGCCAAACAAAAAGATGAATTTTGGCAAAAAATTAATCATAATTGGTTTGATTCTTGCCCTCGTTGGCACGTTTGCTGCGTACCTAAATCAAACAGGCATGGGAACAGTTACCGTGAAACCATTTAAAATTATCTCAGATGAAGGCTTGGCTATTAACTGCATGATATATATTCCAGACGGCGTAAGCCAGGAAAACCCTGCCCCGTGTGCTTTTGCTGTTCACGGAGGCAACTCTTCCAGATACGCAATGGCAAACTATGCCCAGGAATTCGCACGCCGAGGATATGTTGTAGTGTCTTTGGATCAGCCAAGTAATGGTCAGTCCGACAGGGGCGTCAGTAACTTCTTTGGTACAGAAGATGTTATGAAGTTCATCACAACACTGGAATTTGTGGACCAGGATAAGCTGGTGGTCATGGGTCATTCTATGGGCAGCACAGTGGTAAGCATGGCTGAAGCGAACCCTCAGTTTGGCATAAAGGGGGCCATGACTCTCGGAGCTGGAGCAAGCACCCTGCCTGAGACGAAAATCAACGTGTGCGTTCAGGTAGGAATTAAGGATGAAAACACAGGCCCCAGAGGAACCGATACGGCGGTGCTTGGCCCGGCATACTATAATAAGAGCGAGGCCCTTGCGGCGTTTCTCAATGTGCCCGCAGGTACAGAGATAACCAGCGGCTTTACCACGGGCTCGATAGAGGATGGAAATCTGCGTCAGTTCAATCAGCCTGGCTGTGGGCACCTTGGCATGCTCTATAGCACCGAGGGCATAGCAATGGCGCTGGAGTTCATGGGTAAAGTTTTGGATATCGATTATGCTCTTGATGTGAACAGCCAGACCTGGGTGATCAGAGAGATAGCTACAGCTATCGCCTTTATTGGCCTTTTTATCATATCTTTCGGGATTATAGCCCTGCTAGTCAGCAGAAAGAAAGAGCTGGCTCTGGCAGAAACCGCACAGGGACACGCGACGCCAAATGCCGTTTACTGGATAGGGCTTGTGCTTATGTGTGCCGTACCGGCAATAGGCATCCAGGAATTATATATGGCGGGAAAGGAATTCTTCCTGTCCATATCATCAAAAGTATTTGCAATGGAACATATAAGCGGCGTTATTTTCTGGATGCTATGCACTGCCCTTATGGTCCTTATTATAAGCCTGATTGTAAAGAAGCTTACACGCGGCTATGACTGGTCATTTGACAAGAGGATACTCTCGCTTGATCGTAAGAGGCTGCTATTTTACATCGGCATCGCCGTAGCGGTTACATTAGCGCAGTATGTGTTGGTGAGCCTGGCTCTGTTTTTCTGTAATGTGTGTATCAGGCTCTTTAACTCAGAACTTCACCCCTTTACGCTAACCAGATTCTGGGTGTTCTGGGTTTACCTGCCGCTTTATCTTATTTACTATATCATTATCGGTTACGTACAAACCAGCACGCTGTTGTGCAAGAATCAACCGGTCTGGTCGCAGTATTTGCGTACGATTTTAGTGAGCGTGCTTGCTCCTGGCGTCATGCTTGCACTCTGGTATGGAAGCGTAGGAATAACTGGTGTGAACACCTTCTTTGAGTGGAGATTTGTGCTTGGCGTTCTGCTGAACTTCCTGCCTGGTATTGCGGTGGGGGCAGGTATCCAAGTGTATTGCTACCACAGGACAGGGAACATCTGGCTGGGGGCATTGACCAACGCCATATTGTTTACCTGGATGAGTACGTCTATAGGGGTTATGCTCAGCTGAGATTTGTGAGCTGATGATTTAACAAAAAAGGCACAAGGATCCCCCTGGCCGAGCCAGGGGGATCCTTGTACCTTTTTAGGGGGATTATTATAAAGCAATACGTCCGGTCACGCCCTCACATTCCCGCTGCTGATGCCAGGGGCGGCGCTGTCCAGAGGCAGCCAGTCCAGAAATTGACGGATGTGTTCACGCCAGAAAACCCAGTCGTGGCCGCCGGGGCCCTGGCGCCAGGTGACGCTTGCGCCGTTTTGCTTGAGGAAATCACGCAGGCTCTCATTTACAGAGAGAAGCTGATCCTGTTCGCCGCAGGACATATATATCTTGGGGAAGGTACCGCTGTCCCATTGGAGGGCCTGTGCCATCTGCCGGAAGGCGACCCGTGGGTTCTTGTCCGTCTTTGACGCCTCGGCAATATCGCCAAAGACCGCGTCCTCGTGGAAAAGCATCTCCCTGTCCGGGTCCTCTGGAGGCAGCTCAAAGATGTGCACAGCCCCGGAGAATACGCCTATAAACCCGAAAGTCTCATAGTATTTAAGGCCGTTTCTGATGGCTCCGAACCCGCCCATGGAGAGCCCCGCGATAAAAGTATCCTCACGCCTGTGGGACAGGGGGAACATACGGCGTGTCATATCCACCAGCTCCCGGCCTATATATTCGCCGAAATTGTTGTTGGGTATAAGCTGGTCCACATAGAAGCTGTTTTCCCCGGATGGCATTACCACAGCCAGTTCCCGCTCCTCCGCCAGACGCTGTATGTCGGTGTTCATAAGCCAGTCATTGCAGCTACCAAGCAGGCCGTGGAGTAGGTACAGTGTCTTATAGGGCTTTGGCTCCGCAAGCTCACCGTAGGATATGGCCTTGTCTGACGGAAGCACCACCTGTATAGGAATGGTGCGCTTGAGTGTTTGTGACAGAAAATTTACTTGTAATACCGCCATTCAAATCACCCCTCAGCTGCTTTGTTGATGCAGGTCACGGCGTTCAGGCTGCGCGGGTAGCCAATGTATGGCAGGCACTGGGACACAACGCGCATAAGAAAGTCCTTGTCGTTGCCCAGGTTCATGTTGCCCTTGGCGTGGCTTGTGAGCTGAGGTTCGCATCCGCCCTGGGCCGCCAGGAAGCAGAAGGTGATCATCTCGCGCTGTGGGAGGGTCAGGCCGGTACGGGTGTAGTAGTCGCCAAAGCAATTGGCCGCGAGCCAGCGGTTTATGTGGCCTGCCTTCCACGCCTCAAGCATCTGTGGGCCGAATATGTCCGCCTGGGCCTGGGCGCCCTTGGTGAGCCTATTCTCCATGGTGGTGGTCGCCTGCCCCTCAAGTGGGAGGGACACGCCGCGCTCCGCAAGGATATCGTTTGCGGCGTTCAGGAATGGGAGTACCCGGCCTATCCCGAGATAGTCCACCGCCTGATAGACGATCTCCTTGGCCATTACCGGCGTCACTCCGGCGTCCAGCGCCGCGGGGAGCTCCAGCCTGAAGGCGTCGATACCCTGGCAGCCCAGCAGGACGGCCAGAATGGCCATATGGCGGGTAACTGGGTCAAGCCCCTGACCGGGCTCGTTCACCACCTCGTCAAAGGCAAAGTGTTCAAAGCGCTCCACAAATTCAGGGTCAGTTTCACGGTAATTTTTCATTGTGAGTCCTCCTTAAATTTATCAAAACCAGAATTTTCTAAAAGTCGCTTAGCCCTTTTTGTCCTGCAGCTTCCGGATGCTGTGGCGCAGATAGTCAAGACGTTCAAGCTGACGCTCCCGGAAGTGGATCTCGTCCAGAGTACAGTCGCGGCGCTCTTCAAGCATTCTCATGCGCTGCTCCTCACTGCCGTCCTGCTCCAGAAGCAGCCGCATATACGCCTCCACCTGGGTGCTGTCAAAGCCCACATCGTGGAGCGTCATTATGAGGCTCAGGCGTTCAAGATCGGTGTCGTCGTACTGCCATGCGCCCATCACCTTTTTCACCGCGCCGCACAGGCCCCAGCTCTCGTATTCACGCAAGATTTCCATAGGGATATTATATAACCTGCTGGCCTCTTCTATGGTCAATTCCCCATCCCTCCCGACAGCAGTTTCAAAACAAAAGGCGTTCCCTCCGGAACGCCTTTAATTTTAGCCCAGTTGAGGGGCGATGTCTAATGCCTATAGTAAATCTTGAGTTATTCCTGTCATGCATTTCTTGGAGTAATCGATGAAAGCCGAGGCGGCTGCTGAGAAAATCTGGGCTTTTTTCCACACCAGTACCGTGCCGGACTCCAGAGCGGGGGACAGGGGTACAAATACCAGCCCGTCGTACTTGCAGTCAAGGTTCAGTGTGAGGACGCAGGCGCCGCTGGCCCGGGCTAAGGAGGCCATGTTGTAGAGCAGATTCCCGGTGGCCACTACGCGCAGCCCTTCACCGTAAGCGCCAAACCAGTTGAGAAGCTCGTTGCGCACATTCTCGCGCTCTGGCAGGATCAGGGGCACGCTGGCAAGGTCGGCGGGGGATACGCTGCTCTGGGCGGCAAGATTTGAAGCTTTATCGACAAGGATACCCCACTGTTCCCGCACAGGAGTGCGTATAAAGCTGTATCTTGCGATGTCCACCGGCTCCTGTAGGAGGCCAATATCCAGAAGGCCCCGCTCGATGCGCTCCTTTATATTGTCTGAGTTGCCGCTGTATATCGACACTGAGACCAGCGGATTTTCACGCTGGAAGCTGTTGAGCAGCTCAGTGAGGAAGCGGGAACTGCGAAGCTCGCCGCTGCCGATGGAGATGGTCCCGGCAAGCTGTTCCTGTTTGTGCTGGAAGTCCTCCAGGGTTTTGTCGGCCAGAGAGACGATCTCCTCGGCCCTCCGGCGCAGGAGCATGCCGTCCTCAGTGAGGATGACCCGGTGGCGGCTCCTGTGGAACAGGGTGACACCCAGCTCCTCCTCAAGCTGCATAAGCTGCCTTGACAGGGTAGGCTGCGTGAGATGCAGAAGATTTGCGGCCCGGGTGATGTTTTCCTCCCTGGCTGTCATTAAGAAATACTTTAAAACTCGGATCTCCATAGGAACACGCCCTTTCTGTCAACAAGAATACCATATGAATGATATAAAAAACAATACGAAATGCGTGTAGAAGGAGGCGGATAAGCGGGGCGCGGCATCAGGCGAGAAAATGCTCTACAGGCATTTTTGGAGATTCACCATAGGTATTAGACATTGAATATGAGAGCCGCTATAATTATAGCGAGGATGGAGAGACGTATGACGCCTGGGGCTCCGTCCCGGGAAGAGAGAAGG
>CALXAF010000038.1 GCA_944386185.1 uncultured Oscillospiraceae bacterium
GTGTACACTTTGGAAACCCCAGCGACAGGAACGTGCAGTCCCAGCCGTACATAATACTTGAGCGCAGGCAGCTTATTGACAGGGCACGGGCCGAGGCCAGGGAGAACGGCATCGAAAATTGGGAGGACATATCGCCTGATGAGGACAGAGCCTCACCTGGAGCTGAGCACCGTGACGGCGGTGACAAGGTTACGGAGCTGATGTACATGTGGCGGGACGATGAGGATAGCATATGGGGATATAAGTGCACGAGGGATTCGGAGATACGCCGGCCGTGGAACATGGGGGTGGAGCTCTACCCAATAGTCTGGCTCAACTGGGACTATGTATCCGGTTCGTATCACGGGCAGGCCATGATAACGGGCCTCATACCGAATCAGATATTTATAAATAAGCTCTGGGCCATGAGCATGCTGAGCCTGATGACTACGGCATACCCGAAGATAATCTACGACAGTACCAGAATCGAGAGGTGGACGAACCAGATAGGCCAGGCCATCGGGGTGGCCGGCGGGGACATGGGGACGGCCGCCAGGGCCATAACGCCGGCGCAGATGTCACCCCAGGCGGCGCAGTTCATTGAACTGGCCATAGAGCAGACAAACAGGAACCTTGGAGCCACAGACGTATCTCTGGGCGACGCAAGGCCGGACAACACCTCGGCCATAGTCGCCCTGCAGAGGGCGGCAGCCACGCCAAGCGAGCTTACTAGGCAGAACCTATATAAATGCGTGGAGGACCTGTCCAGGATATACGCCCAGTTCATGGCAGGGTTCTATGGCAGGCGGGGCGTGCGGGTGCCGACACCGGAGAGCGTGCGGAAGGCGGCGGCTTTTGCGGGAGAGGAGCCGCCGGAGTCAGTGCCGGGGGAATTTGACTTTGCAGAGCTCAGGGATATGCCGATGGACCTTAAACTGGAGGTGGGGGCCAGCTCCTACTATTCGGAGATAGCGGCAATACAGACCCTGGACAACCTTTTATCCCAGGGAAAGATAACAGCAGCCCAGTATCTGCGCAGGATACCTGACGGCTACGTACCGGACAGGCGTGGACTCATACGGGAACTGGAGGAGGCAGGTACCGCCGGAGTTCCAAATGCGGCGTTGTAAGTAAGATGTTGGGCTGTTTAAAAGATATATGGAGGAGATTATGACTGAGGAAAACTTGATAGTTGAGTCCGGACCCTTTGAGGATGGCTGGGATGACCAGGGCGGCGAGATCCCCGCGGAGGCCCCGGAGGAGACGGAAAATGGTACTGAAATGGGAATGTCCGCCGGAGACGGGCCGCAGACCAGCGGCGGCGCCCGGCAGGAGATAGATGGAACGGAACCCCAGAGGGAGCCGGAGGCGGACGGGCAAGACCAGCTTGTCACCCTCCGGCATCTGGGTGAGGACCGGCAGGTGACGCTGTCAGAGGCACAGGCGCTTGCCCAGAAGGGCCTGGACTATGACAGGATCCGTGAGAAGCTGGACGCTGCAAGGGAAGAGGTTACCCGCCTGCGGGGAGGCACACCAGCTCCAGAAGGCGGAAACGCCGGGCCAGACCAGGCGCGGCAGAGGGATTTCCTCGCTTTCACAAAAGCTTTTCCGGATGTGGACCCGGGCAGCATACCGAGGGAGGTGTGGCAGCAGGTTAGGGAGGGCGGTAGCCTGACCGGTGCCTATGCCAGATACGCCTCAGGGGAACTGAACCGGGAGAACAGCAGGCTCCGCCGGAGGATAGAGGAGCTTGAGCTGCGGGAGGCAAACAGAGGCCGGGCGGCCGGCAGTATGGGCACAGCCGGAGAGCCGGCAAGGCCAGACCCGTTCGAGGAGGGATGGGGGGCCTGAGACACAGACCAGAGACAGAGAATAGGGAAAAAAGGGAGGATACGATAATATGGCGATAAATCTGGCCAAGAAAGCTTCAGATAAAGTTGTGGAGAGGTTCAAAAAGAGCTCGGTGACAGAGGGGCTTTTCAACAGCAAATATAAGTGGACGGGAGTGTCCACACTCCTTGTGTACACGATAGACAACCTTGCGCTGCAGGACTACGACAAGACCTCCACCACCGGCAGCCGCTTCGGGACAATGACCGAGGTGGGAGACACAGTACAGGAGATGACGGTGTCCGACGATAAGAGCTTCAACGGCTCCATAGACAAGGGCAACAACACGGCCCAGATGATGGTGAAGTCGGCAAGCTCAATACTCCGCCGCACAACTGACGAGGTGCTTATACCGTATGTGGACAAGTACCGCCTCCAGAAGCTCTGCGACGGAGCAGGGACGAAGAAATACTCAGTGAGCATGACAAAAACAAACGCCATAGAGACTATACTCACAGCCGGCGCCGCCATGAGCAACGCCCTGGTGCCTAAAAACGGCAGGGTGCTGTACATAGGCGAGACTGAGGCCATAAAGGTGAAGCTTGCCGACCAGGTGGTGGGCGTAGATAAACTGGCGGAGGAGTCCATAGTCAACGGGGTAATAGGCGAGATAGACGGGGCACAGGTGAGGATAGTCCCGGACAGCTACCTGCCCTCCGGCGTGGTGTTCATGATAGTCAGGCGCGGGTGCGCGTGCGCCCCGAAGAAGGTGGAGACATACAGGATACTTGAGGACCACCCGGACATAGACGGCCACGTGGTCCAGGGGCGCTTCCTCCACGACTGCTTTGTGCTGGACACGCTGAAGGGAGGCATATACGTGGCCTACTCCACGGCAGAACCCACGGACGATGACCAGACCTGAAAAAGCCAGGGGGAGGCGGCAATCGCCTCCCCCTGAGAGGGGGGATATGAATGGTAGAGCTTTCACAGATATTTAACGCCGCCATGGCGCTTATGGACGAGCTGCCAAGCACCGGCTCGCCGAGGGACACCTCAGATTATGAGGCCCGCACCCCGGCTATAATCGGATCGCTCATCGGAGAACTCATGGTGATCACCGGGGAGAGGGAGATGCCAACTCTGCCGGAGGATCTGGACGACCCGATAGAGGGGGTGGAGGACACCTTTGCCCTGGCGGCGCTCCACTATGGCCTGGCGGCCAACCTGCTGGTGGATGAGAACCCGGCTGCAGCTTCGTTCTACGAGCAGAGGTATGAGGAACTGCGGGACAGGTACTTATCCAGGCTTCCGGCTAAAACGGGCGAGATAGAGGATATGTACGGCGGGATAGAGTACGGAAGGTTTGGGAGGTGGTGACATGGCGAGAATAACGGGGAGCGGCAGCGACGCCATCTTCAGCATAAGGCGCTTCCTGGGTGTGAATCAGGCCCAGGAGGGGGAGGCGTCGCTTAAAACAGGTGAGGCGGCGGTGTGCAGGAACTTCAGGATAACATCGGGCGGCGCGCTCAGAAAGCGCCCCGGCAGCAGTGATGTGGCTGATCTCACCACCAGCTATAACGTGGGGACTGATAGGGACAGCCAGTCCCCGCTCCTTGAGAGCACCGGGCTTCTGGTTGCGCCGCTCACAATGTATCCCAGGATATCGGCATCGCCCCAGGGGCTTGTCCAGACAGAGGGGGAAGCGAGAAGCGTGGATACGGAAAACTGGGAGGAGCACGCTGGGGAATACTACGTGTACTCCGACGGTATGCCATGGCAGCTCAGGAGCGTGGAGACGGTCCCCGGGGACGGGAATATACAGGTCGCCGGTGGACACATCGACCTTTCGGATGCAATGCCGGTGGCTGTGGGCGAGTGGGACGACACTACAGGCGAGATGGATGCCTCGGGGGATCAATATATAGACGTATACCCGGAGCTCGCCTGCACGGGGCAGACTTTCTCCCCCAGGGGCGAGCCTGTGAGGATAGAGCCCACGGAGCCGGTGCCGGCAGGCTGGATAACCCAGGATCAGACAGGCTACTTTGAATACTATGGCACGCCGTACGCCTACTACGGGCTCAAGAGCGAGCAGCTCACGGGCTACATACTGTGGGGGCGGTACCAGTGCACAAGGCAGGCCCACGGCCAGGAGTACACGTATTACACCCAGGGCCAGTGGCAGGATGCCGGCTCCGGTACGGCCTCCTGGGCTTCAGGTTCCGTCTCCGGCTACACAGGATACGTATTTGACAGTGTGACGGGGCTATTCTCAGGCACCGGTTCCTCGATAACGCTCTACGGCGGCGATTCCGGCATAGTGTACGAGATAGAGGGGAGCCTATGCCGGAAGGTGACGTTCACAGCCACAAGCGTGGTTGAGTCCGCCACTGTGAGCCAGGTGAGCCAGGCCCAGGGGCCGTTTACCGGGACTGAGACCGAGTACACCTACACACTTGGGGATAAGACAGGCTCGGAGGCTTACCCGGCGGGGGACTACCCGGGCGAGAGCCAGGGACTTGAGTTTACTGATACGTTCACCGATGAGGGCGTGGAATACACGGTGATGACGGACGGTGAGAGCTTTTTCGCCTTTGCACAGGAGGGGGAGAGGTGCGACTGGACCTTTGCGTTCTATGGGAGGCCCATAACGGGTGAGGCGGACAGCTACACCTTCATCATGAGCCCAACCTGGTCCGAGCCAAACACTTCCCAGGATACGGCCGTCCAGGGGATATGGTCCGGAGCCGTGGCTGGGGACCAGGTACTGTGCGCTGCCTGCAACGGGAACCTGTGGGAGCTGGAGTATACGCCGCCCTCCGAGGGGGACGCTGGCGGTTGGCACAGGAATTCCTGCGGACTTTTGGACACGTCCAGGGATGTGCGGATGTTCGGCTTCCAGGACAAGCTCTACATATTAAATGGAAGAGACTACCTGGTGTGGGACGGTTACACACTAAAGCAGGTGGATGGCTACAGGCCGCTGGTGGTGACAGAGGCCGCCCCTGAGGGGGGAGGCAATACTCTGGAACAGGTGAACAAGCTCACCGGGGCAAGGCGCGGCTGGTGGTCGCCGGACGGCGAGGCCTCGGTATTTCATCTGCCGGAGTCACCTGTGGCATCTGTGGACTATGTGGAGGATAGGACGCTGGGCGCGCGGTTCGCGGCAGAGG
>CALXAF010000039.1 GCA_944386185.1 uncultured Oscillospiraceae bacterium
CCTGAACATACGAGTCAACAGCCATCAGGTTGAGTATGTTGGAAATTATACCGATAATGAGGGAACCTACCAGGATACCCCACGCGGAACCTGTACCGCCGGCAAATCCTACACCGCCAATAATCGCGGCAGAGATGCCCTTTCCTTCATAGCCTACGCAAGAGGTTGGTATACCGGCATTTACGCGGGAGGTCTGGACATAACCGGCGAGGCCTATCAAGGCACCAGCAAATATGAATGCATAGAACGTATAGCGGTCTACATTTATGCCGGAGGCTCTAGCCGCCTCCCTATTGCCACCCAGCGCAAACATGTTACGTCCGAAGCGTGTCTTATCGAGGACTATCCACATAAATACCACGCACAGGATCATTATCAACACAGGCATAGGGAAGACTCCGCCTATGTACCCCTGTCCAATGAAGTTGAAGTTGTCTCCTGTCTCAGTAACGACCATGCCGCCCGTATAAACCTTCGCCGCGCCGCGGACCGCCATCTGCATCGCCAGAGTGGCGACGAAAGCCGGAAGCTTAACGACTGACACGAAAAATCCGGTGAAAGCGTACATAACAACACTTATCACTATGGCAAAGAGTATACCGAGAATGTGGGAACCTGTGGCCACGTAAACCGGTATTGCCAGGATACCAGCCATACAGACCGTTGAACCTGCCGACAGGTCAATATTTCCGGAAATTATCATCATACCCTCGGCACAGGCGATTATCAGGTAGACGGCCGTCTGGCAGAGCACATTCAGTACGTTGCTGGTGGTCATAAAGTTTGGTGATATGATCGAGCTCACTATGATCATCAGCAAAAGGACAAGAACAATGCCGTATCTGCTGACAAGGCCCGATATCTTTCTTGAGGCACGGTTTGCGGTTTTTTCCATTTTATTTCCCTCCTGTAGCGTAAGTCATAACACGTTCCTGGGTGAAGTCTTTTCTATCCAGCTCTCCGTTTATCCGGCCCTCACAGACCACATAGATCCTGTCGCACATTCCCAGCAGCTCAGGGAGCTCAGAAGATATCATTATGATAGACATCCCTTCAGATATCATCTCATTCATGAGGTTATATATCTCCCACTTCGCGCCCACGTCTATGCCTCGTGTAGGTTCATCCATTATGAAGAGCTTTGGATGTGCCATCATCCATTTAGCGAGAACGGCTTTTTGCTGGTTGCCTCCGCTCAGTGTGAAGGTCGGGGTATCAAGGTTCGGCGCCTTGACCCTCATCCTGTCAAAATATATCTGAGCCTGTCTTTTCTCCTCCCTGAGCTTTATAAATGGCCCACGGCATAGCTTTTTGAGGCTTGAGAGAGTTATATTCTCCTTTATGCTGCGCACAGGTATAAGCCCGTAACGACGCCTGTCCTCAGTTGCCATCATGACTCCGGCATTCACCGCACTGCTTACAGTCTTTGTGTTCACTGGCTTTCCATCAAGAATTATCTCTCCGCTGTCATGAGGATCGAGCCCAGATATGGCCCGCATTATCTCAGTGCGCCCCGCTCCAACAAGGCCCGCAAAACCAACTATCTCCCCTCTCCTCACATTGAAGCTGATGTCGTGGTAAAGCTTACCGCAAGAGAGGTTCTTTACCTCAAACATCACATCGCCAATTGCTGAATCGCGCTCTGGGTATATGCTGTCCACCTTTCGGCCGACCATCATGGCGATTATCTCGTCCGGTTTAACTTCCGCTATAGGATATGTACCGACCATTTTGCCATCACGCATAATGGTCACGTCATCACTCAACCTATATATCTCATCCATCTTGTGGGAGATGTACAGTATTGTCCTACCCTCTTTACGCATCCTGTCGATCTTCTCGAATAGGCGCTCAGTCTCATGCTGTGTAAGTGAAGACGTAGGCTCATCCATTATTATTATCTGGGCATCCTTGTCAGTTGCTTTGATTATCTCGAGGAGCTGAATATCAGAGATGGATATATCCGAGAGCAAAGCTTTAGGATTGAGTGTCAGTTCCTCCTTGGCCAAAGTGGCCTTTGCCATCTCATTGACTTTTTTCCAGTCAACAAGATGAATCCCCTTCTTTGTCGGGTGGTTGTTGATCACCAGATTCTCCTGCACCGTAAGATTAGGTACGAACTGCAGTTCCTGCCATATCATGGCGATACCCAGTTTCTCCGCATCTTTAGGCGCATGGATATTGACTTGCTGGCCATCGATCCATATTTCTCCCTCGTCTGGCAAAAAAGCACCATTCAGGATCTTCATCAATGTGGACTTCCCAGCTCCATTCTCACCAACTATCGAGTGAACGGTGCCGGGACGCACGTTGAGAGTCACACCATCAAGAGCTTTGACACCTGGGAACGATTTGCTGATATTTTTAAGCTGCAATTTGTATTCTGACTCCATCTTCTACCTCCTGACCTACAGATTTTCTTCTTCTTTTCGATATTCAATTTTTCTTAATTTTATTTAATAAATTTAACCACATCCGCATTATGCAACAAACTTGTAAATTTGTCAATTAATTTAAATATCAAAGTTTAATTTTTGTATTTATTAACGAAATTTAAGTCAAAAATTTGTTTATTATTTTACTTGCTAAATTTAATATATTGCGCTGGTAATATAAAATTTATTAATTTAATATTACATTTATTTTGTATTCTTTTCTGCCTCCAGGATATTCTTTGTTTATTATTGAATAAAATTATCCCGGCTAAGAGTGAAACTCAGCCGGGATAATTGCAATTTATCTTATTTCTTCTCAGTATACCAAAAAGTGCCTGAGGTTCCGCATCAGGCACTTTTGTCTTAGATATCAAAATGTGTTGTTATTCCTATAATGATTATAAGTGCCCCGACAGCGCGTAACATATGGTAATGCTTTTTATCCGTCTGTACGTTCTCGGGAAACACCGGGTGCAGAAGGAACAGGAGGCCATATAGCACCCATCCGATATTGTAGAGTATGCCTCTCTTAAACACTGTGGCGCATATGAAAGAGACAGCCATCAGCAGGAGGCCCAGTATCACCTGTCTTTTGAAAGAGAGCTTTAAAATTTCCAGCCTCTTCATGTCTATCTGCTCCACTTTTCCGCAAGGCTGTCTATGAGCCCGGCGAATTTCAGCAGGTCCTTGTTTGCCATGCCCCTGCTTCCTTTCGCAACCTTCGAGAGTTTTTCCACTGCGTCCATAAGTCGATTGTACGCGGTGTCCGCTTTTGACTTAGGTTGGCCTGCCGTTTTTTTCTCCACAGGTATCCCCTGGGTGATACTTGTGAACTTACCTGAGGCCATATCAAATTCTGTACCTGAGAACGGGGCAAAGGAATTATAACCGTGCTCCTCCTGAATACATTCGGCAAATCCGACACAGGATTCATCGCTGCCGTGATTTACAAATATAAGCTCAGGCTTTTTCTTAAATCCCTCAAGCCAGTCAATGAGCCCCTGTTTGTCAGCGTGGCCGCTGACCCCGGGCAGGAAGCCTATCTGAGCATTTACCGCTACCTCGTCGCCGAACAACTTTACCGATTTCGCTCCATCGTATATAGCCCTGCCAAGGGTCCCCTCCGCCTGATACCCCACAAAGAGTATAAGGCACTCAGGACGCCAAAGATTATACTTGAGGTGGTGGCGTATGCGTCCCGCGTCGCACATCCCGCTGGCCGAGATGATCACCTTGGGTTCCGTGTCAAAGTTCAGCGCTTTTGACTCCTCTGTTGTTGTGTTCAGCCTAAGGCCGTCGAATACAAGCGGGTTTATCCCCTGGGCCATGATCTCCCTTGTCTCCGGGTCGAGGTACGACATATCGCACTGCATGAAAACACTGGTTGCCTCGTTGGCAAGCGGGCTGTCCACATACACCGGAAAGCTGCCGTGGCCTTTGACAAGCCCCTCATTTTTTATCTGGCGTATGAAGTAGAGTATCTCCTGCGTGCGGCCAACAGCGAAGGACGGTATTATCACATTCCCTCCTCGGTCGAGAGTAGTTTGTACGAAATTGGCAAGGGTGTGTATATACTCATGTCTCTCCCCATGGAGCCTTGTTCCATACGTGGATTCGATTACCAAATAATCGGTCTCTTCCACTGTTTTCGGGTCATTTATTATCGGCTGGTTTGTGTTCCCCACGTCGCCTGAGAAAACTATCTTCTTCTGGACTCCGTCCTCATGCAGCCATATCTCCACGCAGGCGCTTCCCAGGAGGTGCCCTATATCAGTAAAGCGAATGGCCATGTTCTCATTTACCTGTATCGGTTCACCATAATGGCACGGGCGCATCAGATCCAGCACACCCTCCGCATCGTTAAGATCATATAGAGGTTCCACATCAGGATTTCCGGCCCTGCGAGCTTTTCTTGTCTTGTACTCCGCCTCTGACATCTGGATATGCGCGCAGTCACGGAGCATTATCTCACACAAGTTGCATGTGGCGTCTGTTGCATATACTACCCCCCGGAACCCATTTTTGTATAGAAGCGGCAGATGGCCTGAGTGGTCTACGTGTGCATGAGTGAGGAATATGCACTCCACATCCGCCGGTTTTACCGGAAGGTCAACATTCTCATATGCATCTATGCCCTGTGGCATGCCACAGTCAACTAAAACGTTATGCCCTCCCACCTGAAGCAGCGTGCAGCTTCCTGTTACCTCATGGGTGGCGCCTATAAAAGTTAGCTTCATGGCTTCCTCCTTAAAAAAATCTCCACAGGTGCCTGCTTTCCGAACAATATATCCATTTTAACACACAATGTGAATTTATACTATTATAAAATATCATTTTCTGGGGACATTGCAATATTGACCAGCAAAATGTATAATCTACTCAGCATAATTCTATAAAAGCGGGGTATTTAATTTGAGACGTACGAGAGAGAAGCCGTCACCGGAACGCCGGGAAAAACGGAACAGGAATATATTTTTTATAATTTTAGCTACCTTTATCATCACACTTATACTTCTTATCATCAGGATCCTGACACTTAACCCTGACGCTGAAAATCCATCCGGCCGTGACGCCACTGATTATATTGTCATGGCGCTCCAGTGCGTTCTCGGTATGGTGCTCATGTTCCTGCCTTCATTTGTGGCAAGGAAGCTCACCCTAAAAATTCCCTCCTCCCTGTATGCCGTGTATGTGGTATTCCTCTACTTCGCCATTTATCTCGGCGAGGTGTGGCACTTCTTCTACAGGTTTGCATACTGGGATACTATGCTCCACGGCTTCTCCGCCATATCCCTCGGGGCTCTTGGCTTTTCCGTGGTCTCATTTCTCAACAAGGATGAACACGTGCGCATGAGCCTCTCTCCGCTGTTTGTCTCAGTGTTCTCATTCTGCTTTGCGCTGGCTCTCGGCTCCCTGTGGGAAATCTGTGAGTTCACCATAGACGGCGTCCTGGGCGTGAATATGCAGAAATTTGCCCTGGAGGACGGCACACAGCTCATTGGCCGTGCGGCTCTCAGCGATACCATGTGGGACCTCATAGTCGACGGCACCGGCGCTCTTATCGCTTCAGCCGCAGGATACTTCACAATACTCAGGGATCGGCTGAACGGCAATGGGAAACCCGGTGCGAAGAATACTCAAGATTGATTTTCAGACAGAATTATGGACAACGACTCACTTTTAAAAAACAGGATACTCGAACTTTCACAGCGCGCCTTCTCCCGTGGTATCTGGGCGTTCTCTGACTTCCTCACCCTATCAGAGCAGGACACTCTCCTCAGTATGCATCTCCCCTCGCCCGTCTCGCTGGACGGAGGCTTCCCAACTGCAGAGAGGAAAATCGCCGTTTTTGGCAGTGAGGAGTTCTGCGGCTGGATGCAAGCGCCTCCAATAGTGTGTGTGCAGGTCAAACCGTTACAGCAGAAGTTCGCCGATAAGCTTACCCACCGGGATTTTTTAGGCTCCATCCTGTCCCTAGGTATACGCCGCGAGGTGCTTGGCGATATAGCTATCGCTGATAACGTCGGGTACGTCTTTTGTCTCGACTCGATATCCGATTACATAATAAGCCAGCTTGAACGTGTACGGCACACATCAGTCACCTGCTCCCTCTGTGATACGCCCGATGTGGTGACGGCAGAGCCGGATGTATCAGAGCTTGTGGTTGCCTCAGAGCGGCTTGATGCCGTGGTCGCGGCTATCTACAGGCTATCCCGGTCCCAGGCTCAGGAACTCATATCGAGCGAAAAGGTATTCCTCTCCGGGCGCCTCGCACGCTCCTCCTCGGCCGAAATAGATGAGGGTTCCATCGTCTCAGTCAGGGGATTTGGCAGGTTTGTCTATCTGGGAATAAAGCGAGAGACAAAAAAGGGGCGGCTTCGGGTAATGGCCCGTATATACAAATAAAAGCGGCAGATATCTGCGTAAAATATAGATAAAACTGTTGACTTTATAAAAGCCAGATGGTAAACTATTTAAGCCGCTTTGAGCGGGCATTTAAGTGATGTCTCATCCGCCTGCAAGAGCGAGTCTCTGCGAT
>CALXAF010000040.1 GCA_944386185.1 uncultured Oscillospiraceae bacterium
CACACAAATTTGCTTTCAGGAGGTAAGGAATGGCCAAACGTATTAGTACATCACAGTTAAAATCCAAACTGCGACAGGCTGAACGGAAGATACGCAAAGATGTGAATGATTACAATCGTGCTGTAAATAAGTATAATTCACAGCTCAAAAGGGCGGTTGATGCCTATAACCGCTTTGTTAGAGAATATAATTCATCTGTGCGAAAAAACAAACAGATAATTTCAAGAGAAATAAGAAAATTGAATACATCTTCGCATAGTACATATTACACGTCTGTTCAAACTATGCAGCAACATTATTTAGATGTTAGCTCCCTCTATGCGGAAGGTTGCCCTGTTTCTTCTGAGCAAGATGAAATCCTTAATCTGATTGAATCAGAACAGGCTAATAGCATCATTACTGCGAACGCCATTGAAAACAATGAATATCCTGATGAGAACACCGAAGACCAAGAGATAGGCGACAAGTTACATCTTGTTTCGGTTGATTTAGACAACAGATGGAAGGGGGCCGTTTTTGCATTAAATCCCAACAATCCAGACGCTGCTCGACATTTCTGCACAAGCGCAAGAGAAATCTTTACTGAGTTTATTGAAATGAAGGCTCCAGACGATGCTGTTTTTCGCTTTAATCCATCGTGCGCACGAACAGACCGTGGAAATGCAACAAGAAAAGAAAAAATAAGGTACATGATGCGTGACAAGCAAATGGAATCTTGTGTGATTGATTTTGCCGATGAAGACATCAATAATATTCTGGAACTATTCCATGTCTTGAGCGATGGCACACATGGAGCAGCCGGTCGTTACGAATTTGATAAATTGCTTCAAGTCAAGAAACGTGTTGAACAGGGTATCAATTTTCTCTGTACTATATCCAAATAATTAGAGGATGACAACCTCAGCGCTAACACTAATGTGTGAGGATTTTAAGTCCAGTTCAATCTATTGGCATCAGAAACCGGAATAGCTCATAAAATCGACATAATACTAAGTAAGACACCACATCATTCGCTGACGTTCAGTGGACGGTGTGGCGTCTTTTTAGCTTGCATTTGAAATATATCGAAATTTGATGCGAAGTTGATCGCCGGTTGGCAAATCATCCATGGTTTCAATATCAGATCATCTGAAAATGCTTCAATGCCTCCATAATCGCCGCTTCCTTCTCCGGCGGACACTGCGGCACTTTAGCGTTTTCTTTCTTCGACAAATTATAGTTCTGCCCCACATCCAACCCGCACTTCCGTTTGACCTGGGAGATATACAGACTGGACACCTTCAGGCCGTGCTTTTCCAGCACATACGCCTTAATCTCGTCATAGGTAGCCTTGCTCTCCGCTACCGTCAAATCCAGCACGTCCAGATTCAACTCCACCTCAGTATGCTACTTGGCATTAAGTTTGGACAATAGCACTACGCACTCCACATGGCTTGTCCTTGGGAACATGTCCACGGGTTGGAGGCGTTTTACAGTGTATCCCAACTGGGTGAAGCGTTTAAGGTCTCTGGCCAGGGTGGCGGGGTCGCAGGATACGTACACTATTCTATCAGGCGCCATTGAGGCTATTATATCTGGCGTTTTTGGGGAAAGTCCGCGGCGGGGCGGGTCCACGGTGATAACGTCCGGCCGTATACCCTCTTTCAGCAGATCCTCCGCGGCCTGGGCGGCATCGGAGCAGACAAACCTGACGTTCTCTATCCCATTCTCCCGTGCACTCTCTCTGGCGGACTCCACCGCTCTCTCCACGATCTCCACGCCTATAACCTCCCTGGCCTCTTTGGCCAGGCACATTGTTATTGTCCCCGCTCCGCAGTAGAGATCCACAGCCGTTCCCTTCCCGTCAAGGGCGGCGAATTCCAGGGCCTTTCCATAGAGCCGCTGGGCCTGTGGGCTGTTTATCTGGTAAAAAGAGTCGGCAGTAAGTTTGAAATTCATACCCATAAGCCGGTCCACTATGTACTCTCTTCCCCACAGCAGCTGGAACTTATCTCCCAGCACGGTATCTCCCGGGTCAGCATTAATATTCCGCATAATACTGACAGTCTCTGGGCAGGCGTTAAGCAGCGCACCGACAAGTTCATCTATATGCGGCACTGGGCCTTTTCCGGTGATTATAACAGTCTGTCCCTCTCCTGTGGACTGGCCGTACCGGCAGAACACCCGGCGGATCCCCCTGCCGGACTCCACGGAAAAGTCCGGTATGCCGTACTCGTCCATCCAGCCGCACACGGCCTTGGCAGCGCGCCTTGCGTAGTCCGACTCTATGGCGCAGCCGTCGGCAGGCACAATATCGTGGGTTCTCTGCCTGTAAAATCCCGTGACGGCTTTTCCATCGCTTATTGCAACAGAGCAGATAGTCTTGTTCCTGTAGCCGGTTATGCTGTCAGAGCCAATAAGTTCAGGGACTTCAAGCTCGATTCCGCCTATACGGTGGAGGGCATCCGATACCTTCCGGCGTTTAAACTCCAGCTCCTCCTGATAGTCCATATGCCGCAGGGCACATCCGCCGCATCTGCCGTAGACTGGGCAATCGGGCCTCACTCTGTGCGGAGACTCCATCAGGAGCTCCTCAATCTTGCCGTAAACGGCGTTTTTGCCCACTTTCAATATGCGGACACGGCATTTCTCACCTGCTATCAGTCCATTTACAAACACGGCCCGCCCATTAATCTTTACAACTCCCATGCCGTCGCTGGTATATCCTGTGCACAGGGCCTCATATATCTGGTTTTTCGCAAGCTCAGTCATAATTCCTCCATCAAAAGGGCCGGGGTTACCCCCGGCCCTTTTTCCTTATCTCGCCTTAAAACGTCACGACTTTTATCTCGCCATTTTCCGCAGTTACGCCTATGGCCTTAATGACCACATCATAATTATCCACCATCTGAGAGGCGATTTTGTCTTCAATATCCTTCTGTATGGTACGTCTCAAGTTTCTTGCTCCATACTCGGCAGAGTAGGATTTCTCCGTCAGGTATTTAAGCACGCTGTCGTCATACCTCAATTCTATCGACCGCTCAGCCAGGCCATCTTTGAGCTCATCCATCATAAGCTTGGCTATGGCGCGGAAATTCTCCTCTGTGAGGTGGTTGAAGTACACCACTTCGTCAACTCTGTTGATAAACTCTGGCCTTAAGAAATCCCTGAGAGCCTTCATGGCCTTTTCTTTTCCCATATCGTTTACCGTGCCGCCAAATCCGACTGTACCTGAGCCCTTCTTGTCGCTGCCGGCGTTGGTCGTCATGATGATTATTGTGTTCTCAAAATTGACTGTTCTGCCATGGGCGTCAGTTATACGGCCGTCGTCAAGTATCTGAAGTAGGATGTTCATTACATCAGGGTGTGCCTTTTCTATCTCGTCGAACAGCACCACAGAATACGGTTTACGGCGTATCTTCTCAGTAAGCTGTCCCGCCTCGTCATATCCCACATATCCCGGAGGTGAACCGATGATTCTGGACACCGAGAACTTCTCCATAAACTCAGACATGTCGAGACGTATAAGTGATTCCGGCGCATGGAACATATCTTCCGCCAGACGCTTTACAAGCTCCGTTTTTCCAACGCCGGTTGAACCGACAAAAATAAAGCTGACGGGCTTGTGCTTCGGGGAAATACCCACGCGGTTCCGCTTTATGGCGGCGCAGATTGCATCTATAGCCTCATCCTGACCTACTATGTGTTCTCTGAGACGTGAGCCCAGCTCAGCGAGCTTTTTATGCTCATCCTCTCTTATACTGGAGGCAGGGATCTTTGTCCAAAGTTCAATAATCCTGGCGAAATTGTCTACCTTGAGAACAGGGCGGCCCTGGCTCTGCAACCGTTGTTTTTCGTCAGATATTGTTATCTCGCGACCCCTTAACTTGGCAAGACGCGCATAGTCCTCCTCGTTATAAGTGCTCTCTCCCTCAGGCTGCTCCAGTAGAAATTCTCTCTCTCTGGATATGTCCCCCAGTTCCTTGTCTATTTCAGCTATGCGCGCATAGTTTTTATCCTTCAGGTTAACGTCTGAGCAGGCCTCGTCAAGCAGGTCTATCGCCTTATCAGGGAGGAATCGATCGGTTATATATCTCTCGGAAAGGAGTACTGCCTGCCGACACATCTCCTCCGGTATTTGAACACCGTGGTACTCCTCATAGTAATGAGCTATACCTTTAATTATTTTTATTGAGTCTTCAATACTCGGTTCCGCAACCGTCACCGGCTGGAATCGACGTTCCAACGCCGAGTCTTTCTCTATGTGTTTCCTATACTCGTTAAAAGTTGTGGCGCCTATAACCTGTATTTCCCCACGGGACAGCGCAGGCTTTAAAATGTTCGCCGCATTCATTGACCCCTCTGCGTCCCCTGCGCCAACAAGGTTATGCACCTCGTCAATAACAAGAATTATATTTCCTGTCTTCTTTATCTCCTCAATAAGTCCCTTCATACGGGATTCAAACTGACCACGGAACTGTGTGCCGGCCACAAGAGACGTCAGGTCCAGGAGATATACTTCCTTATCCCTGAGCTTGTATGGCACGTCTCCCTCTTCTATACGTTGGGCAAGTCCTTCGGCGATAGCCGTTTTTCCCACACCAGGTTCGCCTATCAGGCACGGGTTATTTTTCTGGCGGCGATTTAAAATCTGTATGACCCGCTCCAGCTCCTCTTCCCTTCCAATAATCCGGTCCAGCTTGCCCTCGCTTGCCCGATTAGTCAGGGATATACAGTAGCTGTCTAAATACTTGCGTTTCTTCTCTTTCTCTCTGCCTTCTCTTCCAGGGCGTTTTTCCGGTCCCTTTCCCTGGCCCTGCCCTGATGAACCGTCCTGGTTGTTAAACAACCTGTTCAAAAATGGGAAAGTCGCCGTCTTTCCGTCCTCTTCATCATTATCATTGGACATGTCGTCGTTTAGCGCCGGCAACTCCTCGGCGCCGCCAAAGGCCTCCAGCATCTCGTTGGAAATGCCGTCCAAATCCTCATCGGTTATTCCCATTTTTTTCATAATATCGTCCACAGGCTTAATATTAAGCTCTTTGGCGCATTTCAAGCAGAGTCCTTCGTTAGTAGATACTCCGTTTTCTATCTTTGTGATGAATATTACTGCCACATTTTTATGGCAGCGAGCGCAAATTGTAGGCTGCATAATCTCTCCTTAACTTGCTCACGCTTGTCTATCTCCAACTGCATGCGTAGCCATCAATGAGAATACGCCCTCGCACGGAAAAAACAGCATGAAAACTGACGCTTAAAAAAATTTCCCTGTTTCGCGTTCATATTCCTAATATGGACGCCACTTTGTTTGAATCGATTATCCCCTCAAATATCCACGTTCCTCTAATTATATCATCAGGAACTAAAAGTCCCAGATACCTGAAAAAGCACGCTATAACCAGAATAATCAGTATTCCTTTTATAGCTCCCAGAGCCGCACCCGTTATATGATTCAGATTTTCATGCCCTGGTATTCCAAATGACAGATCAAATATATTGCCCAAAACCATAAAGACAATCGAAATGAGTATAAATGCCACAGCAAATACAGCTACAAAGGCAAATTTCTCACACAACTGCTCTCCAAGATAATTTATAAGATCCATTCCAACCCTGTCGTATTCCAGAGCGGCCTGGTCCGCGATAACTACCGCCGCGCTTTCAGTAAGCCCAAGCCGGGTAAGTACGCTTATCGATACACTGCGTACATCGAATTCTCCGGCTTCGTTTTGAACTGCCTCCAGCATCATATTTATCTGTTCTTCAGTAAGTTCCGTATTCTCGTCGGCATTTACTCCTGTAATTTCATCTGCCGTAGTCTCCACTATTCCCATTATAAACGGTTCCAGCATACTTGTAAAATCGTCTGAATACGCTTTTGCAATTAAATTCGCCCCGTATATGGCAATCACAATTGCCAGTATCCCGCACACGCCGTTTATAATACCCGTACGGAAGCCTCTCCAGCAGCATAATGCCACAATTCCAAGCAGCAGTATGTCTATGACAAAACTCATTGTCGTATTTCTCCTTATGTATGTTTAGGATGGCATTAGCTCTCCATGGATGCATCATCCTGTGCATATTCAGCGAACTCGCACACATATGCCGAAAATGCACCTGCCGCCAGAATTGTCCCGTCGCTTCTGATAACCACTCGTTCAGTTCCCGAGGCGCACTCAGCGCGCCCCTCTGGAGACATACGAAGATCATATGTAACAACACTGCCAGAATATAAAATTGCCACAGTCTCGTCTGAAGCCGCCATATCCACAGGTTCTGCTTCTGTCATAGCTGAACCCAGCTCCTGACCGCTGTCAGACAAAGACACAATCTGGCTCTGTCCACCCATCTGATAGTCACTTATACGCAGAACCATGTATCCGCTTCCGGCCGCATATGCCTCCAGATACTTTCCTGAAAAGTCGTAAGTTCCGCGTTCTTCAAGTCTGTTATTGAAAAAAAGCACGCTCTCTGTTGTCACTGCCCAGATATTATTGCCATCAAAACCAGCGTCAATAATAAGGCCGGAGGAAGAATATCTTGACGTCTCCTGTTCGCTGCTTAATGGCATCAGCACAAGGTTGCTTCCACCCTGCCCTATGGTCAGCACCAAAAGTTGAGATCCATCGTTTGCATCTGCTGACAAGACTCTCGCAGAACCAGAATACCATTTGTATATATCCGTACCTTCAGAGTTATAGACTGTTACAGATCCCAGATACCCGCTCTCTTCGGTGCATACGCACAGATAACCTTCTTCATTTACTGTGGCGGAAATAACAGGATAGTCCATCTCTATCTGAGATATCACTCCACTCGTATTGAAGAATATGACGGACTTTCCACCTATATCACAAATCACACCGTAATTGCCTGCCGTATCCAAAGATGAACTTTCAAAGCTAAACAACATTGAAAAGCTCTGCTTACCCTCTTTATCAAATACATACAGTCCTGAATTCGATGCAACGGCCAGGCCTCTATTGCCTATTGCCCCAAAAGCACCGCCTGAAGAACTCTCATAATAAAACTCTGTTGCATCAGACCCGCCTGTAATAGCGTCCCATAGGCCACGAAACCCGCCGTCACGTCCATTTACAGCCATAATCACGGCCAATATCGCTGTGGCCGCCACCAGAACTATCAGGATCACCCTTATAAGTCCTATCTTTTTTTTAGGAGCATCTTTCATAATTAATTATCCAATCAATGCGCCTGACCCGATAAGAATACAGCCGTCGCACTAATGATCTTACCTGAAATTTACAAAATCAGTTCAATATATTATAGCACATTGGAGTCTCAAATGCAAAGATCCTCAACTCATCATCTCTCCTACAGCGCCATCATACCAAACTCGCGTCAGATACAACCCCTGCGGAGGCACCGTAGGGCCCGTCAGCCTCCTGTCGCCTTTTTTCAAAAGTTCAGGTATATCTTCAGGGCTGATTTTCCCCTCAGAGCAGTAGATAACCGTACCCATAATTGCTCTGACCATATTATACAGGAATCCATCCGCGCATACGCGCATCCGAATCTCTCCATCTTGCTCGAAAATATCGCAATAATAGACAGTTCTGACTGTAGTCTTTGTCTCCGTACCTACGGAACGCACAGCGGCGAAATCATGGGTCCCCACAAATGCCGCGGCCGCTTTGGACATAATATCCAGCTTTAACGGCACAGGGTAAAAATAAGCCTTATGTCTGCGGAAAGGATCTCTAATCCTCGAATTTACAATCCTGTATGTGTATTCCTTTTTCCTACAGGAAAGTATGGCGTTAAAATCTTCAGGAGCGTCGACGGCTGCAACAGCAGCTATATCGTCCGGTAGAAGCGCATTCAGCGCCAACGGCAGACGCGATGCCGGTATCGAACAACGACTCCTGAAATTTGCACAGTAGCTCTCGGCGTGAACTCCAGCATCTGTGCGTCCGCACCCTGTAATCTTTACATTCTCCCCAGTCAGCTTTGAAAGCGCCGACTCAATAGTTCCTGCCACTGTAACATCAGTTTTCTGAACCTGCCAGCCGTGGTATTCTGTCCCATCATATCTAAGCCGAATAGCAATATTTCTCATCATGCTCTCCAACTCATAATCCAAAGTGAGCCAGGGTTATAACTCCAGCCAACACCGCGGCGGCCAAGGCAAAGGAGATGTAGTCTCTTCCGCTCATGGTCAATACATTCAGGCGCGTCCTGCCCTCTCCGCCATGATAGCAGCGGCTCTCCATTGCTACAGCCAACTCGTCGGCTCTGCGGAAGGCAGAGATAAAAAGCGGTACAAGAATCGGCAAAAGGGCCTTTGCCTTTTGAATCAGGTTTCCCGTATCAAAGTCCGCTCCCCTGGCCTTCTGAGCACTCATAATCTTGTCAGTCTCTTCAATAAGAGTAGGTATAAGCCTCAGAGCCATACTCATCATCATCGCAAGCTCATGGACAGGCACCTTTATAACTTTCAAAGGACCCAAGAGCTGTTCAATCCCAACAGTAAGCATTATCGGTGAAGTGGTATACGTCAGCATAAACGTACCCATAATGAGCATTATTATCCTCAACGACATAAATATGGCGTTGAAAATTCCTTCTTCAGTTATCTTGAATATCCAAAACTCAACCAGTACCCGGCCACTTGTATAAAATATGTTCAAAAACGCTGTAATGGCAATGACAAATATAAGAGGCTTCACGCCTTTAAGGACAGTGGCCAGACGTATTCTGGATAGCGATATCGCCAAGGCAAGGACTACCAGCATAAGAGCGTATGATGCAAAACTCTCAGCTATAAACATCGCCACAATGTACACAAGCACAAGTACTATCTTTGTCCGTGGATCCAGACGATGTACAACTGTATCTCCAGGGAAATACTGTCCCAATGTTATATCTTTAAGCATCCTGCCGCCCCCCTCCAAGCCTCAAGAGAGCGTCGCGCATCTGCTCCACTGTATATATGGTGCCTTCCAGCGGCAGCCCGCATCCCCTAAGTTTCTCAGCAAGCTCTGTCATCTCGGGCACGGCCAGTCCCATCTCTTTAAGTTCCTTTTCCCTGGAAAACACCTGATCCGGCGTTCCGTCCATAGCTACACGCCCATGTTCCAAAACGATCATTCTTTGGGCATACCTGGCCGCTTCCTCCATACTGTGAGTGACGATCAGCATGGCATTACCGGTCTCCCGATGATAGCCCATCAAATTCTCCATTATCTCTCTTCTGCCTGCCGGATCAAGCCCCGCCATAGGCTCATCAAGCACCAGCACTTCCGGCAGCATGGCTATAACTCCGGCGATCGCAATACGCCGCTTCTGCCCGCCGGAAAGGTCAAAAGGCGACCTCTCCAAAAGCTCTTCGTCAATCCCAACAAATTGCGCCGACGCTCTGACGCGCACGTCGATTTCATCTGGAGTAAGACGCATATTCTTAGGGCCAAAAGCAATATCCTTATAGACGGTTTCTTCAAAAAGCTGGTACTCAGGATACTGAAATACAAGGCCCACACGGCTTCGGGCTTCCTTTACCGACTGCTTCGACTCATTTATGTCTTTTCCGTCAAGATAAATTTTTCCCTCGGTGGGCTTTATCAGGGCATTAAGATGCTGTATAAGCGTAGACTTTCCAGAACCAGTATGCCCAATGATCCCTATTACTTCCCCTCTGCCTATTTCCAGGTTAATCCCATTAAGCGCGCTCAACTCAAACGGCGTGCCTTTAGAATAGACATGCGTAAGATTCTCAATTTTCAAAATAGGGGTTTTACTCATATGTTTTTCCTTTCGGTGCGGCTTCCTCATTTGAAGAATGTCGCCCATAATAAGCATATTTTATTGCTAAACCGGTTTACCCAAACTTATCAGCAAGCACTTTCGCACACTCATCAATTGATAAAGCGTCCAGCGGTAAGTCTACTCCGGCGTTCTTCAGTTCAAACAGCAGTCTTGTCGTCTCCGGTACCGTAAGACCCAGTTCGTCCAGTTCTTCTACACGCACAAAAACCTCTTTGGGTTTGCCGTCCATCACCACATGTCCATCAGACATGACAATCACCCTGTCGGCCAGGGCGGCCTCCTCCATATGATGGGTTATCAAAACTACAGTTGTGCCTCTCTCATATCTGAGCTTGTGTATTATCTCCATAACATCCCGCCGGCCGCTGGGATCCAGCATTGCCGTAGGTTCATCAAACACAATACACTCAGGGTCCATGGCCAATACACCGGCAATCGCGACTCTCTGTTTCTGTCCCCCTGACAGGAGATGCGGAGCGTGGTTTCGGAACTCATACATTCCCACCGTTTTTAGCGCATCGTCTACCCTGCGCCTTATCTCCGGAGACGCCACTCCCAGGTTTTCCGGGGCAAAGGCCACATCTTCTTCAACAACATTCGATACAATCTGATTATCCGGATTTTGAAATACCATACCGACCCGGCGGCGTATTTCAAGCAGGAGGCTCTCATCCTTTGTATCCATTCCAAATGCCGTAACAGTACCGCCCTTTGGCAGAAGGAGTGCGTTCATATGCTTTGCCAGAGTGGATTTTCCGGAGCCGTTATGCCCTAATATAGCCACAAAAGTTCCTTTTTCAATCTCCAGGCTGACGTTGTCCAGCACATCAGGTATATCCTGATCACCTGTCTCGTCAACATTATAGAAATATGTCAAATTCTCTGTTTTAATAGCAATATCCATTGTTAAAGCTCCCAGCAGCCAATACGATAATTTAAAATTCCACTCGACAGGCTGCTCCGCAGGGCAGCGGAAGGCCCGTGGCTGTCACAGGCAGTCCAAGTTCCTGGCTCTCTGCTTTTCCGCCCTGTTTCCCAAATGTAGTCTGGGCCACGTAAGTGAGCGTGGCTGGGGCAAGTCCCGTTGTATATGAGTTGATGATAACAAAGAGGGGAGTGTCTGACAGCACGCGCCCGCACAGCCTGACAAAAGGCGTCAGGTTCTGCTCCAACTTCCATATTTCGCCTCCTGGTCCCCGTCCATAAGACGGCGGATCCATAATAATGGCGTCATATTTATGCCCTCTGCGTATTTCCCTCTCAACAAATTTCCCGCAGTCGTCGACTATCCAGCGGACCGGCATATCCGCGACGCCTGACGCCGCGGCATTTTCCTTAGCCCATTGCACCATACCGCGAGCCGCGTCAACATGACATACGCTGGCTCCCGCTGAAAGCGCTGCCACAGTGGCGGCGCCGGTATAAGCGAAAAGGTTCAGGACGCTTATAGGCCGCCCGGCTGTGCGTATTTTCTCCATTGCATACTCCCAATTGGAAGCCTGTTCTGGAAAAATTCCGGTATGTTTAAAGTTCATGGGCTTTACGTTAAAAACCAGATTACCATAACCTATCTGCCAGCTTTCAGGCAGCGCACGCTTATCCCAGGCGCCGCCGCCCGTTTTGGATCTTTCGTATCTGGCGTCGGCTTTTCGCCACCTTGGATCTGTTTTGCGGGTATCCCAAATAACCTGTGGATCCGGGCGAATCAGTATTCTATCACCCCACCGCTCAAGACGCTCTCCATCAGAGCAGTCCAGAAGCTCATAATCCCTCCATTTATCCGACACCCACATTTGCCTCTATCTCCTAAAACATTTATGGAATATTTATTTATATCATTTTATTGTTGTAAAGTCAAGTTTTCTCAATACATACGTCCTTTCGTTTATTACTCACCCCCTTCTATATGTCTATCGCTTTAAATTCCGGCGTACCATTTGATAACCAGTTATATCTTCCAACTAAAACCGCACTGTCCGGACAAAATATGGACAGTGCGGCATAGATATTTAGATTGAGCACGTAAATATTCAGCGTCTTAATTGCATAGCACTTTGTTCAGCCAATTTGTGCACATATCCACCCACATACTCACATTTGGATTATCTTCAATAAGCCTTTTATTCTCTTCGTCACGGTAGCACAGCTGATTTGCAACACTCATTCCATGCTCTCCTTCTGTATAAAGATGCAGCTCAACCGGAATTTCCAGGCGGCACATCTTCTCAGCAATCATAAGGCAATTTCTTACAGGTACATATTTATCTTTTTGATTATGCCATATAAAGAGCGGGCAAACATGGTCTCCCACATAGTTTATAAGGTCAAGTTGAGGCGGGCAGCTCTTTGGAAATTGTGATGCATTTGGGTTTACAAACGCTGGATCATTCCATATAGTGCCGGAATTATCCCAGCAGCCGTATGCAATAACGGCAGCATCAGGGCGTATGTACTCAGGCGATGTATTTAATGCCCTTGAAATTTCATGGGCATTCCATTGAGTAGCCGACATTCCCGCCAGACATGCTCCTGCAGAAAAACCCATAAGCGACACCCTCTGCGGATTTATATTCCACTCAGCAGCTTTGTCCCGCACCATCTTGATTGCAGACGAAACTTCAATCAGCACTTCCGGATAGCGGCAATCGTCTCCGACCGTGTAACGCAGCACAAATGTATTAAATCCCTTCTGCAAAAATGTCAACGCTACCGGCTCCGCTTCAAAAGGCGACAGAAATGAAAATGCTCCTCCAGGAAGAACGATAATCGCCGGACGGCCTTTTTCCGTACCGCAGGTATGAATGTCATCATGCACATATGCAGTCAATGAAACGCTTTTATCTTCGCTTATTGGTATTGTCTGATATATCATAAGTAACTGCCTCCCTGGTCATTAGTAGTTCCATCGCATACAGTAAACACTGTAGTTCTCAATGTATATTGTAGTCTCTGGGAAATTATAAATCCAATGCCTTCTATGAATAGGCAGCATACATTCAGCGAATACTTTTGAAATATTCCAAAAACTTGCCGGCAATGCCTGCGCCTGTCTGATGTTTTTTCCAGGCAAGAACCGATGTCATCGACAGCTCAGGGTACAGAGGTCTGAATACCATCTTAGTCCTATCAAGCATATTGGCAGCTCCTTCCACCGTAAGTACAGACGCGGCCCCTGCGTCTACCAGCATAGTAACGCCGGTTATGATATTGTGAGTAGCGAATAATTTGAGCCGATGAAAATCACCACCCATCCAATTGTCAAGTTCTCTCTGTAATGGCAATCTATCCGTCGTTATAAGCGGTATATCCAAAAGGTCTTCCCTCTCAATAAATTCTTTGCCTGCCAGGTGGTGGGACGTATTTACAAGAAGCCCCCACCGCTCTTTTGTTCTCATGCGGATATATTCAAATTTTGTTACATCGATTGGCTCTAATAATATTCCGAAATCCAGTATTCCCTGTTCCAACCGTTCCTTCACATATTCCGCACTGTTGGTGTAAAGCCGATACTGTACATTGGGATATTTTTTCTTAAATCCGTCCATAGCGGTACCCAGATCGTGAAGTGCCATCAATCCACCGCTTCCAATTGATATTATGCCGCCTATCTCTGAATTTTCTTTGAGTTCATTCTCCACTTTATCCATTAACGCTGTAACTTCCTCAGCTCGTCGGCGTAATATTACTCCAGCTTCGGTGAGTTTTAAATGTCTTCCCCGCGTAAAAAGCCTGACTCCCAATTCTTCTTCCAACTGTCCTATCTGACGGCTGAGAGTAGGTTGCGTAACATGAAGGGACTCAGCGGCGCGCGTGATATTTTCTTCTCTCACAACTGCAAGAAAATATTGTAGAACACGTAATTCCACATCTTACCTCCCATATTCCCCATGCATCTAATCTGCCTGTTTACTATTTATATGTTCAATATATTTAGCTCCAAATTGTCTGAGTTGGCATAGCGTTGGCATAAGTTCCCTTCCAATATCGCTGAGTTCGTACTCCACTTTAGGGGGAACTTGAGGGTACTCCGTGCGTATTATAAGCCCAAATTGTTCCAACTGTCTGAGCTGTTTTGAAAGCGCCGCATGAGTCATAGCTGGCAACATCCTTAAAAGCTGATTAAAGCGAAGCGGACCTTTGCTCAAATAATGCATAATCAGGATTGTCCACTTGCCATGCACCACTTTTTGAGCTGTTATATAGGGGCATATTCCATACCAATCCTTTGCCATTTTTTCTCCTCCCACTATGGTATCTTTTTAAATACTAAGTATCAGAAAATATCGTACTTGATAAAAATCTTGTTATAATTATAATTCTATCCATAAAAATATAAAGGAGAATCATAAATGGACAGTATCCAAATAATTGACAATTTTCTGAGTGAAACATCTGTGTTCTATCTGACAACGGTAGATTGTGATAAACCAAGGTGCCGCCCAATTGGTTTCCATCTTTTAAAAGATGATAAACTCTATTTTGGAGTCGGCACATTTAAAGACGTATACGCACAAATGCAGGTAAATCCTAATGTTGAAATATGCGCTTCAAAAGGCGGGAAGTTCTTACGGTATTACGGTAAAGCTGTCTTTGAAACAAATGATATCATTGCCAACGACATACTCAGTCGTTCCCCTTCACTCAGCAAAATTTATAACGACAGCACAGGGCATAAGTTGGGCATCTTTCATTTAGAAAATGCAATCGGGGAAATTCACATTATGTCAAAGCTGGTTGAAACATATGTCTTCTAAGATTTAAAATCGCTCTAAAAGAACATCCAATATAAAACATGAGAGCAACCGCTATCATAAAAAAATCGTCGTCGCAGACTATGTAAGCTATACGCAGAACATAGTTTGCGACGACGTGGAGCGGATAATGGGAATCGAACCCACCTCTACGGCTTGGGAAGCCGTCGTTCTACCGATGAACTATATCCGCGCTTCCAAATGTCTGTCTGCAAGTATAGCAGAGTTCGCAAAAAATTTCAAGAGGAATATTGGCGTTGGACAAATCATATCCTTCATCAGAAGACAAAGGGGGATTCCATATGAAAAAGCTCGCCTTGATTTTAACATTAGCTCTAATTCTCTCCATACCTGTCGCCGCGGCTGATATCTCAATGGAGTCGGAACCGGATGAAGATGTCCCAGCCACCGTATTTGACGAGGAACCGGCTCCTGCCACTGCCCAGGAAATAGACATCCCTGCTCCTTCCGCCATTCTTATTGAAAAGGAAACGGGCACAGTTATATTTGAAAAAAATGCAGATGAGCGGTTAGAGCCTGCCAGCGTCACCAAGGTAATGACAATACTCCTTATTGTAGAGGCCGTAGAGAACGGCACAGTTTCCCTTGACGACACTGTCACCACCAGCGCCAGGGCAGCCAGCATGGGCGGCAGTCAGGTTTATCTTGAGGAGGGAGAGCAGATGAGCCTTGGAGAGATGCTCAAGTGCATCGTTGTTTCCTCTGCAAATGATGCCGCTGTGGCTGTAGCAGAGCATATCTCAGGCTCTGAACAGGCATTCGTAACTATAATGAATGATAGAGCCGCCGAGCTTGGTATGTCCAATACAAACTTTACCAACTGCACAGGTCTTATGGACGATCCTGATCATCTCACCACAGCTCGCGATATTGCCCTTATGTCACGTGAGCTTATCCGTCACGAATGGATAAAAGAGTACACCACAATATGGATGGATTCCATAAGGGACGGCACTTTTGGGCTCTCCAACACAAATAAGCTCATACGATATTACTCTGGCGCTACCGGACTGAAAACCGGCTATACGAGTTCCGCCGGTCATTGTCTCGCAGCCACAGCTCAGCGGGATGGCGTGGAATACATAGCTGTTGTTTTAAACTGCAAATCTTCTGCCGATCGGTTCGAAAGTGCAAAAACTCTTCTCAGCTTTGGCTTTGCAGCATACACTCTGACAGTTCCCTATCCCGACGAAGTACTGCCGCCCATACCTGTCACTCTCGGTGAAAACGATTATGTGCAGCCTGTTTTAGCAGATACGACACCTATACTTGTGAAAAAAACAGATCTTCAGTCCATAGAAAAAGACGTTGAATTGGTTGAAAGCCTCACCGCCCCTGTGTCTGCCGGACAAAAGCTCGGCACACTTACAGTTTCCTGTAATGGAGAGACCATAGCAGTAACCGACATAATCGCCGGAGATAATGTAGAAAAGTTAAACTGGTGGGATATTTGCTGCCGAATGTTCAGCTATCTCTTCTTTGGCGGCTGAGCATAAATAATGAACTCCCTCGGCTTTCGCCGAGGGAGTTCATTATTTCACACAGATTATATTCTGTGTACAGGACGTTTTACATATGTAGTATGAAGCAGCTCGTGGGCTTTGTGTCCATTGGGCTCTCC
>CALXAF010000041.1 GCA_944386185.1 uncultured Oscillospiraceae bacterium
CTTATGAAACAGGCCATTACTGCCTGTCCTGACTATAGTTTGCATTTGGAAGGTATACGGAGGATCCGCCAGGAGTATCCTGAGGTGGATGTGACGATCCTGCTGTATAACGATGTGGCCGTGACGATTGGGGCGGAAGCTTTGGCTCAATTCTGTTCAGATACAGGCATACATGACGTGAACAGCCCTGACCTCAGTGACCCTGATGTGAGGAAGGCGCTTCGTGAACACGATATACATGAGGCTGGGCTAATAACGTATGTTCCGGATGAGGAACGGCTGAAGCATGCGCAGAACACAGATGGGTTCATATATATGCAGGCGTTTCCTAGAGAAGGTCAGAAACTCACAGCTGGACTTGAGACACCTGCTGAACTGATAAAGTATATACGTGGCAATGGGATTAATGGCCCGATATATTGCGGCGGCGGAATCAGGAAGCCAGACGATGTCGTTACACTGCAGAATGCCGGAGCTGATGGCTTTTTCCTGGGTACATCTCTGTTGACGCTTGTTGACGAGCCTGAGAAGTTCGTGGAAACAGTTAAAGCCTTCAAGTCCGCGATTAGAAATTAACTTGACGGTATACAGACACCTTTGGTAATGCTGAGTTATAAAGACTCGCTGATGGATCGTACTTAAATAATATTAGATGGAGGAACCAGCATGAAATTTACACCTGTTTATTATGTCTGCATCGCATGCCCAACAGTGGATAAGACGCTAGAGATGGTTGATAAATATATCGACCATGGCGCGACGGCTTTCCAGATTGATATGCCGTCGAAAGATCCGTTTGCTGAGACGGAATTCGTTAAGAGCATGATGAAGGGTACACTTGATTCAAACCCGGACTATGACCACTATATGGACGCTATCCGTGAGATACGCAGAAGGCATCCTAATCTTGAAATCCACATAGTTGTGTACGATGACGTGATAGACTCTATCGGCCTCGAAAAGTTCTGTTCATTTATAAAAGAGATAAATGCGGCATCGATAATGGTACCTGGAATTACTCCTGAGCATCGTGAGTATGCGGAGAAACAGGGAATACAGGTGTTTAGAACAACGACTCACGAGATGCACGACGAGGATATCGACCTATGCGCTGAGGGTAAAGAGGATTCTTATATCAGCCTAAGGAACAAAAAACCAGGTGAAGTCGATAGACCTGGATACGAGACTTGGGAGAAGAAGTATGCCTATATGCGCCAACGTGGTGTAAAAGGAAATATATACAGTGTATTTGGCATCAAATCAAAAGAGGAACTGGCCGCCATCAAAAAAACTGGAGCCAGGGGAGCAATAATAGGCAACGTGCTTATGCGGCTCTGGGATAATGAGGATAAACTGTGGAATCTATTCGCGGATTTCCAGTCGCTGGCCGAGTGAACTATGGATTTTAAAGTTATATACTATATAACATTAGTCTGTCCAAGCCTTGAAGCGTCCGTAGAAAAGATACAGGAGTACATACAACATGGGGCGAAAGCACTGCAGATAGATATGCCATCCAGAGATCCAATCTATGAGACGCCATTTGTAAAAGAAATGATGGCCAGAGCTCTCGAAGAGTACCACGGATACGACAAGTTTATGGATACGTTGAGCGCTGTGAGAAGTGAAAATAAGGACGTAGATATCCACTTGGTGTTGTATCCGGATGTAATAGAGAACATAGGCTTTGAAAGGTTTGTAAGATATTTTCTTGATACGGGTTTTTCCAGTTTGATGCTTGTATCAAATGATATAGAACTGCGTGCATCCCTGCGTGAGGCGGGTATTAGGCTCCTATCCTCTGTATCAAAAGATATGACAGATCACGAAGTATCAATGGCAGTCAAGGCGCAAAAAAACGATGTCATAGCGCTGAACTATAAACTCCACTCACAATCTTCTCGTAAAGATTGTCCGACTTATGCTGATAAGATACATTTCCTAAGGAATAAAGGTGTCAGGGCGAAAATATACGCGGTAGAAGGAATAGCAACAAAGGAGATGATGCAGGAGGTTTGCGATGCCGGGGCGGATGGTGCCTTAGTTGGAAATGTATTAATGAGGCTTTGGAATGAACAAGACAAATTATGGGCGCTTTTCCGACAGTTTCAAAGTGTTGGCGGAGCTAAGCAAGGTCAAGAAATGACCTGAAAAGTTTAAATTTTCAGCCAGATAGTTGTTGAGAAGGTGATTTACTGACCGGAATTTGAAAAAACTTGCTTTTTACCATGCAATTTGCCTCACCATGAAACAGCGACTAGACGATTGACATACACGTATATTATCTGATATATATTAATACAACTGATGATACTAGTAAAGAGACATTTTTGAACAGGAGTATTTCTGTTATCAAATTAATAGATGGTGAGGTAGGATAGTATGCCGATTGTCTACAATAATGTGGGAAAAAACGATAAAATACCGAAATACCGTATGATTAAGGAGTCAATTGTAAGCTCGATACTCTCAGGAAAAATATCACCAGATGAACAGCTTCCCACGGAGTATGAACTTATGGAACGGTATGGATTGAGCAGGGTCACGGTAAGACGTGCTCTCGATGAGCTGTACGATGAAGGTTATATATACCGTATCAAGGGCAAAGGCACTTTCTGCAGCAAAAATAGTGAGATGCTCCCAAAGAACCAGCGGGAGGATCTGGGGTATAGCGGATACAAAAGGTTGGTTGAACGTCATAACAGGAAACACACAAGAGTGTTTGTAATGCTGAAAACTGAACCATGCCCGCAAAAGGATGCTGAAGTTTTGCAAATTGAACCAGGTACAAGCGTATTTGTACTTGACCGCATACACTGTGTTGATGATAAGCCATGGGTGTATGTCAGAGGGATCATGCATCCGGAGAATGCACGTGGGTTTGAGGCGTATAATCCGGCAAACGTATCTTTATATGATATCGCATACAACTATTTTGGAGGGATATTAGAGGCCCGTGATAAGCAGATATATGTGGTGGGAGCAACTTCAGAACTTGCCCATTACATGGAGGTAGAAGAAGGATTTCCACTTATAGCGTGCGATTATACGTCGTATCTACGGAAGGATTCTTCTATGACACGCTTTGAGAGTGCACACGCCTTTTACCGTACCGATGTTCTCAGTTACCTGCCGGACTACGTATAAGTACGGAAAAAAGAGGGTGGAATAACTAAATTGAATAAAAAAAGGACGCTGTATTACGGATGGGCCATAGTGTTTGGATGCATACTGCTCTCAGCCACATCTGGTTTGATTTTAGGACTGAACAGCATATTCATAAAACCTGTTACACAGGACCTCTCTATATCGCGTTCCGCATTTTCTACAACATCCACGATCTACAATGGGGTAGTTATGGTAACTGTCCCATTCATGCCGCGGCTCTTCAAACATAAGTCGTTCAAGCCGTTGCTGATTACAGGGACATTTTTTGTTGCTGCAATACAGGCGCTGTATGCTGTAGTGCCCAATATTTATATTATGTATCTGCTGTTTGGCGCTTGTGGATTTGCGTCGTGCCTGATAGGTGCGGTACCGATTGTGATATTGACATCCAATTGGTTTATAAAGGATCGTGGGCTTGCTACAAGTATAGCGTTTAGCGGCTCTGGAATATCCACTATGATTATGTCACCAATTGTTACGGCGGTTATCATGAACAGTGGATGGAGGACAGGATACGTGGTGATCGCAGCGACTTGTCTGGTACTGTCTTTGACGGCTGTCCTGTTTTTTATTAAGGAGAAACCGTCGCTTATGGGACTTTTGCCCTATGGTGCAACTGAAACAGATAATGAGAAGACTACTCTAAGTGGGCTTACGAGGGCACAGACACTGCGAACAAAGAGCTTTTGGATATTCTCTTTGGGAATCCTCTTCAGCTCCCTCACCGCCTATGGAGTGATATACCATATGGTGACCTTCTGGACGGACTTGGGAATTGATGGAGAGACCGCTGCATTATTGTTCTCGATAACAAATGGTATAGGCATCCTAAGTAAAGCGCTTATGGGAGGAGTCTATGACCGCTTTGGTGTCAAAAAGGCCAGTGCATTTTGTTGCCTTCTTACATTTATTTCATTTGTATGCCTGCCAATGTCAAAGAGCATGGTTTTTGCGGGAGCTTCAGCTGTGTTTTTCGGACTCGGTTCAGGTATCCAGATAGCACCACCTACAGCTATGACCAACGCCCTTTTTGGAGATTTGGATTACAGCGCGAATTACAGTGTTGTGACATTGATCTACTTTGTTGGAATTGCAATAGGGAACCTGATCTCCGCTATGCTATACGACAACTTTGGCAGCTATAATCCGGCTTGGATACTATATGCGGTGATGATCGTTGTTACATTTGGCCTTTGGATCACTGCTGAACGTGTTGCTGAGAGTGAGCGCAGGAAAATACTTGGAGAGAAATAACTTTTTACAATTTTTCAAGGAGAAACAGCATATGAGCTTTAAAATCTTATATTATTTTACTTTGGCCTGTCCAACAGTTGAAAAGACTAAGGAGATGGTGGACCGTTATGCTGAACACGGCGTAAATGGTATACAACTGGATATGCCGTCAAGCGATCCGTTTGGAGAGACGGATTTTGTAAAGCAGATGATGCGTGACGCCTTAGAGAAGAATTCAGACTACAACTATTACATGGATGTTGTACGAGATATCCGCAGAGCACACCCGGACATGCTTATCAGCATGGTGGTCTATACTGATGTTATAGATGCCATTGGTGTTGAAAAGTATGTTGATTTTCTTAAGGAGATCAAAGCAGAGTACAACATGATAGCCGGAGAACATGAGGAGTGTAAAAAACTCATGGAAGAGAACGGCATCTCTTTCGTCAAGGGCAACATAGGTTATCATCAGGCGGAATACGACATAGAGGATGCTAAAAATTATGGTGCCGATGACGTAGTACTTATGCGCACAAAACGTGTTACAGAGCCGCTGAATCGTAAATGCCACGCTTGGGCAGACCGCGTAAAACTTGCTCGAGATGGAGGGGTAAAGTGCCAGATCTGGGCAGTAGCTGAGATCGCTACGGGTGCTGATATGGCTGAAAGAAAGAACGCCGGAATGCAGGGTGCCATAGTAGGAAACGTCCTGATGCGCCTATGGGATGATGAGGACAAGCTGTGGAAGTTGCTGGACGAGTTCCAGTCCTATGCAGAGTAAATACCGAAATAGTATAAGGAGAACTATATTATGAGTAAACACGAAGTTACACCTATAGATAATTCACTGGACAATTTCATGATTTGGGTTAGCACACAGATATTCTTTGGAAAAACAGCCCTTGAGCATCTGCCTGAGGGTATTGACCGCTATGGTAAGCGCATACTCATGCTATATGGTGGCGGTAGCATTAAGAAAAACGGTGTCTATGACCAGGTGACATCTATTTTGAAGGAGAATGGATACTTTGTTGTTGAGCTTGGCGGAGTACAGCCAAATCCACGTGTAAGCCTCATAAGAAAGGGTATCGAGATAGCGCGTGAGAACAAAGTTGACATGGTACTGGCAGTAGGTGGCGGGAGCGTCATCGACTCCGCTAAAGGTATCGCCTGTGGTTACTATTATGATGGCGACATTTGGGATCTGGCCGGCCAGACAGTGAGTACAGATAAAGTGCTCCCTGTACTGTGTGTACTGACAATTCCGGCAACCAGCTCTGAGATGGCGACAGGAAGCACTTGGCTTAACGATACGATCGTTCCACACAAGAAAGCCGGTGCGCATGGTCCATATGTTCGTCCAAGAGTATCTTATTTGAATCCGGAATTCACATATACCCTGCCTGCCAGACAGACTGCCGCTGGTGTGTCGGACATTATGTGTCACATTATTGAGTCATACTTTTCCAACGAAAAGAGAGCTTATCTACAGGCGCGTACTGCAGAGGGTATGATGAAAACCCTGATAAAATATACGCCTATAGCGCTTGAAGAACCTGATAATTATGAAGCACGCGCTAACCTTATGTGGTGCGGAGCGTGGGGAAATAACGGCATAATCGTAAAGGGCAACTATGTGTCATGGAGTGTCCACGGGCTCGAGAATTCTATAAACGAGGCATGTGATAACATACATGGAGAGGGGCTTGCCGTTTTAACACCACATTGGCTTCGCTGGGCTATGAATGATGACAATATCTACCGTTATGTGGACTTTGCAGTCAATGTATTTGGTGTAGACCCGACGCTTCCAGAGCGTGAGATAGCTGAACAGGGCATAAAAAAGCTTGAAGAGTTTTATGATAAGATAGGAATGCCTAAGAAGCTTGGAGAGTTGGGCGCCAAGTATGAGGATATTGAAAAATACGCAGAGAGGTTTAATATCCCGTCAACCATAGCTTATCAGGACGGCGCATTTGTGCCTATCCGCTTTAACGATGCTGTGGAGATATATAAGTCAGCATTCTAATTCGTTATTACCAAATGGGCACTCCAGAAAGGGGTGCCCATTTGCCATGAGATAATCCGTTTTTGGAGGTAATTAGATGGAATATAGACAACTTGGTAATACGGGCATAATGGCCGGAGTGATCGGAATGGGAAGCGAGGGCCTTGTTAATAAAAACAGTGAAGAGATATGTCGGCTTGTCAGTTGCGCACTTGAAAACGGTATAAATTATTTTGATATGTACAATTCCGACCCACAGCTTCATAGAAATTTTGGGGCTGCGCTTGGGAGTGAACGAAAAAATATATTCATTGAGGGGCACCTCTGCACAGCGTGGGAGAACGATCAGTATTTGCGGACAAGGGATTTTGACTTGACAAAGAGATCCTTTGAAAACATGATGAGAAATATAGGAACTGATTACATTGATGTGGGTATGCTCCACTGCGTAGATGGACAGGAAGACTTTTGCAAGGTGTTTGATGGACCAATATACAAATACGCTAGGGAGCTTAAAAAATCAGGAGTAATCAAACACATAGGTGTGAGCTCCCATAATCCTGTTACGGCAAAAATGGCTGCGGAACTGGGAGATATAGAGGTTGTACTGTTCAGCGTGAACCCGTGTTACGATATGGTGCCTCCCTCTGAGAACCTTGAGGATCTATGGGCGGACGAGAGTTATGAAAAAGCGCTCCATAATATTGACCCTGTCAGGGAAGAGTTTTATTTGACCTGTGCGGCGAATGGCATAGGAATAACAGTGATGAAAGCTTTTGGCGGCGGAGATTTATTAGATGAAAAGCTTTCGCCGTTTGGAGTTAGATTGTCAACAGCCCAGTGTCTGCATTACGCACTGACAAGGCCGGCTGTGGCAACAGTTATTGGAGGCTTTCATAAAACAGAAGAGATATGTGAAGCGATGCGTTACTTTGAAACACCTGAAAATGAACGGGATTATGCGCCTGTACTCAGCCATTTAGAGAAACATTCATTTTCAGAACGGTGTATTTACTGCGGGCATTGCGCCCCCTGCCCCGTGAAGATAGACGTGGCTAGTGTAAATAAATATCTCAATCTGGCATTGGCGCAAGGATTCGTACCAGAGACAGTAGCAATGCATTACAGCCTGCTTGAACACCATGCCAGCGAGTGCCTGAAGTGCGGTTCATGTGACCGTAATTGCCCGTTTGGTGTCCACGCCATGAAGCAAATATCATTGGCGAAAGAAACGTTTGGATACTAACTACAATAAAGATGGAAGTCTTCTTTTTCGCAAAGAGTGTTATCAACGCCTGAATATGTATATAATAAAGCGGCCTGTAACAGGCCGCTTTATTATATACAACACCGTTGCGTAAACTTATAAAAGTATAAATTTATATTAGAATTATTGCACCGCTAAAAATCGGATTCCTGGGCGTATTCCTCGTACTCTTCAAGGACACTGTCGTTCATATGTGAAAGGTTCCTCTCGCTGCCAAGAGCTCTCACCGCGTCGTATGACAGGTATGAACAGGACTCAGACATTGGGCCGCTCTCCATCAGGGCAAAGACCGGACGCGAAATTTCCTGAAGCACCTTGGCACGCCGCGAGGCCGGAGCCACGATGTGAGCCTTTATTTTTAAGTTGGGCTGCAGGCTCATCAAATCAGCCATACGCAGCAGGCCAGAATATATGGAGGTGGAGTGTTCAACCTCGAAAGCACGGATTACGGCGTTCCTCCGTATCCAGAGCACGTCGATGTTCTCAATAGTTC
>CALXAF010000042.1 GCA_944386185.1 uncultured Oscillospiraceae bacterium
TGCCCGTTCTCAACAAGCACGTCCGCCTTTTTAAAGCTCCCGCCAGTGAAAACTGTACCGCTTTTAAGAAGATATCCCATACTCCACCTCTCAGCTGGCCTCAGATTATCCATAATATATTATCAGCAGAGATTGTAGATGTCAAGATAAAGAATCCACCTTGTACGATGATATTGGAGGCTCCGTGGGGTTTCCCACCAGATACCAGTCACCATCCGCCAGTATATACGAACTGGAGCCCACAGATATATATGAGAACAGCTCGCCATCCGATGTGGAGAAGGACCAGGCCTCGCCTCCCTCAGCGTCCCCCGGTGTCTCACCCTCCTCAAATTCCACGCTCTCGCACTCCAGCCCCCCGGCCCAGCGGATAAGGTCGTTAAGGCCGGTGCCTGTCAGGTCGGCAGTCTCCAGCGTTCCTGCTACGGTATGCGACACGGCGACTGCCTCTGTATCCTCGCCAATGAGCACTCCTGGAGAAAAGCTCTCTTCGGCCCCGCAGGCGCAGAGTGTCACCAGCATAAGCATTGCGGCAAAAACGGCTGCCATCCTTTTCATTTCCCGCACCTCCTCTTTTATATTCCATATATTTAGACATAACGTAGGGCAGAAATGTTCCTTCAATGTGAAGATAAAATAGTCTCGGGGCGGCAAGGCTGCCCCGAGACTATTTTATCTATAGCACATTTTGTATTTAACTCTGCCAAGGTTTTAAAACGAAAGATATGTAAACTTTCTCACCCCACGGCGTCGCCTAAAAAGCGCATGAACATGGCGGCGGCCTGGCACCTGGTGGCCCTGCCCTTAGGCGACAGCTGGTTTGCGCCTATGCCTGTCACTATGCCCTGGTCCACGGCCCACCTCATGGCCTCAAGGGCCCAGGAGCTGACTTCCTCGTAGTCGGAGAACCCCGTCAGGTCCTCATCCACCACCGGCGTCACGGCGTATCTGTGCAGCATTGCGGCCATCTGCTCACGATTCACCGCCGTATCCGGCGCAAACTCCGTGTTGCTGATGCCATTCACTATACCGCGGCTGGCGGCCCAGCGGACCGCCGGTGCGTACCAGGCCCAGTCGGGCACGTCCTCAAAGGGAAGGTCATACTCCACCTCAGGCTCACCGCTTATCCTCCACAGCACCGTGGCCACCATCGCTCTGGACATGCTGCCCTCAGGGTCAAAATTCCCCCCGTCAACGCCGTCCATAAGCCCCTGGGAGTAGACAAACTCCACTGCCTCATAATACCAGTCGTCCTCCTGGACATCAGCGAAAGTTCCGGAAACAGTTTCTTCCCCCTCTACTGCCAGCGCCGTGGTGCCAAGGCTTAATACCGCGGCGAGTGCCAGAAGGCAGGACATGATTTTTCGTAACATAATTCGCGCCTCTTTCAATTTTTTTAATAGATTACCCCATTTTTTATCCGATGTCAAGGAAAAATACATATTTTCCCATATCGCGGTGTCAAAAAGGGTGCGCCCGCGCGCACCCTTTTTTGTGGTTTCAGCCTATTCTCTCTATATCTTTCTCATCATCTGGTTCACGGATATCTACGGCCTCAATGTCGGCTCCCACACGGCGGAGCTTTTCTATTATTTCCTCGTATCCACGCTCGATATACTCAACGCCCTCAATCTCCGTAACACCGGAAGCACACAGCCCCGCTATCACCATGGCTGCTCCGGCCCGCAGGTCATATGCCTTCAGCGGTGCCCCCGTCAACTGCTCAACACCCTCTATTATGGCGATGCGTCCGTCCACACGCACGTTGGCGCCCATCTTGAGAAGCTCGTCCACATATTTATATCTGTTCTCCCACACTCCCTCAGTAACTATGGATGTGCCCTGTGCCAGGCAGAGTATTGTGGAGAGCTGTGGCTGCATATCCGTCGGGAAGCCGGGGTATGGCTGGGTCTTTACATTCGTGCGGCGCAGAGGACGGTCCCGCTTTACAAGCAGGCAGTCCTCACCCTCTTCTATCGTGACGCCCATCTCCTCCAGCTTGCCGGAAATGCAGTTCATATGCTTTGGTATTACGTTCTTGATAAGGAGCCGTCCACCAGTTCCGGCAACGGCCGCCATATATGTGCCCGCCTCGATCTGGTCGGGTATTATGGAGTAGAATCCACCTTGGAGCCTCTTTACACCGCGCACTTTAATGACATTGGTACCGGCCCCGCGTATATCGGCGCCCATTGAGTTTAGGAAGTTCGCCACGTCGACTATGTGCGGCTCCTTGGCCACGTTCTCAATAACCGTAGTCCCCTGAGCAAAAACTGCAGCCAGCATCAGGTTTATTGTGGCTCCAACTGAGACTACGTCCAGGTATATCTCAGAGCCGCGCAGGCCGCCCTCCGGCGCTTTCGCAACAACAAGCCCGTTGCGTACATCGACCGTGGCTCCCATGGCCTCAAACCCTTTGACATGCTGGTCTATAGGCCGTACGCCGCCAAAGTTACAGCCTCCCGGCATGGCAACCGTCGCACTGCCGAACCTGCCTAAAAGCGCCCCGATAAGATAGTATGAGGCACGTATCCTCCGCATCATGTCAAAATCCGCGTTGGTACTGGTGACACCTGAACAGTCTATATCCATCGTGTGTCTGTCGACCGTGCGTATGCTGGCACCCATGCGCTTTAGTATATTAAGAAGCATCGTCACATCAGAGATCTGTGGGATGTTCTCTATCCGGCAGACACCGTCCACCAGAAGAGCAGCCGGTATAATGGCGACGGCGGCATTTTTGGCTCCGCTGATCTCTACCTCGCCATATAGCGGCTTCCCACCTTTGATGATATATTTATACAAAGGCTCACCTTCCCAACAACTTTTATAATATAAAGAGCTCTTCTAAAAGTATGCCCAATCATCCATTTTTCATTATGGGATTATAGCATCACATGGCATTATTTGCAACCTTATTTTACATGCGTTTCATAATTTGCAATGCTATAGAATGATTTTACAGCAATCCGCAGCATTGCAAATTTTACTTGTATATGTCAATTATTCTATTAAATAAGCACAGCTTTCAATTACAAACATGGAACTTTACACCAGGTCTGCGGACCTGCCGCCAGCGTTCAAGTACATCTGACTGTCAACCGTCGGTCCTCACAGGTGGGAAAAATACCCGGTAAACCGCCCTCTTCCACCATGGCAGTTCTCTGTCCAGACGGGAGAGCTCACTTTTAAGTCCTGTCAAAACAAGATCATACTCCCCCTGTGTCAATCCCTGTCTGCTGAAGCACGCCTTGCGAACAGCATCCATAACTTCCGGTCCGGCAATTCCTCCCCACGGTTCCAGCCTCTGGAACCATTTGTACGCGTCGATCGCGGCTCTGGTGTAGTCAGTCCTCCCAGGCAACGCCTCCAGCCGGCGGCGCCGGTATGTCCTGAACAATACAGGCGAGAGGGCCAGGCCTATAGCAGCCAGGATTATCCACAGCCACGGTGAGGTGCCATTTGTCTCAGCCTCGCCTATGTCTGTCTCCGCCTGCTCTCCCTCTTCAGGCGCCGGTGTCTCCGGTTCCTGTTCCGGCGTCTCATCCGGCGGCGATGGCTCCGGCTGTTCCTCAGGCAGTTGAGGCTCCTGCTCCGGTTCTGTCTGCTCCATCGGCACTTCCACCGAGGGGGTCATCTCCACCGGATACCAGCCATACCCGTCCAGATAGACCTCAACCCAGGCGTGGGCCGAGGAGTCCGGAACAGGGGTAGACTCCGGGCCTGTGATCTGGGCCAGATACCCGCTCACATACCTTGCGGGTATTCCCTCCATCCGGAGCAGAAGCGCGGCGGCGCTGGCGTAGTGCATGCAGTACCCCCTGCGGCTCTCTCCCAGGAAGTATGTTACAAAATCGCCATTGGACCGCATATACGGCGCCTGCAGGTCGTACTCCGTGGTGGCCGCCAGCAGCTCCCTGATGCGCTCAGCCTCGGTTAATACATCCGCATATTGGCCGGATCCGGTATCCACCGGACCTGTCTCGACGCCGATCCCGGCTTCTACGTCCTGACGCCATTGTAACAGGAAACCCGCCGTATCTTCCGGCACATCAAGATAGTTCTGATACACGAACTGCCTGTACCCCTCCTCCGCCAGCGCCGTCTGGGCATCTGCCGCGGGTTCCAACGGCGTTTGTATCCATCGGATGGTATATGATCTCCTGTTGACCGGCGAGATCAGGACAGAGTCATACGACAGGGAGGCCCATTCTACACTTATGGGCTGGTATGGGAAGTAAATCATTCTGCTTGGCCTGTCCGTATGGTAGATGGTTGTTGTATGGACCTGATCTGTCTGGCGGTCAGCTGCAGGGAGCAGCAGCGGCAGGTTCTCTGGTCTCCCGGCCAGGGCCGCCGCAAGCTCCATCTGTGCCTCCCCTCCGATCCGCTCCCAGGCGGTACCTGTATAGACGCCATACGCCGCGCCTCTCAGGTACTGGGCCCCGGTTCTGTCACTCTCCACATACAGCGCGGCCTCACCCGTATAGGCGCGTGGACCCGCCACTGATAGATCCACTGTGCCGGCAGGCCCCTGGGGCGCGGTATCTGCAGCCCCTCCGCCCTCCATCTCTACATCGGCAAACTGCCCGATCACCCGCGCGCTGAGGGACATAAGCTGTGTCCTTACGCTGTCCGTCCAGGCCGGACGGCTATATGTCTCCGCTGGAAATAGATACAGCAGCGCCGCCATAAACAGCGCCCCCGCACCAAGCACGGCCGCAGTCAGTATTCCAGTACCCGTCAGAGCGGCAGATCCTTCCTGGCCTGTCAGCAGCAGCCCGACCCATGCGACTGTGATCAGGGCCGCATATCCCCAGCTTATATCGAGCTCTGCCAAAAACGCCGGGACGATCCACGGCAGGAGCATTATGGCCGCAAGCAAGCTGGAGCGGCGGCACATCACCGGCCATCCAAGAGCCACGGCATACAAAAATATTAAGCCCGCCAGAAAACAGACGGCGGCCGTCTGACCCGTACCCTGGGATAACATTTCCGGCCAGATGATATCTCCAAACGCCGGGAACGTCTCGGACATCATCTCCGAGGCCGCCCGGCCGCATAAAACGGCACCATCATAAAAGATTTCCCAGTTTCTCCATATCAAAAGCCCCAAGGCAAGGAGCATCAACAGGAACAGCACCAGCCCCAACCTGTGCCGCCTCAGGGACCAGATGGCTAGAGCCGTCCCGGAGGCCGTCAGGCACGCGATCAGTACTGTCCACTGGGGTGCTGGAAGCCCGTATGTCCTGGTTACAAACAGGAAGAGGCCCGTCAGGAGGAGGAAATGAATAAGGCCGTCTCTCCAAGCCGGGGCGGCTGTCTTCCGCCCACGCCCATACCGCGCGCCGTCCTTTTTGGTCTTTGAACTGGTCACGCCCGCGCCTCCTCTCCGGATGTTATATCTATCCGCGGCACATGCGCATCGCCTATCGGATCATCCGCCAGATCCGGCTCCCGTGATGGTGCGCGGGCGGAGAGCATCCGCTCCATGCAGGGCAGCACGTCCTCCTGCCTGTATATATCGCCAGAGAACCTCTCCCCAGCGGCGTTTATCCACCGTATCTGATGTGGATATCCCCCTTGCAGCAGTCCATTGGAGACTGCCTGGAGATTCTCAAGGCCCCGGTCCAGCGCCTCCGGCGGTCCAAAGCAGTTGAAAGATATGACAACTTTTGGAGGCCGTCCCTGCCTTTCCTTTACTATCAGCCTGTCCCACTTCGAGGACATCTTCCAGTGTATGCTCCGAAGCGGATCCCCCTCCCGGTAGTCGCGCAGTTCATAGTCCTCGGAGGAACTGCTCCGCCGGTTTACGGCCATCTGCTCATCCGGAAAGTCAAAGGATGGTATCTTCTCCTGCGGTGTGGGAGGAGGCACGATAAGAGCCGTTCCCCCCTCCACGTTCCTGCACGGGAAGGCAAGAAGGCCCAGATAATCTGTCATTCGCACACTGACCAGCCGCGCGCTTACCATGCCGCAGTGGGAGGTGTCCATTGGCAGAGTGAACCTCCAGCGCCCCGCTGTCCGCGGCAGCGAGTATTTCCTGTCATGTCCATCACCCGTCCACATGTTGCGGGATACAACACGCAATGTCAGCCTGAGCGGAGGCAGAGATCCGCCTCTCTCAGTCTGGATCCACCACTCTCCGGCCTGCCCTCTGAAATATACCGCCTCACCCGGGCTTAATCTCAGCCGTGTACTGAGCAGCACCGGCAGGCTCAGCAGTATTGACAGCAGCGGCACAAATAGAGTACAGGCAAACAGATAGAACGCGATATATCCCTCGTGGAAGATCAAGAAAACTGTTGAGGACAGCAGTATAACGCAGTATAGAATCTGCCTTCTCACCATATCCTACCTCAGCCTCGGCGGCTTTACGGAGCGTAATATTCTCATGGCCGCCTCTGTACCGGATCGCCTGATCCCCCCAGTCTGAGACACGCAGATCAGCCGGTGGGCTATCACATCACAGAATACGTCTCCCACATCCTCAGGTATCACATAATCCCTGCCCGATGCCATGGCAAGCGCCCGGCTCACTGATGTCAAAGCCAGCGCCGCTCTTGGGCTGGCCCCCTGCAGGATATCCGGGTCCTCCCTTGTGGCCTCTATGAGTCTGAGCAGATAGTCCAACACCTGATCTGATATATAGACCTGCTCCGCCGATCTGCGCAGATACTCAAACATGGCCCGGTCAGCCACCTGTTCCACCTGATTGAGCGGATTCCTGCCCTGCCTGGCCCTGATCATAACCGCCTCATCGCTTCTGGAGGGATACCCTATGGAGAGGCGCATTGAGAATCTGTCCAGCTGCGAGTCCGGCAGCAGCTGCGTTCCAGCCGCTCCGGTGGGGTTCTGGGTGGCGATCACAAGAAACGGGCTTGGGACAGGGTGTGATACTCCGTCAACTGTCACCTGGCCCTCCTCCATGGCCTCCAGCAGCGCCGATTGGGTGCGGCTGGAGGCCCTGTTCAGTTCATCGGCCAGGAACAGGTTGCAGAGCAGCGCTCCCGGCTGATATTCCATCTTCTGATGTTCCCTGTTGAAAACAGAGAAGCCTGTCAGGTCAGAGGGCATAACATCAGGCGTAAACTGTACCCTCCGGCAGTCCAGTCCCATTGCCCTTGAAAACGCCAGGGCCACAGTAGTCTTGCCCACGCCCGGTATATCCTCCAGCAGGACATGTCCCCGGGCCAGGAAGGCCAGCAGCACACGTCTTAGGACACGCTCTTTCCCAACAACAGCCTTCTCCACCTGGCTGATTATTAAATTTATTAATTCCTGTTCATTCATTCCTGTTTCTATCCTCCGCATCTCATTTCGCGTCTGGAATTCACGCTGTACAAGGGCATATTCCGATATATTTCAGCACGCCCTATCTCAAAGAGGCATCTATTTTTATCATTCGGCTATATAAACCTTATTTTAAGTATAACTTTCTTTTGTGTTCATGTAAAATACTTATCTTTAATAACTGTCTATACTTTTCGGCTATTTTCACTCCACATCCCAACAGGCGGCAAAAACTGAAAAACCATTGACTACTCATCACAAAAGGAATAATATTGTCATGATACGGAAAAACGTATAAACAAGGTAATTATTGTCCTTTGGAGGTTTTTTATGAGCGAAGAGTGCACCCACGACTGCTCCTCCTGCGGCGTTGACTGTCCCAGCCGGCAGCAGTCCGAACCACAGAAGCAGTCTCCCGAGAGCTTTTTAGAGGCTCCCAACGAGATGTCCCACATAAAGAAGGTCATAGCCGTTATGTCCGGAAAGGGCGGTGTCGGCAAGTCACTTGTCACCTCCCTGCTGGCTGTGGAGATGGCCCGCCGCGCCAATGAGACCGCAATAATGGATGCTGATATAACCGGCCCCTCCATACCGCGGGCGTTTGGTGTGAATGAGCGCGCCTCCGGCTGTGATGAGGGCATGTTCCCGGTCAAGACGAAGACCGGCATCTCTATCATGTCCATGAATCTGCTTCTCGATAACCCAACAGATCCCGTAGTCTGGCGCGGGCCCCTTATCGGCGGCGTTGTCCAGCAGTTCTGGAAAGAGGTCATCTGGGGCGATGTGGATTATATGTTTATCGACATGCCTCCCGGAACCGGCGACGTCCCCCTGACAGTCCTCCAGTCCATACCTGTGGACGGGATCGTTGTTGTAACCTCTCCCCAGGAGCTGGTCTCGGTCATTGTGGAAAAGGCTGTGAAAATGGCCGAGATGATGGAAAAGCCGATAGTCGGCATCGTGGAAAACATGTCCTACTATAAGTGCCCCGACTGCGGCAAAAGCCACAGCATTTTCGGCGAGAGCCACCTGGAGGAGATCGCCGCAAAGCACGGAATCGGCACTGTGGCCCGCATCCCCATTGACCCCAAGCTGGCCGGAGCCTGCGACGGCGGTATAATCGAACTCTTTGACGGGGACTGGCTCTCAGGCATCGCCGATAAGATAGAGTCCCTCTGATCAAAACTCTCCCGGGTACGGTTTCCGTGCCCGGGACTTTTCAAGTTATATGCGGCTAAATCGTTAGTTTACTCTAATCGCTATTGACTTGACGGCATATTTAAATGTAAAATAGAACGTGGCATGTTATAAAGACAAGAAACGGCGCACGGGGGATAGGGATCGTGAGGATAGGATTCGATAACGATAAGTATCTTAAGCTCCAATCAGAGCACATAATAAAGCGTATAGAAGAGTTCGGCGGCAAGTTGTATCTGGAGTTCGGCGGCAAACTTTTTGACGATTACCATGCTTCCAGGGTGTTGCCTGGATTTCAGCCGGACAGCAAAATAAGGATGCTAACAAAGCTTCGTGACCAGGCCGAAATAGTTATAGTCATAAACGCCTCAGATATCGAGAAGAACAAGCTCCGCGGCGATTACGGTATCACATACGACCAGGACGTGCTCCGTCTCATTGATGCGTTCAGAAGCTTCGATCTATATGTTGGCAGTGTAGTTATCGCCCAATACTGCGGCCAGCCTGCGGCTCACGCTTTCAAGAAGCGTCTTAACGCCCTTGGGCTCACAGTATACCTCCACTATCCAATTGAAGGATACCCCGGTGACATAGATAAGATAGTCAGCGACGACGGCTACGGACGCAACCAGTACATAAAGACAACCCGCCCGCTTGTTGTCGTCACAGCGCCAGGCCCGGGCAGCGGCAAGATGGCCACCTGCCTGTCCCAGCTCTATCAAGATCAAAAGCGCGGCATATCTGCCGGGTATGCCAAATTTGAGACGTTCCCAATCTGGAACCTGCCCCTAAAGCATCCGGTGAACGCCGCCTATGAGGCCGCTACGGCCGACCTTAACGATGTGAACATGATCGACCCATTTCATCTTGAGGCCTACGGCGTCAGAGCTGTAAACTACAACAGGGATGTGGACGTTTTCCCTGTGCTTCACGCCCTCTTTGAGCGGCTGACAGGCGGCGAATGTCCATATAAGTCTCCCACCGACATGGGCGTGAATATGGCAGGTTTCTGCATTGTGGACGACGATGCCTGTCAGGAGGCCTCAAAGCGCGAGATACTCCGCCGCTTTTTCGCAGCCCAGTGTTCTGCTGTCCGCGGTTTATCTGACGGGCAGGATATAGAGAAGATAAAACTTCTTATGAATATGGTGGGAGTAAGTGAGGACAATATGCCTATAAGGGCCGCGGCTCTCAGGAAGGCCGACGAGACGGGCGAGCCCGCCTCAGCCATAGAGCTTCCGGACGGCCGGGTGATAGTCGGCAAGACCTCAAAGCTCCTTGGTGCCACTTCCGCCATGCTCCTGGACGCTCTCAAGGCCCTTGGCGGCATTGACGACGCTGTGCGCCTCCTGTCTCCGAGTATTATCGAGCCTGTACAGGATCTGAAAGTAAACCATCTTGGAAACCAAAATCCGCGGCTCCATACTGACGAGGTGCTGCTCGCCCTCTCCATATGCGCCGCCACCGATCCCACAGCGGAGATCGCCATGCAGCAGTTGGAAAAGCTCCGCGGATGCGACGTCCACTCCACGGTGATACTTTCCCAGGTGGACGATAACCTTCTCCGCAAGCTGGGCGTCAACGTCACCAGTGAACCCGTATATCAGTCAGACAAGCTATATCACAAGTAATCAGTTTACAGGAGTGAGATTATGGACATCTCCCAGTTGGCCTCCCGGCTGCGGGAGGGCCGTCTATTCCATTCCTATATAATCACCGGCGCCGATTCAGGCGCTATTGAGGACGCGGCCAATCTCGTTGCCCAGGCCGCAGTCTGTTCCGGAGATCCTCCCCTCCCCTGCGGTAAGTGCCGTGATTGCCGTAAGGCTCTACGCGGCATACATCCGGATATCTCCCACGTGGAACTTGCGAAAGACGCCAAAGAGCACACAGTCGACTCTATGCGTGTCCTCCGTGCCGCGGCCTATGTATCGCCTAATGAGGGGTCTCGCAGTGTATACATTATACATGCTGCCGATGCGATGAATGTACAAGCTCAAAATGCCATGCTGAAAGTGTTGGAGGAGCCCCCGGGGCACGTTGTATTTATTCTTTTAGCCAACAATCCGGAGCGTCTGCTGCCGACTGTCCGTTCCCGCTGTGAAACGGTGCGCCTGGTAACTGCATCCGGCTCTATTCAGGACGATGACACGCAGGCAGCCGCGCTTCTTGAGGATCTTCTCTCCGGCGATCCTCTGATCATTTGTCAGGCCTGTCTCACCTTAGAGAAGCTCAGCCGTTTAGAGTTCACCACAGTCCTTGACAGGTTGCGCCGGTATTTGGCCATCTCCGGTATAAATATGGAGCCGGTGGCCGTAAGCAGGGCGCGCAAGATATTCGATACCGCCTCTAAGTATCTAGAGGCAAATGTCAGTTCCGGACACGTTTCCGGCCTCATAATGGCCGGCTTTGTGGACCCGGATCACTTTGATAAATAGACAGCGCGGTTCTGCCGCGCCTTCAGGAGAGAACTACATTGACAGAAGTTGTTAGCGTACGATTTAAAAACAAAGGCAAGGTGTATTTCTTCGATCCAAACGGCCTTACTGTGTCACCTGGCGATAAGATTATCGTTGAGACAGCCAAGGGCATGGAATATGCCGAGTGTGTAGCCGGCAACCATCAGGTTGATGACTCCACAGTCCGTCCTCCGCTGCGGCCAGTTCTTCGTCTGGCCACTCCCGAGGATATAAACCGGGCTCAGGAGAACCACAAGCGTGAGCAGGAGGCTTTTGAGGTCTGCCGGCAGAAGATAGAGAAACACCAGTTGGATATGAAGCTGGTGGATGTGGAGTATAACTTTGAAGGGAATAAAATATTATTCTTCTTTACATCTGATGGCCGGGTGGATTTCAGGGATCTGGTACGTGACCTTGCCTCCATATTCAAGACGCGCATAGAGCTGCGTCAGATCGGAGTCAGGGATGAAGCGCGTATGCTTGGGGGGCTCGGAATATGTGGTAAGCCTTTCTGCTGTGCCCAGTTCCTGGACGATTTCCAGCCAGTGTCCATAAAAATGGCCAAGACCCAGGGGCTGTCCCTCAATCCGACCAAGATATCCGGTACGTGCGGCAGGCTCATGTGCTGCCTAAAGTATGAGCAGGACGCCTATGAGGAGCTTGTAAAAAACGTTCCGAAAGTGGACTCCTTTGTGGAGACACCGGCCGGTAAGGCCACGGTCCTGGATGTAAACATACTCAGGAGCACTGTCCGTGTGCGCCTTGAGGATCAGCTCGACTCACCTATACGCACCTTTGACGCCAGCGAAGTGGAGGTTCTTGGCGGTAAAGCCAAGCGCGCTGAATATCTCGCCATGAAGGCCCAGGGGAAGGTGGACCCGCCGAAAAGCGCGCCGCGCTTTAAGAAGGCCGTTCCAGCTTCTCAGCCTGTTGAGGAGCCTCGGGAGATCTCTGTGTCAGTTCAAGATGAGCCTCATCCTCAGGAGCAGCCTAGGAGGCAGCGGCGTTCAGGGCAGAAAGGCGGAAACCGTCAGGATCAGCCCCGTTCCCAGGGCAGGCGCAGACAGGAGCCCAAGTCCAAGGGCGAGCAGCGCCGCGAGCCTCATCAGCCTCAGGGCGAGGCCCAGGGCCAGGGTGAATCAAAGCCACGTCCCTCAGGCAATCCTCGCCGCCGTCACCGATCCAGGAAGCCGAGCAATCCAGGCACCTCCCAGCCCCCGTCAGCTCAATGAGCTTTTGCTCTGTCTTTCATATCTAAATATCTCCCTGTTATTGCAGTCGTCCGGTTTTTAAACCACCTCTGCTATAACAGGGATTTTATATTTCTCTCTTCACAACAAGAGTGCCGCGGCGCTAAGGCGTACGCGACACTCTTGTTGTTGCATCTGTATTTTATTTATCAACATAGACCTGTACCTCGTAATTCCACTGTAAAATACCGGACACCACGATGATCTGCACTGTAAACTCCGGTTCTGCGCCATATTCCGCCCTGGCTGTTTCAACCATCTGTTCTAACATACGTTCCCGGTTTTCCTCAGTACAGCTGGTGCACAAGTACCTGCCCTTTGGCAGTACCTTCAGTCCCTCCATATGCACGAAGTTTGTACATACGGCAAACAACCTTGTAATCCCATTCTCTGTGTATATACCGGCCAAATCCTCAAAGGAAAACTTATCTTTCAAGTCCGGGGTTAACTTGTCGTAAAAATGGCCAAGATAATTCCACAGGTTATCAAGCGTCGGTTTCTCCAGGGTATCTGACAGCAAAATAACGCGTTCCGGATAATCCTTGAGAAATGTGCCGGAGAACTCTTGCCGTGCCCGCAATTTACTCTCATAATCCGCTCTTGCCAATTTGATTTTTGATTTGCTGTATTGTAAGGCCGCGATTTTCTCATCGGCCTTTCTCTCAGCCATGGCTAAAAAGTCCACAATTTTTTCAAGATCATCGTATTCCAGGACCCGCTTTATCTCCTGTAGAGATAAGTCCATAAGCTGTAATGCCCGCACCGTATTCAGACGGACAATGTCCTGTTCCGTATAATAGCGGTAGTTCGTCCACTCATCTTTTTTACTTGGCTTCACCAGTCCGATTCGGTCGTAGTGCCGCAGCGTCTCGCTGGTCGTGTGGACAACTTTTGCGGCCTCTCCCACTGAAAAATATTTTTTCATTTCTCTTGTCACCTATTGACCTTTGTGTAACACAAAGGTTTAGAATTCATTTTAGCACAGTGCGCCGCGGAAATCAATGGGCAGCGGTGTTCTCAGTAAGAATGATCCGGCTATAGAGTTCAGACAGATGGCAACAGGGGTGCTGGATAAAGCCGGGAGGCCCTATGAATTGGCATTATAAATTCGACATGAATATGGAGGTATTAAAATGAAAAAAAAGATTTCACTTGTTTTGTGTCTCGTGTCAGTGAGTCTTGTTCTGGTTGGCTGCTCGAGTAGTGACGAGCCATTTGAGGAAAAAAGCTATACACCGGATACGCAGGTAAACGGGATCAATATCGATGTGGAGGATAGGATGATCGAGGTGTCGTTATCCCAGGACGAGCAAATCCATATTATATACTTTGAAAACAGTAAAGAGTATTACGATATTTCCATTTCCGATGGAAATGTGCTGACTATGACAAGTGAAAGCAGCAAAAGCTGGACAGATTATATCGGGGTAAAGCCCGCCGCTGAAAACCGTAAAATATCCCTGCAGGTACCGGATGATCTTTTGGACTCACTCACACTGTCCACAACAAACGAGGATATATCCCTTCCGTCGCTCACGGTCAAAGGGAGCGTGGCCATCTCATCTAACGGCGGAAATATCACTTTCAACGCCCTGGATGTGGGGGAAACCCTTGA
>CALXAF010000043.1 GCA_944386185.1 uncultured Oscillospiraceae bacterium
CGGAGATGGATGAACCCATGCATATGGTGCAGTCCATAGCGGACAGCGGGGCGGAGGCGGCCAGAGTGTAGCAGCCGATATCCCCCATGACCGTGAGCTTGTTCTTTGAGAGCACATAGAACAGGCCACGGTGGGGACAGCCGGGGCAGAGCACAGGCGGACGGCCTGGAATATTCTCATCAAGCGACACAAACTTGCCGGGTTCACGGCCAAGGGCATGTGCAAGAAGGTTCTGAGAGAACTCGTCACACATGGGAAATATCTCCTTGCCGGTAACTTCGATGCCCAGCTTACGGCAGTGGTCCTCTATTATGGGGTCAAGTTCCTCAATAACTACGACTTTGTCAACCTTCGCGGCAAAGTCGCGTATGAGCTTCACAGGCAGCGGATTTACCATACCCAGCTTCAGATAACTGGCACCGTCGCCCATGACCTCGCGGGCATACTGGTACGCTGTGCCGGAGGTTATGATACCTATCTTAGTATCACCCATCTCAACTCTATTCAGCGGTGACGTCTCGGCGTACTCGACAAGCGCCTTTGTACGCTCTTCCACAACTGGATGACGGAGCTTTGCGCAGCCGGGCATCATAACATACTTCTGCCACTTCTTCTCGTATGGGACTGGCTCCCGCTCCTGGCGCTCGCCTGTATCCACTATGCTCTGGGAGTGGGAGACTCTGGTGCACAGCCTTAAAATGACGGCCGTGTCGAATCTCTCTGAGAGTTCATAGGCCAATTTGGCGTACTCGTAGCACTCACTGGAGTCCGAGGGCTCCAGCATAGGTACCTTCGCGGCAATGGCGTGGTGCCGGGAGTCCTGCTCATTCTGGGATGAGTGCATGCCCGGGTCATCAGCCACAGCTATGACCATGCCGGCGTTGACGCCTGTGTACGCTATGGTGTAGAGCGGATCCGCCGCCACGTTGAGACCCACATGCTTCATGCCGCAGAAACTGCGGACACCAGCCAGGGAAGCGCCAAAGGCAGTCTCCATAGCAACCTTCTCATTGGGCGCCCACTCGGAGTATATGTCCCTGTTCTCGGCCAGCTTCTCTGTGATCTCCGTGCTGGGAGTGCCGGGGTAGCTGGACACCACCTGGCACCCGGCCTCATAGAGGCCTCTGGCAACAGCTTCGTTGCCTAGCATCAGCTTCTTCAATTTAAAAACTCCCTTCGGTGTTCCAAAATACTGTGTAAAACCTCACACCTTGACAAATTATTTTATCATAACAGCAATTTACATTGCAACTATTAATGTGGCCCACATAAGGCAGAAAATAGAATTGTGGACGTCCGGCGTTTACGCCGGGCGTCCACATAGGGTCATGATTTGTTCTCAGCGGCCACCAGGTTTTTACCGCCGTATAACTCGCGGAGCTTCGGCTTCTCTATCTTGCCTGTGGCGTTGCGGGGCACAGGCGCCAGGATGATCTTTCTGGGACGCTTATATCTGGGCAGCTTGAGGCAGAACTCATTTATCTGCTCCTCAGTGCACGTGTGTCCATCCTTTATATCCACAATGGCGGCGGAGATCTCCCCAAGCCGCTTGTCGGGCAGACCGATCACGGCAACATCGTTTATGTCCGGATGGGACGACAGGAAGTTCTCTATCTCAACGGGATAGATGTTCTCACCGCCGGAGATTATAACGTCCTTTTTCCTGTCCACCAGGAATATGAAGCCGTCGCTGTCGTACTCGGCCATATCGCCGGTGTAGAGCCAGCCGTCCCTGAGCACCTCATCTGTGGCCTCGGGATTGCGGTAGTAGCATGTCATAACGCCAGGGCCCTTGACGCAGAGCTCGCCGACAGTGTCAGGCTCTGTTATCTCCGTGCCGTCTGATGAGACGATTTTCACCTGCCAGCCGTAGCCGGCCTTGCCTATGGCGCCCACCTTGTGGATGTTCTCGACACCAAGATGGACACAACCGGGGCCTATGGACTCAGAAAGGCCGTAGTTTGTGTCGTACTGGTGGTTTGGGAAGACAGCCTTCCAGCGGCGTATAAGGCTCTGGGGAACAGGCTGGGCGCCTATGTGCATGAGCCGCCACTGGGAGAGCTGGTAATCGTTAAGATCCACCTCGCCGCTCTCGATGGCGTTGAGTATGTCCTGGGCCCAGGGCACAAGGAGCCAGACGATGGTGCACTTCTCCTGTGAGACGGTACCGAGTATGTAGGAAGGTTTTGTACCCTTGAGTATGACGGCGCGGCTGGCGGAGATAAGGCTGCCGAACCAGTGCATTTTGGCGCCGGTGTGATATAGGGGCGGTATGCAGAGGAACACATCGTCCTTTGTTTGGCCATGGTGGGCCTGCTCCACCTTAGCCGAGTGGGAGAGGCTCATGTGTTTATGGAGTATTGCCTTTGGAAATCCGGTGGTGCCGGAGGAAAAGTATATCGCCGCAAAGTCCTCGTCGGTGAGGGGCACGCCCGGGTTCTGACTGGAACAGTCTGAGGTCATGGTTGTGTAGTCATAGGCAAAAGTGGGGCATGGGGGCTCACCGTTGTATATGAGGAATACGTCCCTGCCTATATTGTCGGCAATCTCCTCAATACGGCCTATGAACTCAGGGCCAAAGACCAATATGTCCACTTCGGCCAGGTTCAAGCAGTAACGGATCTCCTCAGAGGTGTAGCGGAAGTTTAAAGGCACCGCCACAGCGCCAGACTTGAGTATGCCAAAGTATATGGGCAGCCACTCCAGACAGTTCATCAATAGTATGCCGACTTTGTTGCCCTTGCCTATGCCGTGTGATAGGAGGAGGTTCGCAAAGCGGTTGGCCTTCTCATTGAATATCCCCCAAGTGATCTCACGGCGGTAATATGGGGCGTTGGTCGCCTCGATAAGGTCATACTCACGCCATGTGCCGCGGCGTACACCCTTCTGTTCAGGGTTTATCTCCACAAGGGCTATATCGTTTTCAAATTGGGCGGCGTTGCGCTCCAAAAGCTCCGTGATAGGCATCGATTTACCTCCAAAACAGGCCGGGATTAAAAACCGGTCGAAAAATATCTGTTTCTTTTACACTTTAACGACCAGGGACGTTAAATCGCGAAAGTAAAAAACGTAAAAAATACAGGCATAAACCTGTAAAACACATCTTAGCATCGGCAGCGATATTTGTCAACACTCTGAGTTTCCGTGTAGATAAATTTCGCTGAAAACAGATATTTCTCTGGAGCCTTGGAGGAAAATAGTTTATAGTGTAGTTATAGAAATGAGAGGTGGGACGATATGAGAAAACTGGCCATTTTCAGTTTTTCCGCATCGGCGGCGATCTTCCTCTCACAGTATATCATGCCTCTCTCCTGGCAGCCGTATATTGGCGGTGCCGCGTTCATACTGGCTGCCTTGACGGCGCTGCTTCTCAGGGAAAGGGCACGCAGGCTGGCTGTGCTCACGCTTTTGGGGCTGGGAGCGGGATCCCTGTGGAACTGGGGGTATGTCCAGGTGCTGCTCTCCCCCTCCTGGGAGCTCGAGGGTGATGGAAGGCGCGTCACAGCGGCGGTGGAGACATTCCCTGTGGTAGAGGACTATGGGGCGTATCTGGATGTCAGGATTGAGATAGAGGGAGGAAGGGATTCACTGGCCCGTGCCTATGTTTTCAGCCATGAGCTGGACGACACCTCCCCGGGAGACATAGTGGAGTTCACGGCCGATATCTCCAGAGCGGGAGAGCTTGACGGGGATGAGCTGACATATTTTACGTCTCAGGGCTATGTACTGCTTGCCTCCGACGTCAGGGACGTGGAACTTATATCATCGCCTGGGTTTACACTGAGGTATATCCACAGGTATGCTCAGAGAACGATCAACGGCATAGTGCAGGATATATTCCCGCTGGGCACCGCCCCATTTATGGAGGCCCTTATCACAGGCGACAGGACGGATATAAGCAGGGACGTGGGCCTTGTAAGCGCCATGGAGAGGACGGGAGTGTCACACATAGTGGCGGTGTCGGGCATGCATATCTCCATACTCGCAGGGGCACTGTCGGCAGTCCTGGGACGCCGGCGGCGTACGGCGTTTATAACCGCGCCGGTGCTGCTGCTCTTTATGGGGATATCAGGTTTCAGCGCGTCCGTGGTCAGGGCTGTTATAATGCAGTTTTTCGTACTTTTTGCGCCGTTTTTCGACAGAGAGAACGACAGCATAACATCCCTGTCGGCGGCGCTGCTGCTTATACTAGCTATAAATCCATACGCCGCTGCTGGGATAGGGCTGCAGCTCTCCTTTGGGGCAACGCTCGGCATAATCCTATTCTCACCTAAAATGAATAACAGTTTTAATGGGCTTATCAACGGGAAGCTGAAAAAGCGTGGGCTCGCGGGCAGGGCGCTCAGGTCCATGTGGGTGAGCCTGTCCACCACAATCAGCGCCATGGTTTTCACCCTGCCGCTGTCCGCGCTCTACTTTGGATTTGTCTCTATCGTGTCGCCGCTTGTCAACCTGCTGGTGCTGTGGGCTGTGTCGCCGGCCTTTGTGCTGGGCACATTGGCGGTGGCAGTGGGTGCGGTTTGGGCTCCGGCGGGAGCTGTGGTGGCCTGGATACCAGCTATATTCTGCCGTGTTATAATAGTTTTGGTGGAGCTTTTTGCAAAACCGCTGTTTGCGGGGATATATCTCACGCGCCCAATATACTCCGTCTGGTTTGTGGCGGTATACTGTTTTGTGCTGCTTTTTATATTTACAAAGGCCTCGGTACGGAGGCTCATACTGCCGGGCAGCCTGGCTGTGACGTCACTGTGTGTAATGCTGGTGGGTACAGCGCTGGCTAACAATGTGGAGGACGGTTTCACGATCACTGCTCTCGATGTGGGCCAGGG
>CALXAF010000044.1 GCA_944386185.1 uncultured Oscillospiraceae bacterium
TCGTCCATGATGAGGAACCTGGCGTTCCTGGCCAGGGATTTGGCTATCTCAACAAGCTGTTTATATCCAACCGAAAGGTTCCTGACCAGCTGCTTTGGGTCGATATTCACGCCCAGCTTGTCCATTATCTCCTTTGTTTTCTTGCATATGAGCCTGTAGTCCCTGAACATGCCCTTATTGACCGTAAGGCCCATAAACACGTTCTCGGCTACGCTCAGAGGGGGTGCAAGCGTAAACTCCTGATATATGGCGCCAATTCCCACAGAGATGGCCAAGTCGGGGGCCATCTTCTGATAAGTGACGCCGTCAAATTCGATAGTGCCGGAGTCAGGAGCGTGAGCTCCGGTTATGGCCTTGATGAGGGTGGATTTTCCCGCGCCGTTCTCGCCGACCAGGGCGAGGACCTCCCCCCTGCGCACCTCCATGGAGATGTCCTTAAGGGCGTGCACACCGGGGAAGCTCTTATCAATGTGGGACAGTCTTAGAATTATATCGTTTCCGTTCATATTAACCTCACTCACCACCTGTTAAAAATATCGGCGGGAGGGGGATTCCTCCCGCCGATATCACTGATGTTAATAAAACTTGATACCGCGGTTTTAATGATTACGCGTCAGCCTCTGCCTCTGCCTTTGTCTTGGTGTAGTACTCCTTGTACTGGTCAAGGTCGGCAGGGTCGTTGGACTCGGCGTAGGCAGCCACGTTCTCCGGGGTTATGAACCAGAGTCCGCCGTAGTAGTACTGCTCCTCCTTGCCCTGGGCCAGGTTCACAGAGATGTCAATGAACATCTCGGCGTAGTTTACAAGGCCGGTGAGCACGGTGCCGCGGTAGATGCTGTCAGGCTCGAGCATGGCGTCGATAGCGTCGCTGGTGGCGTCGCCGGCGAATATAGCCACGTCATCCCCGCCGAATCCTGCGGCTTTGAAGGCCTCAAGGACGCCAAGGCATCCTGCGTCATTTATACCCACAACCAGGTTGATTGGCTTGCCGTTCTGGAGCCAGTTCTCACCTGCGGTAACACCGTTTACAGTGGAACCTCCCTGTGCCTCGCCGGCCCACTCAACGGTGCAGTTGCACAGCTCGTTGATGGCGTCTATATAGCCGCTCTCACGTACCACCAGGAAGTCTGCGCTTGGGAAGTTTGCTGAGTAGGCGTAAATGGTGTCGCCCTCGTCAAAATTCTCGTTTACCCAGTTGGCGGCGTTGGCGCCGATGGACCAGCCGTAGTCGTAGTTATCCCAGCCGAAGAAGGCGTCACAGCCGTCGATCGGGGTGTCGTAACAGAAGAACTTGATGCCGGCCTCCTGAGCCTGGTGCATCGGGTCAGTCATAGCGGCCACTGTGGAGACGTGGCAGATGATGACGTCAACGCCGGCCTGTATGTAGTTCTCGCAGGCTGAGATTTTGGCAGCGTCGTCTTTACATGGGGTGTTGAGGAATGTTACGCCGATCTCTTCAGCATACTCAGTCATTGCCTCCACCTGCATCGCGAAGATCTCGTTTGTGAGCTCGCCGCTGACGTAGGCTATCTGGATATCGGAAAGGTCTTTCTCTCCATCGCCGGAGGGTTCATCAGTACCGGGATCTTCGGTGCCGGGGTCTTCAGTACCTGGATCTTCAGTGCCTGGGTCTTCAGTCTCGTCGCCACTGGAGCAGGCGGCCAGGCTGAACACCATTACCAACGCCAGAAGCAGTGCTAACAGTTTTTTCATTTTCTTTCCTCCTAGATATTTTTTATTTACAACAGCCCATGAGCTGCCGTATACATAAGTTATAGGCTTCCGATTTCCGTCCACGCGGCCGCACTCTTGGCGGCGAAGCTGAATAAGCTGGACGGGTTATCAAGCAGCAGGTCCGTGGCGAGCGCTGCGGCGCCCATCAGGATCGAGTCATATTTTAATGTGGTCATCCTTATTCTGATATCCCTGTGCAACTCACTGATGGTCCTCTCGCGCACCACCTCCTTCGCCGCGTCCAGAAGCACATCTCCGCCTCCGGTCATTATGTCTGTCATTATTATCTCCTGGGGATTATAGAGGTAGATTATGTTCGCCATTCCCTGGCCTATGTACCGCCCTACCTTTTTGACCTCCTCTGTGCTGAAGGTATCTCCCATGCGCATGTGCTCGAAAACCGTCTCCGCGGTGATCTGCTCCTCCCTGTTCAAGGTGCTGTCGGGGTGGGCCTTGAGATCCTCCTTCACAAATTTGGCAAATGACAGGGCTGACGTATAAAGTTCCAAGCACCCGTAATTTCCACAGATGCACCTGGGGCCGTTCATATCTATGGACATGTGTCCAACCTCTCCGGCTACCCCGTCGATCCCTCTGAATATCTCCCCGTTGTTGACTATTCCCGCTCCGACTCCTTCACTTGTCAGTAAGCTCACCAGCGTTCCCTTTTCACCGTACCCATAATTTTCGCCGTATCTCCACTCGGCAAAAGCGCTGGCGTTAGCATCGTGCTCCATTCTTATCGGCAGGTCGAATTCCTCTGAGAGATCTTCATAAATGTTCAGCTTATCCCAGCCGGACACCTCAGACATTATGGCGATGCGCCCCTCTTTTCTCAGGTAAGGGCCCGGTACCGCTACGCCAATGGCACATATGTCCGCGTATTTATCAAGGTAATTCTTTATCTCGTTCTTTATCGCCTCGAGTATCTTGTACGGGCTCACTTTGGATATATTGACCACTCTGTGAGACCTCTCTATCAAATCGCCATTCAGCCAAAACGCCGCCACATCAAATGACTTTCTGGCGATCTTCACAGCCAGGACTTTGCAAAGGTACTGGTTAATGGAAATACCTATGGACCTCTTCCCCGACATTCCAGACACCCTGCCTCCCTCAACAACAATCCCGGCATCTATCATCTCCGCGACAATCTTGCTTATAGAGGCTTGGGTGAGGCCTGTCCATGACGCCATATCCGTCCGTGAGCATGTGCCCTTTTTCGACAGGATCTGCAGGACAAGCGACCTGTTCAGCGCCTGCATGCTCTCGTAATTTGTACCAGCTCTAGACATTCATTTTCCTCTTTAACCTATTTGAGAGGCCGCAGACGACCTCCTGCAAAACAGAATTGCCGCCATTTTAACGGCCGTTCTGTTTCCTTAACAAAATCATATTTTTTATTCAATTAATATCTTAACTGAGTTAAATTTTATATGTAATCAGGCCCATTTTGAACCAATAGTAATGTGTATCTGTCCATATTTATCCAATATAAACACGACAAGTCCAGCTATTTGTTGGTTTTCATTCGTACTATTGACCAAAACCAAAAATAAAAATCCACTTTATGCAAGCAATTTTGCACAAAGTGGATTTTGCTATTCGGATTGCAATATATAAATCAAAAATTGGTCAAAATGACAACCCAGTGTTGTTTCTCTGGGCTTCGATAAGCAGCCTCACAAGATATCCCACGCTCTCTCTCCGCTCATTTACACGTGTACACAAGACACACCTGGCTTTCTCGGGAGTGTCAAAAGGTATGTAAGCGAACTCCTCTCTCCCATCGTTCACATTGAGTCCCAGTGTCAGGGATATGCCCCGTTCCGCCGCCACATTGGTGAGGAGCGCGGCCTGGTCAGAGCTGTAGATATACTCCACCTGCACGCTGCGGACAACATTTCTATGTACTTTCTGCAGGGCCACCGGCATTCTGTCGCTGATCATTATCGTCCTGCCTTTAAGGTCAGAGGTGGTTATAAGTTCCCTCTTTGCCAGCGGATCCTCCTTCTTCAGGAGCACAAAGACGTGACATTCATACAGGGGATACACTGTCACGTCGATATTCTTTACCTCGTCCTCAAGCGCAAACATCACGTCTATCCTGCCGTTTGTGAAACTGTCGAGCCTTGTCAGGGTATCTGAGATGAACAGGGGTTCCACAAGTACCGATGGCCTCTCGCTGTAGAACTGTTTCAGCGTCTCCGGCAAAAACGGCAGCGCCGACCTGCACGGAAGGCTTATGGTTATATTTTCAGAATATCTCTCGCTTATGTTTCGCCCCTGTCCGATAGCGTTATCCAGGTCCATCTGGATCTTTCGCAGCAAGCTGCAAAACTGTGCCCCGGCGGCGGTCAGCATGGCCCCTTTGCCGGATCTCTCGAAAATTCTAAACCCTATTTCATCCTCAACAGATTTTATCTGGTATGTGAGCGTTGGCTGTGAGATAAAGAGGTTCTCCGCGGCTTTATTAAAGTTCAGCGTCTGCGCGAGTTCTAAAATATAATCTATCTGTTTTGTATTCATATTTTTTCCTCTTTATTTAAAATTCCTATTAATTATAGTATTTATCGATTTGACAGTTTAATTATACTGAACTACCCTTAAAAAGTAAATATTGTCGGATAATCTGCCTGAAGATGGCTGAATAGCCTGAGGCACTCAAAAGCGATGTCTTATAGAAAGGATACCATGAGCGGAAAAACGACTCGTTTGAAGATAGCGAATTCGCTTAAAGAACTGGCTAAAACAAAGCCCCTGGAGAAGATATCTGTGTCAGATATTATCAGCGCGAGCCAGGTTAACAGAAGTACATTCTACTATCATTTCATAGATAAAGACGCCGTAATAGAGTTCATATATGAAAGTGATTTCAATAAGGTCTCTTCTGAACGGACAACCGGATACTGGATAGTCGACCACCAGTCAATTTTCCGGGTTATAAAAAATGATATCGCTTTTTATCAGCAGGCAGTAAAGATCAGCTCTCCAAACAGCTTCAGGCACATTTTATTCAAACAGATATACGCCAGCATAGAGCGGTTTATTTATGAGCAGCTTAAAGGGCGGCCCTTGACGGATGAATCCAGGAACTTTATCTGCCGTTTTTACGCCATATCACATACAGATCGCATAATTCAATACATAAATGACGGTGCGAAGGAGGATTACAGTAAAATAGCAAGGTTCCTCATGTGGTGTACCGAGCCATCTCTGTCAAGGACTATAGAAAACTTCCTTATCTTCGAATCCCATGCGTAGGGCGCTCTCAGCAGGACATATTTTGCTGTCTGTATCCATAAATTGTACTTTATTTTTCCGATGGCGTTTAATTTTCACATATGCCTCGCTGTCCACAATACCACCGCCGCAAACCTTGTGAAACACCAAATGTGTTGCCTTTTCAAGTCACATGTGATATACTCTCCATGATATTGATATCCCTCGATGAAGCCCTTTGAACCGTGCAGGCGGGACTTTGGGCAGAGAGGACTCTGGAGAATCTCTTCAATGAGTGCCGAAGGTGCAAGGCCAATTGGCCGAATCTCTCAGGCAAAAGGACAGAGCCGGTATCCGCCATCCCAGGCGGCAAGTCAGACGTTATCCGGACCGCAGAGAGATCTCTACGGTCCGTTTTTTTACCTTTTAGAGCGATATGAGCTTGACCACGAGGGGAGAAACTTATGGAAAACATGCAGGCCGAATTATTGGCGATTGTAAGCGGCATCAATAACTATCTGTCAAACTACATTCTTGTGTTCCTGCTCATTGGCGTGGGGCTTTGGTACACTGTACGCACCCGCTTCGTCCAGGTGCGGTATTTCGGAAGCGGAATGAAACGGGTCTTCGGCAGCCTTACCCTCAAGGGGAAGCGCCATAAGAGCGGCATGAGCTCGTTTCAGGCCCTGGCCACGGCCATAGCGGCGCAGGTCG
>CALXAF010000045.1 GCA_944386185.1 uncultured Oscillospiraceae bacterium
ATCAGTTCTCACCTCTTCTGTCGGTTCAAGTGCTTAAGCAAATCGGTTATAACACACCTCCGCGCTTATATAACATCTGTAGAGAAATTCGAGACGGTTATTTTGTGACTGAATTTCTCCCAATAAAGAGACGCGCGGACTGAATCACGCGTCTCTTTATCATGCTTTTCGACGCGCCTCTTCCCATCTTAATCCCGCGTCATTTGTATATTTGCCGTCCCGCTATGCCGCGGCTTCCGCAGGAAATAATAAGGAAAAATCTCTTCTTTCGTCTGTTCCGGCAAAACTCAGGGCAGCGCTTACTTTCACTCCTTGATTGCCCGCAGAAAGAGGTGGATGGGCTGTGGGCCTTGCTCCATATAAACATTTAAATACCCTCGTCAAGGAGTAAAACTTAGAGAATACCCGTCGAACGCCATGTTCAGCTTCGGTTCTTTCCCTCCATCCATATATGTGGTCATCCCCGTGCCAGCATACCCCTCAATCTCTCCAAAGGCCACTTTATAAATGACTCCACCGTAACTGCTGTCCTCCAGTATGTAACTCCCAGTATATTTGATGCCCTCGGTGACATTCTCCATGACCAGCTTCCCATCCTCCGCCGTACACGTCATACGTATCTCCGGCACATCATCGTACCCAAGGCCGGGTATCTGAGCTATGACGTCACCCTCGTCTCCGGACTGCACCACCTGCATCTCCCATGTATAGTCCTCTATTTTAGGCGCACGGCTTCTTCCGCCGCAGCCAGTAAGCATCATAATTATTACCACCAGGCCGGTGATTGCTCTCTTCATGTACGTTACCTCCAAAAATATAATAGGGGCGATACTTAGTATTACTAAGTATCGCCCCTATTATAGTTCGCTGTTGCCAATATTTCAATCGTAAATTCTAATTAACCTTGTTCTCCCGTTGTATCCTTCTATAGAAGCTCACGGCCACTACAAGGGCCACAGAGTCCACTATGGGCTGTACCATCATGCATCCATACAGTGGAAAGATGCCGTCCATAATAAAGAGGAGCGGTATGTCCACCACACCCTTGCGCAGCACCGAGCATATGAGAGACTCCTTTGCCCGGCCCATGGCCTGGAACTGGGTTATCATCGGGTAGCAGACGGCCATCATCGGCATGGCGGTGACCATTATCCGCAGGAACACCGCCGCATAGCGGCGCGTCTCGGCATCCTGTATGAATATGCCGGTGAGCGCCGGCGCGAAGGCCTCGTACGCAGCCAGGCACAGGAGGGCAAACCCCACAGATATTGAGGTTCCCAACACAAAAGCCCTGTGTCGGCGCTCCTGGTTTCCGGAGGCGTGGTTATATGCCAGCAGCGGGAGCAGGCCGTTCGCCGTTCCGATGGAAAAATACAGCGGCAGCTGGTCCAGCTTCTTAACTATCCCCAGAGCTGCCACCGCCTGGGTGGTATACTTTGAGACAAATTTCGACTGCGCCGCCACCGCCACAACTGTGAGCGCGTGCTGGACGGCAGACGGGATACCTATTGCCAGGATGTTTTTTATGTGTTTTTTCGTGTACCTTATCCCGCGCGGCGATATGTCCACCACCCCGTCCCTGTGCCTCAGGGTGTAGACCACAAAGAACGCCGTGGCCATATAGTTTGATATGGCCGTAGCCAGGCCGGCTCCCTCCGCGCCCATATCCAAAAACTGAGGCAGTACGAAAAATGGATCCAGTATTATATTGGCCACGCCGCCCATGGCGACGCCGAGAGAAGCCGTCAGGGCGCTGCCCTGGGCCCGAGTCAGATTAGCCATAAGGGTATTTAGTATAGTGGCCGGGCCGCCTATGATGACTACCCACTTGGCATATCCCAGGGCTAATCCATATGTCTCGTCAGTGGCACCGCACAGCCTGAGCACCGGCGACGAGAGCAGGGCAAATCCCATGGAGAATGCAAGCGAGGCTACCAGTCCCCACCAGAAGGCCACTGACGACACCTGCCGCGCCCGCCTCGTATCATGCATACCCATGGATCTCGCCATAAGGCTGGCCCCGCCGACACCGAACAAGTTTGAAATTGCTGTCAGCATGGCGAAGGTGGATGAAGTGACAGTAACCGCCGCTGTCTGGTTTGGGTCGTTCAGCATACCCACAAAGTATGTGTCAGCCAGATTGTATATGAGCGTTATCATCTGGCTGGCTATTGCCGGAAGTATCTGCCGCATTACAGCGCTCTTCACCGGCATAGTCTCAAATATTTCAGTTCTCCTGTCCTCTCTCTCCATTTTCTACCTGCCTCTTCTTTTTCTCATGCTCTATGTTATCCCTCCTGTCCAACAATTACAACCACCAATTAAAAATGGTGTGTCGCAAAACATAATTTTGCGACACACCATCTTCTATATTTAAAAATATCTGTTACCCTGCCGTCTCAAAAAGTTCAGCTATGCTGTCTACAAGGGAGGTGACTGATGAGCGCTCCACCAGCATTCCGCTGGTTCCATTGAAGGACACGCAGCACTCATCGGCCGAGTAGGCGCTGATAACCAGCGTCAGCTCCTGGAAATACTCTGTGTTCCTTCTGAATGTAACCCTGAGCATCTCGTCCCCCGTATCCCCGGTAGCGGAGGCCGTGATGGACAGGCTGTTTATGGCGTCAAGTATATTTTCGAAGTCCTCTGCGTCAAGCTCGGTGTCTCCCCAGGTGTACACATCCTCAGTAACTGTCTCCACTTCACCGTCGTCATTCGTGGTCTCCTCCTCTCTGGTAGAGAAGTCCACTGTCCAGATCTCCTCATCCATCTCTATCTCCAGACTCTCCACAGTGTCCCACTCCATGTCACAGACAAGCGACGGCTTTAAGGACGTATACGTGGCGTAACGGAGGGAGTCGGCTGTGTCGGCGCTTATCACATATACCATTGTGGACCCCTCCACCATGGCATACGTACCGTCGTCGCAGTCGTCGCCAATAAGCAGTGTGAATGTCTGCGGATCTTCCGACGCGCTCTCCTCTTCCTCATCGCCGCTGTCCGCCGGCAGGTATGTGAGTTCCACCCGGGTCTCCGGCACAGCCAGCCCGTAAGCCGCCAGCGTGCCGGCGTCTGAGGCGTCGTAGTCCACACACCGGAGCCAATAGAGATCCGTCACATTCCCATAGAGGCTGCTGGCATTGGAGTCTGTTACCGCCATATACTCCCCTCCGTAATCCACAAACCAGTGGTATGTGTCGTTATAGTAGAGTTCGGCGCTGTCCTCGATATAGAGAAGTTCCAGTTCCCCGTCAGGCTGGTCGATATAAAGCTGCGTCACATCACCAAAGTCGGGCAGCTCCTCCATCTCAATAATGTCATAAAGTCCCACCGAGAAGGTATCACGCAGTTCAGACGTAACTGTGTATACACGGCTCTCGTCTCCGTCCAGCATAAGGTAGCTCTCACCTGTTATCTCGTTCTCATCACCTATAGTTAGTGAGACTGTGGTCCCGTCAGACAGGCCTATATCTATCTCCAGTTCAGGCTCGTCCAGGCCGTACTCACTCATTTCCGCAGGTGAGCTTATCATGGTGTCGCAGGTTATCTCCAGTACCTGCGCGGCCATATCCTCAGCGTCAGTCTGAGAGAGAGGGAAAGCACTGTCTTCACTCCATTCCCACTGTCCGTCCGAGTGGGAGAGTTCCACTGTCTCGCTCTCTGTTTCCCCGTCGCTTTCCTCGCTGCTCACACTGTTATATGTCCAGGCCAGGCTTGTGATATCGTCCGGCTCCAATGATACTATCACCTCACCGGCCCCCTCCTCAGGCTCTGCCGTCAGCTCCCTGAGTACCAGGTATCCAGCCAGAAGGATCACCATGGCGGCGCACAGGGCCAGGAGTTTTCCACCGCGTTTCATCACTGTCTCCTCCTTTTGACGCTTGTGTAGATGCCCTGGGCTATGAAGCCCATCGGCACAATTCCTATGAGTATAAAGCTCCAAAGGGATGCCTCCTGAGATGACACTGTCAGGTATCCTGAGTCGAGACTCTTCGCCCTTATGGATATGGTTTCCTCACGTTCGCACATCCACCCCAGAGCGTTTAGGAACATATCCCCGTTCGCTCCCGATACGATGGCGTCAGCTGAATCGTCAAACATCACCGAGGTTCCAAGCCAGACGATCTTCGTCTCTGTATCCTCATCAACACTCTCGCTTATGGCCACGCCCAGCGCAAAGGGGCCGTCTATATCCCCATCCTCTTTGCTGTAGGTGGTCAGGTTATACCCATCCACCTTTGAGTAGGCGTCCTCGGAGGTCGTAAACAGCTCCGTTATCTCAAGCCCGTCGCGCGGTTCTTCCGTGACCTCTATTCCCTGGGCTATCGGCATCAATATGTAGTAGCCCTCGTTGTATATTGGTGCCGTCACCTCGTGATAGTTTACCTCAGGCAGGAGATAGTAGGACAGGCCCTGGACATAATACGATGAGTCGCCCTCTATCACTATCCCATCCACAGGTGAGGCGCCGTAGTATTCCATTACTTCCATAAGGTTTGGAAGGCCCTCCTCCACATAGTCTGTCACCATAAGGAGCCTGCCTCCCTCTTCCAGATAGCTGAGGATCTTATCCCTCTCGTCCTCAGATATGTCGCTCTGGGGTGAGTAAATGAGCAGCGCATCCGCATCGGATGGCACGGACTCCTCCGTCAGCAGCGAGAGTTCCTCAGTGAGTATATTGTCCCCATCCATACCGTCCGAGAGGGACGTTGGCAGAGACGCTTCCCCGTGCCCGGTCAGTGTGTATACCACCGGCAGATCGTCATTCACCACATAGTCTATGGCGGAAGTGAGTTCCTCCTCTCCGGCGAATTCATAGGATATCTGGCCTGTGGTGTAGTAGTTTGAGTAATCGGATGTATATATGTCGTAGTAACTCAGATACCGGCTCCTGTCCTCTCCAACTACTATGAGGCTGTTGTTGTATACAGTCTCATCCGTATACTCGCTTGCGAAATTCGGGTATACCACCGGGTCAATTTTCTCAATAGTCAGTTCCTCAGACAGCCCCTCATATAGCCCCAGCATCTGTTCTATGGCCACATCCTCCTCCCCCTGTTGTACCAGCCAGTATACCTGTACCGGGCTCTCCAGGGAGGACACTATCTGCTGGGTCTGTCCTGAGATTGAGTATATTCCCGTTCCCGACATATCAATATTTGTCCAGGACGCCGGCAGGGCCCCCACCGCCATGTTAGCAAGTATGGCAATGGCTATTACCACTGCCGCCGCAGCCAGGCTGTATCCGCCCGCCCTGAAAGCCTTTGTCTTGAAAAAATCCCTGACGGCCTGCCTCGTCTTCTCTCCATCAGGCTTCTTGAACTTATTGATAAGTTTCATCTCAGCTCCACCTCCTCTTCTCCATTGTCTGGACAGTCAGGAACAGGGCTGCGCCGGCTATGGAGAGGAAATATACTACAGCCGTCAGATCAAATACCCCGTCTACAAAGAGATAAAACCGTTCGAACACCGAAAGCCCGTCGGCTACTCTCGCAAAAAGCCCCTGGAAGCTGTCCTGGTAGAGCGCGAAAAACACCGTAAGTATACCTACGCCGACCGCTCCGAAAGCAACTGCCGCCAGACTGCTCCTAGTCATGATTTTCACTACAGCGGCCAGAATGAGTATTACCACTGCGATAGCCGCAAACGAGGCGAAGGCCGAGTCCGGAACGTAAGAGGCCAGATCAGCCATAAAGTATAGGAGCAGCATCACCGCGCACGTTACTCCGGCCGCGACAGCCTGGTTTTCACTGAGTGATGATATGAACATACCCACCGCCGCCAGCGCGGCGGAGAGCAGGAAAAAACCAACTATGGAACCTGCCGCCGCTGCAATGTTTATATCCCCGAATGTTGTCAGCGCCAGCGCATACAGGCACATCACAAGGCATGGCAGCGCCGCTGTGGTCAGTACAGCCAGGTACTTGCCCAGCACTATCCTTGTCATTCCAACCGGCAGCGAGTAGAGAAGCTGGTCTGTTTTCTGCCGCCGTTCTTCCGCTATGGTCCTCATAGTGAGTATTGGTATGGCTATGAACAGCACCATGCTCATGTTCCCCACAACATACTCAAAATTTGTGTACCCGTTGTTCAGGTTGTATATCATGGTGAATATCCCGGCGAAGACCAGAAGGAAAGCCGTAAACACATATCCTGTCATACCATTGAAGTAAGCCCTAAGCTCACGCGTATATATGGCCGTCATTCCCCGCCGCCCCCTCTCTTAGCCTTTTCTTCCGTTTTTTCCCCGGCCTTTTTACTGTCTTCGGAATCTAAAGCCGCGTCATTTTCCTGAGACGTCAGCTCTATGAACACGTCCTCAAGACTCGCCTTCTTTACGTCCATCCTGAGTATCGGCAGCCTGGCCTCCGCCATAGCGTAGAACACCTCTCTGGCCGTCTCCTCACCTGGTTCCGTACTCAGGGATACGCCCACAGCGTCCTCAACGTCCGTCTGATGGAAACTTACGGAGTGGACTCCCTGCACGTGGGACAAAGTTTCCCTTATATCGTCTTTCCAGCCCTGGATGCTCAGCTCAAGTGTGGCAGAGCCTGTGAACAGCCGTTCCAAATTCTCCGGCGTGTCGCTGGCTACCAGTTTGCCGTGAGAAATGATCATTATATGCCCGCATACAGCCCGAACCTCTGAGAGTATGTGGCTGCTGAGTATGACCGTGTGTTCCCGGCCCAATTCAGCTATGAGTTCTCTGATCTCAATTATTTGTATCGGGTCCAGTCCCACTGTCGGCTCATCTAGGATAACGGCCTCCGGATGTCCCAGCAGCGCCTGGGCTATACCAACACGCTGCCTGTAGCCTTTCGACAGGTTTTTTATCAGCCGTTCTCTCATGGAGGTCACCTGGGTCACCTCCATGGCCCGATCCACTTCTTTTGTGATGCCCTCTCTTGTGACTCCCTTTGCCTGTGCAACAAACCTCAGGTACTCCTCAGGAGTCATATCCATGTAAAGCGGCGGCTGTTCAGGCAGGTATCCTATCAGCGCTTTGGCCCTGGACGGCTCTTCAAATATATCGAACCCTCCTACCTTTACCGTTCCCTCTGTCGCCGCCAAACAGCCGGTCATAATATTCATGGTTGTTGTCTTACCGGCTCCGTTCGGTCCCAAAAGTCCATATATGTGTCCCGGGTCTATGGAAAAACTCAGATCCGAGACGGCGGTGTGGTCGCCATAGACTTTTGTCAGATGGTTTACCTCTATCATCCATATCCTCTCCTCTCTTCACTTATTGAAGATATTGCCTTTCTAATATATTGCCTCCCCCTTAAAAAGAACTAAAAAACTAACTATAGGTAAATTTAAGCTGCTGGGTGTATAATAAATATTTAGCCGGTTCGCCCGGTCAGAGCATAAGTCAAGAGGAGGATATTAGATGAAAATAAAGAGATGGCCCACCGTGCTTTTGAGTCTCACGCTGGCCCTGTGCCTAACCGCCTGTTCTGGCGGAGGAGAGTCCCAAAACGGCAATGGCACGCCGGATGAGATAGAGGAGGGTGCAGACGGCACTGTCTCCATGAGCGCCAATTTTTCTGACGAGTCCGGCGCCGGTCTTGAAAAAGCTACGGTCAGGGTCACTACAAGTGATGGCGAACAGGACTTCACAATAGTTACTGATGGCGACGTGGCCATCCCCGGACTCCCTCTTCCAGGCCATATCACCCTACAGGTTATCTCAGAGGACGGGGAGTCCCTCGGCAGCGTGGATCTGGATTTATCCAAAGGTGATGCTGCCGAGCTCACCGCCCAGGAGGATGGTTCATATGCGGTCACCGTATCCGGCAGCAGTGTCCATCCAAATTTCACAGTGGCCAATGACGGCACTGTCACCTGCGAGCTTGCCGCCTGATAATTAAATACATCTGTGACAGCTGGGCCGCCGCCCGAAAAAATCGGGCGGCGGCCTTCTCAATTTCCTTAAACGAACCTAAAGCGTGCACTTTAGGCAAATTTATGTTGGCAGCGCTATCATATGCTCACCGGGCAACCCCCGGCGAATACATCCATCAAGGAGGACTTTAAAATGAAACAGAAAAAATTGTTAACTCTACTGCTCTGCCTGGCGATGATTTTCTGCCTGGCGGCATGCTCTTCTGACGATGAGACTACCGACGACACCGGAGATGACACCACAGTGACAGACGATACAAGTGATACTACAGACGATGCCACTACTGACGATACTGCTGACGACACCACTGACACCACAGTGACCGATGATACAAGCGGCAGTGAGGACACCAGCAGCGACACCGGCACTTCATCAGAGTTTATCACACTCTCATCCGTCTTTAATGACGAAAACGGCGCCGCCCTTGACAGCGCTTCCGTCTCACTTACTGTGGACGGAGAACAGACAGACTACACCTGCGGCACTGACGGTTCCCTCTCCGTCTCCGACCTTCCGTCAGATGGAATCATAGTCCTGGATATATCCGACAGCAGCGGTACTCTCCTTGGTTCCATAGAACTGGAATTCGCCCAGGGCAGCGTCACCGACGCAGCTTACACCGCTGAAAACTCCTATTATGTCACTGTTTCAGGCGACGCAGTCTCCCTCATCTTTGCCATTGACTCAGAGGGAGTCGTTACCTGCGAGCTGGACGTGTAAAGTTCACAAAATCTTAAACCACTGTCAAAGATTTAGGCAAATTTAGGCGTTAGAATGAGTTATCTTAATTCCTGTATAGAGGGAAGGAGGACTCTTCATGCGCGTTCTTGTGGCCGACGACGAGCGTGACATGGCCCAGGCCCTTGAGGCCATGCTCAAGCGGGACAGGTACTCGGTGGATCTTGTCTATGATGGGCGTGACGCCCTTGACTATGGCCTCTCCCAAAATTACGGCCTCATGGTGCTTGACGTCATGATGCCAAAACTTGACGGGCTCCAGGTAGTCCGCGCGCTTAGGGAACAGGGCGTTTCCACGCCTGTGCTTCTGCTTACGGCCCGGGGCCAGGTGGACGACAAAATAATTGGCCTTGACGCCGGAGCGGATGACTATTTATCGAAGCCCTTTGTACCCGGGGAATTTCTCGCCCGGGTACGGGCACTCACCCGCAGGTCTGGAAATTACACTCCCCATCGGCTGCTTTTTGGTGATCTGATATTGGACACCTCAACTTTTGAGCTCTGTTCCCACGGCGCATCTGTACGCCTTGGCAACAAGGAGTATCAGCTTATGGAGCTGCTGATGCGCCGCAGGGGAGGCTGTGTCTCCACTGAGCTTATTATGGACCAGGTCTGGGGCTTTGAGAGCGACTCGGAGGTCAGCGTTGTATGGGTAAACATCTCAAATCTCAGGCGGAAACTGGAATCTCTTGGGTCAGACGTACGCATAACCGCCAGCAGGGGCCGGGGCTATATGCTGGAGGCCGGTGCATGATACGTTCACTTCGCCGCCGGTTTATCCTTATAGCAATGCTGTCCCTGGTCTGCACACTCCTGCTGCTGGGCGGCGCGATAAATGTTATCTACCGGCACATATCCACCGGCCAAGCAGATACCGTGATAGATCTTCTCTATGAGAATGGGGGCAGCTTTCCCGCTCCCTATGAGAACCCGGACCCCATATCAGGCCAGGGGTTCCAAGTGACGCCTGAGACTTCCTTCGAGACACGCTATGTGATAGTCAGCCTCTCAGACAATATGGAGGTGACGTATATTGACTTAGATCACATAGCCGCGATAGACAGACGGGCTGTGGCCGATATTCTCGGTAATATCCTGGACTCCGGGAAAAGTTCCGGTTACTCCGGCCAATACAGGTATAAGATCTACGACGAGGACGCCGGCAGTACGGTGATAGTCCTGGACAGGTTCCTTCAACTCCAGAGCGCCGGCAACCTTCTGCGGGTGACTTTTATTGTGTTCATAGCCTGTATACTGCTCGTTCTTTTCCTTCTCATACTTCTCTCAAAGCGTGTCGTGAAACCCTTTCAAGATAACCTGCAGCGCCAGCGGCAGTTTGTGACCGACGCCTCCCACGAGCTCAAAACACCTCTGGCAATAATATCCGCGGATCTTGGCGTCCTGGAGGGTGACCCACAGGATTCCCAAAACTGGATCCAGAGCGCCCAGTGCCAGGTCCAGCGCATGGATTCGCTCATAGGCCGGCTGGTGGAACTGGCCCGGGCTGATGAGACTGTCTCAGATGAGGCTGCCTCCCCTGTCGA
>CALXAF010000046.1 GCA_944386185.1 uncultured Oscillospiraceae bacterium
ATCACCATAACATAGCCAACCATAGTGTCACCTTCATATATTCCAAAAGGCTGGCATTGCTCCCTATAAACATAAGCCTGCGCGAGACTGCGAATAGGATGTGAAACAAAGCGTTCTTGCTCTGGTGTGAGTTTCAGATTAAATGCGTCAACAAAGTTTTCTTCTGTAATTTTTCTAAGATGAATCATAATTTCCTCCATAAATTGTCCTAACTTAATCAGTAAGTCGATCTTGTATGAACATCTATAAGGAACAGCAGATTGCATCAATGCAAACAAAAAGCCGCGGTTAATTAAACCACGGCAAAAGACACTATAAAAAACTATTATAATGCAACCGAGGTCCTCAAAAGATATTCAGATTTCCTATTAACCCTGCTATTTCTCATAATTGAGCACCTCGCTTTCTATATGATTATGTTAGAATTGTAACGCAGGACATCAATATTGTCAATCACACGGTTCGCCTTTATCATTGAAACACAATTCCTCAATTCCGATTAGTTGCTCTGTCATTGTACCATGTTCAAGTTCAATTTTTACCTATTTCCCTTTATTATTTTAAGGGATAGCGGTGAAACTGCCTGTTCTCTTGTTTGTATTACTTTATGGCACATGCGCAATAAGTTCCGGCTTATCGTGGCAGGGAGCGGCCCTGCAGGGTCGCGGAAGAAAACACAAAAACTAGAGGCAGACTGCAGTCTGCCTCTAGTTTTTACTGATGGAAAGCGACAGCTTTAAAGTGTCTCCACAAGCTCGCTAACTGCTTTACGCTCAAAGTGCCTGGGGGCGGGCGCAGCGTCTGGAGCCGGGTACCCTACCGGGAAGATGGCGATAAGCTGGAAGCCGGCAGTCTCCGGAAGCAGTTCCTGAAGCTTCGGCGCGTCGAAATAGCCTACCCAGGTGGTGCCAAGGCCCAGCTCGTGTATCTCCAGCATCATGTGGGTGGCAACTATGGCCGCGTCAACATCGCCAAAGTTCTTGCCGTCGGCCGGCCGGATCCAGGCGTCCTCCGGCTTATAACCCACCAGGAAGAACATACCGGCTCCGAAAGTGAACTTTGTGGCCTGTGCCACAGCCTCCCCCGCCTCCTGGGACCTGATGACCCATATGCGGAAGTTCTGGATGTTTTTCGCGGTCGGCGCCTCCAGGGCTGCCTTTATTATTTTGTCTATGTACTCCTGGGGGATAGGCTTGTCTGTCAGCATCCTGCAGGAGTAGCGGCTCTCCGAAAGCTTCTCAAAGTCCATATTGACCCCTTTCCGCCGGCAGGGCCGGCTCGTGATAGCTATATTTTACCCTAATTTATACAAAAGGTAAATAGTAGATGCTAACTGCGCTTAATGCCGGCGGCGAGACAGTTATCGCACTCCGGCTTTTTACAGCTCAGGCACATTTTCCGCTCCGCCTCCTCTCTGGCCGCGTCCCGATGGCGGCCTCTCCGGTCAGGCAGTCCCATGCTGCGCCGCAGGGCGGTTATGTACCGGCGCGACCGGCTGAGCTTCGCCGCCATGTCCCTGTCGCTGGCCCCCTCCCTGTAGAGTATGAGCACCATGGTCCTGTCGTCTGGCCTTATGATGCCCCGCAGAAGGGTGTCAGAGAGCATTGCGACCAGCTCCATATAGGCCCAGCATTGGGACGCACCCCATCCGGCAGAACTTTTCCACTGGCAGAAGCCCGCGCCACTGGTCCTCAACGCACTCAAGACAGACCGCCCGCCCTCCGCTGTCGCCAAAGACCTCCCCCTGGTATATCTCGCCGCCGCACACATGGCACGCCGCCACAGGCGGCACCTCATCCGGTTCAAGGCGCCTCTCAGGTTCGGTGCATTCGCGGGTGGAACAGCGCCGCCAGCATCCCTCATACGCGTAGATGCGCAGAGGCTTAATCATTCCCCGCCTCCCAATATGCCTCAAAGTCCTCAATGTCCTGAGACGTAAAGTAGTACCGTTTGCTGATTTTTTTCGAGTGGATTATCCCTTTCGACGCCCAGTTGAGCACGGTCCTGTGCTTTACACCGTACCTGCGGGCCACCTGATCTATAGTGTACAGTTCCTCCATATGTATCCCCTCCATAAGATAATATTGCATTTTGCTCGATGATGTGCTATTTTAGATAAATAGGAAACGCAGCAATTCGCTTGATATCTATTAATTATTTTTGATTCAGGCAATTAATCGAGCAAAACGCTTGATAGCGTGTACATAGTATCTCAAATTTTGCTGGATGTCAACAATTAATCGAGCTAATCACTCGATTTTGCCGTATTACACAAAAAAGAGGTGGCATTTTTGGACGAAATAACCAGGATCAAGTCCATGGCGGCGGAGAGGGATGTGACGATGAACTCGCTGTGCCGGGCAATCGGGCGAAGCAGCAGCTATTTCGCTGATAAACGCCGCACCGGCGGCAAAATACCGGACAGCGCCATGGAGGTCATAGCCGCAAGGCTGGGGACGACAGCGGCGTATCTGAGGGGTGAGACTGACGACCCGGAGCCGCCGCGACAGGGCGGTGTGCTGGAGGCAGATCTTAAACAGGTGCTTGAGACTGGGGAGAATCTGAACAGCGCCGGGCGCAGGGAACTCATACGGTACGGGGAGTATCTGATGACCCAGGAGGAGTACAGGCGCCCCACAAAGGCGCTGAGGGCCATACGCCACTACCTTGTCCCGGCTGCCGCCGGATACGCCTCACCGGTGGAGGGGGAGGATTACGAGACTATAGAGCTTGCAGACGTGCCGCCGGGAACCGATTTCTGCGTCACCGTGGCGGGCGACTCCATGGAGCCATATATCGCGGACGGCTCACTGGTGTTTGTCCAGAGGGGCGGCGACTTGAAGGATCTGGACGTGGGAGTGTTCTTCCTGGACGGCGACGTGCTTATAAAGCAGGTGGTCACGGACCCATACAGGAACGTATACCTGCTCAGCGCCAACGCCGACAGGCAGGACGCCAACAGGTATGTTCCCCAGTCCTCGGCGTCGACGCTCATATGCTTCGGCAAGGTACTGGGGCACAAGCTGCCAAGGCCGTCATACATGTGAGCCTTCATTTATGAAACTGCCGCTGCGGCGGAGGAAGAGCCGGTGCGCCCTGTAAATCCACAGCGGGGCTTTTAAACGGCGGGCTTGTGTGGTATATTTATCTATACGGTTTTACGCGCTCTGCAGGCGCGGCGGAGTATTTTCCCTGGAGGTGGGGTTTTGGAGATTGAGCAGAGGCCATTTAAGCTTGTGAGCCCATATAAGCCCACGGGGGACCAGCCGGAGGCCATTGAGGCGCTGACCCGGGGCCTGCAGATGGGCCTTAACGAGCAGGTGCTGCTGGGGGCCACCGGCTCCGGTAAGACGTTTACAATGGCAAATGTGATAGCGAATATGAACAGGCCCACATTGGTGCTGGCCCACAACAAGACGCTGGCGGCCCAGCTGTGCGCGGAGTTCAAGGAGTTTTTCCCGGAGAATGCGGTGGAGTATTTCGTCTCCTACTACGACTACTACCAGCCGGAGGCGTATATCCCCCACACGGACACGTATATAGAGAAGGACTCGGCCACCAACGATGAGATAGACAGGCTGCGTCTCGCGGCCACGGCGTCCCTGCTGGAGCGGCGGGATGTTATAGTTGTATCGTCGGTGAGCTGCATATACGGCCTGGGTGAGCCGGAAGACTTTGAGAAGATGATGGTCTCGCTGCGGGTCGGCATGGAGATACCCAGGGAGGAGCTGCTGCGGCGCCTGGTGGAGATCCGCTATGAGCGAAACGACGTGGCCTTTGAGCGGAACCACTTCCGTGTCCGGGGCGACACGGTGGATATATTCCCCGCCTACTGGAAGGACACCGCCCTGCGGGTGGAGTTCTTCGGGGACGAGATTGACAGGATAACCGAGGTGAACGCCGTAACAGGCGCGCCGGTTAGGAATATAAAGAACATACCAATATGGCCCGCCACCCACTATGTGACGCCCAGGGAGAAGATGGACAGGGCCATACAGGACATATTGAAGGAGATGGACGAGCGTGTGGCCTGGTTCAAGGCCCACGACAAGCTGATAGAGGCACAGAGGATATACCAGCGGACCATGTATGACGTGGAGATGATGCAGGAGTTGGGCGACTGCTCCGGAATTGAGAACTACTCCCGGGTCATATCCAACAGGGCCCCGGGCTCCGCGCCGATGACGCTCCTGGACTACTTCCCAAAGGACTTTATACTCTTTGTGGATGAGAGCCACGTGACGCTCCCACAGGTGCGTGCCATGTACAGGGGCGACCGGGCCAGGAAGGAGTCGCTGGTGGAGTACGGCTTCAGGCTCCCATCGGCCTTTGACAACAGGCCCTTGAAGTTTGAGGAGTTCAACGAGAGGATTAACCAGGCCATATACGTGTCCGCCACGCCAGGCCAGTACGAGCGGGAGCGGGCGGGCCAGATAGCCGAGCAGATAATAAGGCCCACGGGGCTTCTGGACCCGGTGGTGGAGGTCCGGCCGGTGGAGGGGCAGATAGACGACCTTATCGGGGAGATAAACACCCGCGCGGAGAAGGGCGAGAGGACCCTTGTGACAACCCTGACAAAGCGCATGGCCGAGGATCTGACGGCGTATCTCACCCGGGCCGGTATAAAGGTGCGCTACATGCACCACGACATAGACACCATAGAGCGTATGGAGATAATAAGGGACCTGCGCCTTGGCAAGTTCGACGTGCTGGTGGGCATAAACCTGCTGAGGGAGGGACTGGACCTTCCGGAGGTGAGCTTAGTCGCCATACTGGACGCGGACAAGGAGGGCTTCCTGCGTTCCGAGACGTCCCTCATCCAGACCATCGGCAGGGCGGCCAGGAACGCCCAGGGACGGGTAATAATGTATGCCGACACCGTGACGCCGTCCATGCGGGCGGCTATGGACGAGACAGAGCGGAGAAGGGCAAAGCAGGACGCCTACAATAAGGCTCACGGCATAGTGCCAAAGACCATAGTCAAGGACGTGCGGGACGTGATGGACCTGACGGGCGGCGTGCCCTCCGGCGTGACGATGGACAACGGCAAGTACCTGACACACCGGCAGCGTGAGGAGGCAATAGCCAAGCTGGAGAAGGAGATGCGCAAGGCATCCCAGATGCTGGAGTTCGAGTACGCGGCTGTCCTGAGAGACAGGATCATAGAGCTGCGCGGGGAGAAGCCAAAGAAGGGCAAATAGGGCGCGCCCGGCAACAATCCCGGGGTATGAGCATAAAATATCCCAAGGGGGCGCTTTTGATGGAACTTTTCGCTGATATAGTCATTGCGGTGGTCATGTGCCTGGCCCTGGC
>CALXAF010000047.1 GCA_944386185.1 uncultured Oscillospiraceae bacterium
AAGGTACGGCCGGTAACTATACTGAAAAAGCCGCGCTTACTGGTTTTCAGAATTTTATTTAATTGCTCATGCTCTTCGACAAATTTTTTGGGATTAGACATAATTCCTCCGTATGCCACACGGTGATTTAATTTCTATCATTTCTATTATAATAAATTATACAGAGCAAAGGAGCAAATGTCCATATTTCTGCTGATTTTCGATAAAAAAGGATAAAATGGGCTTGGGCGTGGTCTGCCTTTAGACCACGCCCAAGTAATAAGTAATATTATATCCGTCGGCCGTTGGCATTTAAATACGTCACTGTCGGCATATCCACGGCGTTTGCCGCGGCATCAGTGGCGTATACAGCCTTCGAATAGAGAGTTTAGCCGCTGTAAAAGAAACCCAGCGGCAGATGTCTCAAGCCTTTCCCGACCACAAGTATATGATACAATATTTCCTGGGCGAAAAACTGAAGAATAAGAAAATAAGCTGTGAATAATTTGTAAATTGAGAACCTGTTTTTATATGCAATGAGGCCAGTCCTACAAAACAAAAAAGCACGAGACACTATGGGGGAGAAGGAGTCTTTTGGACAGCAAATCGAAAAATTATCCTTGACAATCGAAATGTGTTAGTGTACAATCTGATCCATAAAGCGATGACTGGAAAGAAGTAAGCGTCTGGAGACCATAAGAGAGCCGCCGGGTGGTGCAAGGCGGTTGGGGAAGGGCGACGAATACATTCCAAGAGCTCCGCGCCCAACGGCAGTCGTGCCCAGTAGACCGCGGCGGTTTTGCCCGTTACAGCGATAGGACATCTGATAAGGGTGCCCGAAAAGGTCCTGCCTGTGAGGGCTGGATAAACTGAGGTGGTACCACGGTCGAAAATCGGTCGTCCTCTGCAAAAGCAGAGGGCTTTTGTTTTGCCATTTTTGGCCCTCTGAAAAAGGAAGGGGTAATGGTAAATGGCAGTAAAACTCGCTTTCATTGTTGTGTTTTTTGGGATTATGATAGCGGTGGGCATAGCCTGCCGCAAGCACAGCACTGATGTAAATGGATTCGTGCTTGGGGGAAGGTCGGTAGGGCCATGGCTCACGGCATTCGCCTTTGGCACGTCCTACTTTTCCGCTGTGATATTTGTGGGATACGCAGGCCAGTTTGGCTGGAATTTCGGAGTGGCCTCCACCTGGATCGGCCTTGGCAACGCGTTTATAGGATCTCTTCTCGCCTGGGTTGTCCTGGGGCGCAGAACAAGGATCATGACCCAGCATATCGGTTCAAGGACCATGCCTGACTTTTTCGGCAGGCGCTTTGACGCTCCAAAGCTCACAATCGCCGCCTCTGCGATAACGTTCGTGTTCCTTATTCCGTACACCGCCTCCCTGTATAACGGCCTCTCCAGGCTCTTTGAAATGGCTTTTAACATAGATTACGCCTACTGTGTGATAGTTATGGCCGTTCTTACTGGAATCTACGTCATTGTGGGCGGATACATGGCCACGGCTGTAAATGATTTTATCCAGGGGATAATAATGCTATTCGGCATTGTGGCTGTAATAGCTGCGGTACTGTCCCAAAACGGCGGGTTCGCTGGATCATTGCAGGCACTCTCTCAAGTTGAGGGGAGCATGCCCGGCGTATACGCATCATTTTTCGGGCCGGAGCCGCTGTACCTGCTGGTGGTGGTGCTGCTCACCTCCCTCGGCACCTGGGGGCTTCCACAGATGGTTGGGAAGTTCTACGCCATAAAAGATGAGGGCTCGATCAAGAAAGGCGCTATAATTTCCACCATATTCGCCCTTGTTGTGGCGGGCGGATGTTATTTCCTGGGTGGATTTGGCCGGATATTCACCACACAGGAGCAGGTGACAGCCCAGGGATACGACAGCATAATTCCCACAATGCTCTCAGCTCTGCCAGATGTAATAATCGCAATAGTCCTTATATTGGTGCTGTCCGCGTCCATGTCCACGCTCTCTTCGCTGGTGCTAACATCGGCCTCCACGCTGACGCTGGATATGATAGTCCCACTCAGGAAGAAACCAACCAGCGAGGGGCAGAAGATGCTGACAATGCGTGTGTTCATCGCCTTCTTTATCATTGTGTCAGCTGTGATAGCTATAGTCCAGGCGAAGTCAAATGTGACATTTATCGCCCAACTGATGGGCGTGTCCTGGGGCGCCCTGGCCGGAGCATTCCTGGCGCCGTTCCTCTACGGCCTCTTCTGGAAGGGGACGACCAAGGCATCGGTAGTTGTAAGCTTTGTTTTCGGGTGCGGGATAATGACGGCGCAGCTGGCCATATCCTTAGGCTGGCTGCCGGCTCCGGGCGGAGTTTTCGGTACGGTGTTTCAAAACTCGCTCTACAGCGGCGTGTTTGCGATGTTCTGCGGCCTTGTGATGGTGCCGCTGGTGAGCGCTTTTACAAAAAAGATGCGTCCTTCACTTGTTGAAGAGTATTTCTCGTGCTATGATCAGACAATTGAAGTCAGGGCGTCTGTGTCGCTGGGGCAGTCAAAGAGGGCACGGCGAAATAAGAAAAAGTAATAAAAGCTGATGAAAGATGCCGTGTATCCCATTTTCAAAAGATATGCGGCATCTTTTGACTGTTGCCGCATAGTCCCAGTATCGATTGAAAAAAGCCGCAGCGTATGGTATCCTAATGAAAGACAAAGAATAATACCTGGCCGATGGATACGGCCGCGGAGGTTTTTATGGACCTTTATGAGAAGTCGCAGCAGGTGCTTGAGCTGCCGGCTGTGCTGAAACTGCTGTCAGAGGAGGCCGTCAGCGACGGGGCAAAGGAATCGGCAGCGAGGCTTGCCCCCTCGGATGACTATACCACGGTTGAGCGCCGTCTCAAAGAGACGACGGATGCCCAGGGCATGATGGTCTTAAACGGCAGCCCGTCATTTACAGGAGTTAAGGATGTGTCCGGCGCCCTGAGACGGGCGGAGGCAGGAGGTATGCTGAATACCAGGGAACTTATGGACATAGCGGGAGTGCTGAGGGCCGCCCGGGCTGTTGAGTCCTACGCCTCAGGCGGGGATGTGAACGCGGGATCGATAGGCTATCTTTTCTCATCCCTGCGGGGGAACAAGTTCCTGGAGGAACGGATATCCACCAGCATAATTGGTGAGAACGAGCTGTCTGACGCTGCAAGCCCGGAGCTTGCAGATATACGCCGGGCTATGCGCGTGGCAGGAGACAAGGTGCGTCAGGCCCTGCAGAAGATAGTTTCCTCTCCATCCTACGCCAAGGCACTGCAGGAACCGATTATTACCATGAAAAACGGCAGGTACGTGGTGCCTGTGAAGTCGGAATATAAAAACGCGGTGCCTGGCCTTACGCATGATATATCTGCGTCAGGGGCAACTTTATTTATTGAACCAATGTCGGCAGTGAAGGCCAACAACGAGATACGCGAACTGCTTGCCCGTGAAGAGCGGGAGATCGAGAGGATATTAAGGGAGCTCTCCGCCCAGGCGGCGGATTTTTCCGATAATATTGTGCTGGACTACAACGTGCTGGTACAACTGGATCTTATCTTCGCAAAGGCAAAACTTTCTTACAAGATGAATGCTGTTGAGCCGGAACTGGTCAAGGACGGCTATATAATAGACTTGAGGAAAGCAAGACACCCGCTTTTGAAAGCAGGAACGGCCGTGCCTATCGACATAGGCCTTGGTGATGGCTTTGACACGCTGGTCATTACAGGACCCAACACAGGCGGCAAAACGGTGAGCCTGAAGACCCTTGGCCTCATATGCCTTATGGCGGCCTGTGGGCTGCATATACCGGCAGGGGATGGCAGCCGGGTGCCGGTATTTAGAAAGATACTATCGGATATTGGCGATGAGCAGTCGATAGAACAGTCACTGTCCACCTTCTCATCACATATGACAAATATCGTTGGGATACTCCATGAGAGCGGGGAGGGGACCATGGTCCTGCTGGATGAGCTGGGAGCCGGCACTGACCCGGCGGAAGGAGCAGCTTTGGCCGTGGCGGTGATAGAGTATCTGCGCACCCAGGGCGTGCGTGTGGCCGCCACAACCCACTATGCTGAGCTCAAGATATACGCCATGAGTACAAAAGGTGTTATGAACGCCTCGTGCGAGTTTGACGTGTCCACGCTCAAACCTACCTACAGGCTGCTCATAGGCGTCCCAGGAAAGTCCAACGCTTTTGCAATTTCCCAAAGACTGGGGCTGCCGGAGGATATAATCCAAGATGCACAGAAACGTCTTGACAGGGAGGATGTGGAGTTTGAGACAGCCCTCTCAAGGCTTGAGGAGGACAGGAAGCTATCTGAGCAGAGGAACGCGGAGCTGGAGGGAATACTGCAGAAAGCGAAGAATGACGCTGCGGAGGCAGAGAAACTTCGCCGTGAGGCAGAAAAGGCCAGGGCTGATCAGACTAAGAACGCACGGCATGAGGCCCAGCGAATAATCGAGGATGCCAGGCGCTCTGTGGACCAGGCGTTTCGGGAGATTGAGGAACTCCGCCGGCAGGCTGCGTCTGAGACAGACTGGCAGCGGTTTAACGAGGCAAGAAGCCGCCTGCGTGGCGAGCTCAACCGGGCAGACGAGCGTGCGATGCCGGAACATGAGGAGAGGCCGCAACTGGAACCTGCTAGGCCGGCAAAGGCGGGAGACACAGTGGAGATACTCTCCCTGGGGACAAAAGCCCAGGTGATATCAGTGGAGACCGATGGAACCCTTCAGCTTCAGGCGGGTATAATGAAAGTGACGGCGAAGCAGAATGAAGTCAGGGTTATCGAAGGGGAGAAGGCGAAAAAAACCGTTATAAAGTCCGTAACGGTGCCAATATCTTCGGACTCAGCAAAGTCGGAGCTTGACCTCCGGGGCATGACTACAGATGAGGCCGTGGACACGCTTGAACGGTTCATCGATACAGCCCAGATGCGTCACATAGAGACGGTGACAATAATCCACGGCAAAGGCACGGGGGCGCTCAGGCAGGCTGTGCAGCAGTGCCTCAGACGCAGCCACCAGGTCAAATCCTTCAGGCTTGGACGCTTTGGAGAGGGAGAGAGCGGTGTGACAATCGCCCAAATAAAATGACAATTTCTGTTACGCACTCTCAATTGTTACAAAAATACTTCGACACTTTCCACTAATTTTCGTTTATTTCCCCAGATTATTAAATGTGATTATTTATTGACGATTAAACATAGAGCTGATAAAATAATCTAGTATAGTATTGGTGTTTTTACGCGGCAGCCAATATCAGCCGAGGTATTTTAAGGAGGAGCATCAATGTTTGTTAAGGAAGTCGTTGTAATGAACCAGGTCGGGCTCCGTGCGCGGCCGGCCACATTCTTCACTCAGAAGGCCAATGAATTCAAGTGCAGCGTCTGGATTGAGAAGGAAGAGCGGAGAGTCAATGCCAAGAGCCTGCTTGGCGTACTGTCCCTTGGCATTGTCAAAGGGATGAGTATAAACGTTGTTGCTGACGGGGAAGATGAGGAGCAGGCAGTCGAAACCCTGTGCGACCTTATTTCCAGGGATTTTGCTGAATAATACGTCGCTTATGTAAAACGGCCTGTTTCGATGAAACAGGCCGTTTCATTTCCCACGGAGGTGGAGATATTGATAGAGGCTCTAAGGGAGAAGGCTCTGGCACTTCCGCTCAAGCCTGGCGTATACATCATGTATGACGCCCAGGGCACGGTGATCTATGTGGGCAAAGCAAAGGCCCTTAAAAACCGTGTCAGCAGTTATTTCCACGGGGCTCACAATTTGAAGACGGAGACTATGATCTCCAAGATAGCTGACTTCTCTGTAATTATAGCCTCGTCAGAGTTTGAGGCACTGGTGCTGGAAAATTCACTCATAAAGCACCACTCGCCCAAGTATAACATACTTCTAAAGGATGATAAGGGGTATCCGTTTGTTAGGCTGGACCTTAAAAGCGAATATCCCAGGTTTTCTATAGCCTCAAAGCGGGAACGGGACGGCGCTGAGTATTTTGGGCCATACGGCAGCCGCGGCACAACAAAAGCGGCGATAGATTCTCTGTGCAAGTGCTTAAAGCTCCCAACCTGTTCTAGAAAATTTCCAAGGGATATAGGCCGGGAGAGGCCGTGCCTTAATTACCACATGGGAGCCTGCGACGGATATTGCCGGAGGGAGGCCGCGGCGGCTGAATACAAAAGCGCCATAGATAAGGCTGTGATGATACTGAGGGGCAGAGGCCGAGAGCTGGTCGAACAGCTTAAAGCGGATATGACTGCAGCGGCTGAGGAACTCAGATTCGAAGAGGCGGCCAGGCTTAGGGACATGGTAAACTCCATAACTGCATTGGAGACGCGCCAGCACGTCCTAATGAAGGGATCGTCGGATACTGATGCGGTAGGATTTTTTACAGGTGACGTGAAGAGCTGTTTTGCAGTGCTGCACTATGTTCAGGGGCAGCTTTTAGGCAAAGACTCGGAACTTATTGAGGATCCTCTAGGCGTACAGGAGAGCGGGGAGAGTATATCGGTCCTGGTGCGCCAGTTTTACAGCGGCAGGCAGGATCTGCCAAAGACTGTGTTGCTGCAGGAAGACACTGGAGACATGGCGGAACTGTCGGAGTTTTTGACAAAGCAGGCGGGACACGCCGTAGAGGTGACGGTGCCGCAGAGGGGCAAGAACCGTGAGTTTCTGCAGGCGGCTGTGGAGAACGCCCGGGAGGAGACAAAGAGACTCACCACGGCCCAGGAACGGGTGACGAAGACCGCCCAGTGGCTTATGGATGAGCTGAACCTTCCAAAGCCGCCGGAGAGGATAGAGTCATTTGACATTTCAAATACCGGCAGTGACGACGTGGTGGCGTCTATGGTGGTGTTCGAACACGGAAAGCCGCTGAAAAAGGCATATAAGAAGTTTAAAATGAAGACAATAGAGGGTACCGACGACTACGGTTCCATGCGTGAGGCGGTGGGACGTAGGTTCAAAAGGTACGTATCCGGTGACGAGAGTTTTGCGCCGCTGCCGGATCTTCTGTTTATAGACGGCGGCGACGCTCACGCCAGGGCGGCACAGGAGGCGATGCGTGAAAACGGGGTGGACGTTCCGGTTTTCGGAATGGTAAAGGACGACCGGCACCGCACGCGCGCCTTAATAACGCCGGAGGGGGAGGAGATAGGAATATCCGGATTTCCGGCAGTCTTTTCCTTTGTGGGTGCAATCCAGGAGGAGACCCACAGGTTCGCTATAGAGTTCCACAGGAGCCTCAGGTCGAAACGGGTGAAGGCGTCGCGGCTCGATGGCATACCCGGCGTTGGAGAAAAGCGGAAAGAGGCGCTCCTGAAGAGCTTTAAGAGTATCAAGGCCATAGAGGCGGCAAGCCGGGAGGAATTATCAAAGGTGGTGCCCAAGCCCACGGCTGAAGCTGTTTATGACCATTTTCACAATAAAAATGGGGAATGAATTCGTATGAGAGTCATAACGGGTACGGCCAGGGGGCGTAAGCTCCTGGAACCGTCCAATATGGACATTAGGCCAACGACTGATAAGGTGAAGGAGTCGCTCTTTAATATCATCCAGTTCCAGGTTCCTGGAAGCCGTGTGCTGGACCTTTTTGCTGGAACGGGACAGTTAGGAATAGAGGCACTGAGCCGCGGCGCCAGCGAGGCCGTGTTTGTTGACGCATCTCCTGAGGCGGTCAGGATTGTCAGGGAGAATCTCAAAAACACCGGCCTTGCAGACAGGGCACATGTTTCCAGAACGGATTCGCTGATGTATCTAAAGAGCGGAGAGAAATTTGATATAGTGTTCTTGGATCCGCCTTATGCGGGAGATACGTTAAAAAAAGCCGTAGAAATGGTCATAAGATTTGACATATTGAAGGAAAATGGTATAATGATTTGCGAAAGTGAGCGGAAAACCCAGCTTGATGATCTGAGCGAGGGTTACGGCCGTCGGGAGTATGTATACGGCAGGGTCAAGCTCACTGTATTTACAAAAGATGGGTGATATCTAATGGCGGCTAAAAAGATAGCTGTCTATCCGGGCAGTTTTGATCCTATAACGCTTGGCCACCTCAATATCGTAAAGCGCGCTTCACGACTGTTTGATAAGGTGTATGTTTGCGTAATGGTGAATTCCGCAAAGCACCCGATATTTACGCTCCAGGAGCGCATGGAATTTGTAAAGCGCTGTACTGGCAAGTTTGGGAATGTGGAAGTGGAGTACTCAGACAAGCTCCTTGTGGAGTACGCCAGGAGCAGGGAAGCTACGTTCATAGTCAAGGGCCTGAGAGCGCTTTCGGATTTTGACATGGAGTTTCAAATGGCCCTCATGAATAAAAAAATGGAGCCATCGATCGATACGGTGTTTCTCACCGCGGAGGAGAAGTACACATACCTCTCATCCACTATAGTCAGGGAGATGGCCAGGTACCACGCCGATATAAGCAAGTTTGTCCCACGTGAGATAATACCTGATGTTCTTGAGAAAGTCGGCGGCTGATAAAATTTTTGAAAGGGGAAAACACAATGGGAAACGACGTCCAGGAACTTATAGACATGCTCTATAACATGATAACAGATGCCTGGGGACTCCCCTTGGGTGCGGAAAAATGTGTCATAGAAAGGGATAAAGTGCTGGATCTCTTGGATGAGATAAAAGCCCAGCTTCCAACGGAGCTTGCCGAGGCGAAACGACTGGTAGCCGCCAGGACGGAGTTTATAAATAACGCCAAGCGTGAAGCGGATTCCATACGCAAGGTGGCGGAGGACAGGGCACGTCAGATGGTGGACCAGCAGGAAGTTGTGCACAACGCTAAGGTAAAGGCGAACGGTATTGTGACTACTGCGGAGAACAGGGCCGCCGAGCTGCGCCGGGTTGCCAACGACTACGCTGATGACGCCTTGAGGCGTACGGAGGAGGCAATAGCCGAGGCTCTCAATGAGGTTCGTGATTCCAGGGCCCGTTTCCGCAGCGTATCAGCCAAGACAAGCGACACCATGAAGGACATCGTCCCGCCTGTGGACGACGAGTGATAATAAAAAAACCGCCGGATATCCCGGCGGTTTTTTATTTGAAGATGAACGATTAGGCCGCGGCGGCTTGTAGATAAGATGCTGTGTGGGGGGTACCACACAAAATTTTTGCGCCTTAAATGGAAAAATATACTAAAAAATTTACCTTTCCACAATATGTTCCGCCTATATTGTCCGCGCGTGACAATATAGGCGGATTTGTTTCTGCGAAGGATAAAAGGGCAGGAAAAATCCCCAAATTTACTCTTGCATTTTATGGCGCCACCATCTATAATAAAACCATTCAAGTGGGGCAAAGTGGTGTGAAGTGCATCAAATTCCCACAAACTTGGGGGGTGAGGAAAGGATGACCGGAGTTTACAGGCATACCCTGGACTCTAAAGGCCGCCTTTTTATCCCTGCCAAGCTGAGGGAAGAGCTTGGAGATGTGTTTTACGTCACGTTGTCAATGGAGCGCTGCCTGTCGGCCTACTCGTCTGAGAGCTGGGACAGGTTCATGGCTAAAATCAAGGAGATGCCGAAGGTCAAGCAGATAAAAATGCGTCCACTTTTCTCCCATGCCGCCAAGTGTGAGCTTGACAGCCAGGGCAGGATACTTCTCCCACAGGCCCTCAGGGACTTTGCGGGGCTTACGAAGAACGTGGCCGTGGTCGGCGCTGGAGAGTGCGCCGAGTTCTGGGACGAGGCCGCTTGGGATCAGGTGGATATGGGTGAGACCACACCTGAGAACATCGCCCAGGTCCTTATGGAGCTTGACTTCTGATGGCGGGAGAGCATGTCCCTGTACTCCTCAGGGAGGCTGTTGAGGGACTCGACATAAAGCCTGACGGTATATATGTGGATGGTACGCTCGGGCGGGGCGGCCATTCAGAGGAGATAGCCAAGCGCCTTACAACAGGAAAGCTGATATCCATAGACAGGGATCAGACGGCTATAGAAGCCTCATCACGCCGCCTGGCTCGATTTGCTGACAGGGTGACGATAGTAAAAGCGAACTTCAGGGATATGGGAGAGGTGCTTGAAGGACAGGGCATAGGCCCTGTGGATGGATTTCTCTTTGACCTGGGGGTGTCGTCGCCGCAGCTGGATGACGCCGGGCGCGGCTTCTCCTACATGGTGGATGCTCCGCTTGATATGAGGATGGATAGAACCTCCGGGATAACCGCGTGTGATATTGTGAACACATGGACCCAGGAGGAGCTGGCGGATATATTTTTCCGCTACGGGGAGGAACGGTACTCCCGCAGGATAGCGGGAGCCATCATCGCGAGACGTGAGGAGACGCCGATAACCTCGACGGTCCAACTATCCGACATAATAAAGTCCGCGATGCCTGCGGCGGCGCTCAGGGAGAAACAGCACCCGGCAAAAAGGTGTTTTCAAGCCCTGAGGATAGCTGTGAATGACGAGCTGGGGGCCCTGTCTGACGTACTTGAGACCGCGATGGACAGGCTTTCAACTGGTGGTAGGCTAGCTGTAATAAGCTTTCATTCACTGGAGGACAGGATAGTCAAGAACGCCATAAGGGCGCGGGAGAATGGGTGCACATGCCCACCAGGACTTCCAGTGTGTGTCTGTGGATTTGTTAAGACCATGAGGTCAGTGAATAGAAAACCAATAACCCCCTCTCCAGAAGAACTGGAGAGAAACCCCAGGGCCCGCAGTGCAAAGCTTCGGGTAGCGGAGAAGCTCTGAAAAAGGGTGCCTTTATCAGCAGAAAGGAAATGTGCTAAATGGCAGTATCAGCGGCGGAAGTTCGTTACGCTTCAAACGGTGTTTATGGCAATGTTGCCTATGACATGGACCGGGTAGTCGGCGGTTACGCCATGCCTGGGGAGGAAACATACTCCATACCCGTTCCCCGGCCGGATGAACGTACCCGTGAGAGAGTCCGGGAGCGGACGGCAGTCAGGACACAGGAGAAAGCGGCATACGGTGTGCCGGTAGTCGGAATACTGGGATTCTTAGTGACGGCTGTACTGATGGTAGTAGTGCTGATGAGCTATGTGCAAATGGCTGAACTCTCCGACGAAGCTAATGCGTTGGAGAACTCTATATCCCAGCTCCAGGAGGAGAACAAGCAGCTACAGGCGGACTATGCAACGACATTTAACCTTAACGAGATAAAATCATACGCTATTAATAATCTTGGGATGTCGGAAATATCTGAGGACAATGTGTCTATCATAGGTACTGAGCGGGGAGACAAGGCGGAGATACTGAATGAGGATGACGCTTCCAAAGGCTTTTTCCAAAAGATAGCGGATTTTTTCGCTTCAATTCCGGAATATTTTAAGTGATATAAAGAGTAAATATGTACGGGGGGAGGACCCGTAATTTATCCCACGCGTTTTTCTTAAGGAGAGTTCCAATGGCAAATTTTGGTGGCAAATCATATGGACAGAGGCCCAACAAGACTATACTCAGCCGCACACTGATTTTAATGATAGTGTGCGGCGTAGTTGCATTTTCAGTGCTGGGTGGTAGGCTCTGCAAACTCATGATAGCCGACCACGATTATTATGAGCAGCGTGCAGTTGAGCAGCAGACCAGGGCTACAACGGTCAAGGCAAACAGAGGGACTATTTATGATACCGATGGAAACGTTCTGGCGATGAGCGCAACCGCTTATACGGTGTTTATCTCGCCGTATGAGATACTAAAGTACAGCTCTGATCCCGACTCCAAGTATGGAGATGACCCGGAACTTATCGCCCAGGGGCTTTCGGACATACTGGGAGTGGAGTATGACAGCATCATGGAGATGATGGAGGATACGGAATCCTGGTACAAGACGGTTGCGACCAAAATCGACACTGACATTGCCGATCAGGTTCGGGAGTTTAAGAGTGAGCACAATATAGTAGGCATACATATAGAGACGGATTCAAAGAGGTATTATCCATACGGAGATCTGGCCTCCCATGTGATAGGCTTCGTTGGAACCGACAATTACGGGCTTGAGGGGCTGGAGGCCCAGTACAATGAGTACCTGGAGGGGACAGACGGCAGTGTTGTGCGTCTCACAACGAACGAGGGTGTTGAGATGCTCTTCGAAAATTATGAGAACTATAATCCCGCCACTGATGGAAGCAATTTGAAGACCACCATTGACGTGACGATACAAAGCATTGCTGAAAAGTACCTGCAGGAGGCGGTGGCCCAGAACGATATATTAAATGGCGGCTGCTGCATAATAATGGATGTCAATACAGGCGAGATATTGGCAATGGCCAACGCCAATGGTTATGATTTGAATTCCCCATGGACGTTAAGCGAGGAGGCGCAGGCCGAGATAGACGCTATCGAGGACGAGGAGGAGCGGAGTGAGGCTCTCTATACGGCCCAGCTGGCTCAGTGGAGAAACATGGCTATATCTGACACATATGAGCCGGGTTCTGTATTTAAAATAATTACAATGGCCATGGGGTTGGATTCCGGCACAGTAAGCGAGGACAGCAGTTTTTACTGCAGTGGATCAATGGATGTACTTGGCCGTGGAGGGATACCCCTGAACTGCTGGAGGCATGCGGGCCATGGCAGCCAAAACCTGCGGGAGGCGGCGATGCACTCCTGCAATGTGGCTTTCGTCAACATAGGGCTCCAGGTGGGGGCCGACACCTTCTACGATTACGTCGAGGCTTTTGGACTATGGGATAAGACGGGCGTCGACTTGGCAGGAGAGACTAGTACCAGGGGGCTGTGGTGGACCGATGAGGTTTTCAAAAACCCGCAGAACCTTTCACAGCTTGCCGCCGCATCCTTTGGCCAGACATTCAATGTCACGCCTATACAGATGATAACTGCGGTTGCCGCTGCGGTAAACGGCGGATATCTTATGGAACCATACCTAGTAAGCGAGATAACTGACGCGTCCGGCGAAGTCGTATACTCAAAGGAACCTACGGTTGTACGGCAGGTTATAAGTGAGGAGACAAGCGCACTTGTGGCCGATATACTTGGTTCTGTAGTAAACGATGAGGGCGGTACAGGCAGCAACGCGGCTGTAGCAGGCTACAGCATAGGAGGAAAGACAGGAACTACTACTAAGACTACGCTGGAAGCGCAGGGCATCACTGAGTACATGGTATCCTTCTGCGGAGTCGCACCGACAGAGGATCCTGAGATAGCGGTGCTTCTGGTGCTGGATAATCCAAGCGGAGAAGCGGAGACATATGTCAGCGGCGGAGCTATGGCCGCGCCTTACGTGGGAAAAATAATGAGCGAAGTGCTCCCGTATGTGGGCGTGGATCCTGTGTACGATGAAGATGAGCAGGCACTGCTTGATGTGAGCGTGCCGAGGGTAGTGAACAGCGATATCGCCAGCGCCAGGAGCGAACTTGAGGCGTTGGGCCTTAACGTGCGGGTCGAGGGCGACGGTGATACCGTAACATCCCAGCTCCCAGGAGCCGGCGTCGAGGTAGCACCAGGCAGCACTGTAATAATATACGCCGGTGAAGAGGCGTCTGAGGAGAGTGTCTCGGTCCCGAACCTCTACGGCATGACCATGAGCCAGGCGCAGCAGGCTCTTGAGTCCCGTGGGTTGTTCATGCGTACATCCGGCGCCCAGGCGACAAGCAGCAGCATTGTGGTGTCGCAGCAGTCGGTGGCCTATGGCGAAGAGGTGCCTTATGGCACAGTGATCGAGGTCACTATGATAGACAGCAGCAATCTTGGCAACTATTAAAGAGAAAAAGCGTCAAAGGGCGAGGGCTGAGATAAATACTGAAAGATAGTGGTGATTTGATTGAAACTTGAAAAACTGCTTGAAAACATTGATATCATTCAGCTCCACGCTGATCCGGATATGGATATATCCGGCGTGAACAGCGATTCGCGGAAGATCCGGGCAGGAGACATATTCATAGCTGTGCGTGGCTACGAGAGCGATGGACATAGGTTTGTCGGCAATGCTGTAGGTGCCGGCGCGGCCTGTGTCGTGTGTGAGGAGCCGCCGGAACTGGACGTACCATATGTCGTTGTCAGAGATTCCCGCAGGGCCATGGCTCTTGTCGCATCAAACTTCTATAACAGGCCTTCAGAAGAGATGTGCATGATAGGAGTTACCGGAACAAACGGGAAAACAACCGTGACTAACCTAATTAAGCACGTGCTGGAGCTCTCGATTGGAGCAAAAGTTGGCCTCATAGGCACGAACAGGAATATGATCGGGGAGACTGAGCTTCCCACAGAGAGAACCACTCCGGATTCGCTGGAACTTCAGCAGCTACTGAGGCGCATGGCCGACGAGGGGTGCACGCATGTGGTCATGGAGGTGTCGTCACACGCACTCTACCTTGACAGGGTGGCTGGCGTGCGGTACAGAGTAGGGCTGTTTACCAACTTAACTGAGGATCATCTGGATTTCCACAAGACTATGGATGCGTACGCCCAGGCCAAATCCAAGCTTTTCGAGATAAGTGATATATCGATAGTAAACATAGACGATCCCTATTCCAGTGTCATGCTGGATGCGGCGTCCGGAGAAAAATTCACCTACTCGGCCAGACGGGATGAGGCCGATCTGACGGCCAAAAATATAAAACTGGGCCAGGCCGGAGTATCATTCTGTGCCCTTGCCACAGGCAGGCTTGCGAAGATTACTCTTGGTATACCGGGGCTGTTCTCGGTATATAACGGGCTTGCGGCTCTCTCGGCCGCCGTGTGCCTGGGAGTGGGGCTGTCAAAGGCCGTTGAAGCTCTGAACGACTGTGCAGGAGTGAAGGGCAGGGCAGAGGTCGTTCCAACTGGACGGGATTTCACAGTTATCATCGACTATGCCCATACACCGGACGCGCTTGAGAATATACTTGATACAGTTACAGACTTTGCCAAAGGCCGTGTAATACTCCTGTTTGGCTGTGGAGGCGACAGGGAAAAAACAAAGAGACATATAATGGGTTCTATCGCTGTAGAGAAGGCAGACTATGTGATAGTTACATCTGATAACCCAAGGACTGAGGAGCCTTCCGCTATAATTAGCGACATATTGGCTGGTATCGGTGACACGGATACACCATATGAGGTGATAGAGAATAGGCGTGAAGCTATCGGCAGGGCCCTGGAGCTTGCGGGGCCGGGAGATGTGGTAATACTCGCAGGCAAGGGCCATGAGACATACCAGATCATAGGCCGTGAGAAGAACCACTTTGACGAGAGGGAGATCGTCGCCGAATATTTGAGGATGGGATGTGGAGTTACAAATGATCGTTGAGCTGCTTTGGGGATTCGTTGGCTCTTTTCTGGTGACGGCGCTTACAGGCTTGGTGCTGATACCTTTTCTCCGCAAAAAAAAGGCGGGGCAGTCAATAAAGGAGGATGGACCAGTTTGGCATATGTCAAAGCAGGGCACACCCACCATGGGCGGGCTCATGTTCATCGCCGGAATAACTGTTATGTGTATCCTGGGCGGGATAGGAGACATAGCAAAGGGCGACTGGCGGCACATAATAATACTTGTGTTCTCGCTGATTTTCGCCGCTATAGGCTTCCTAGATGACTACGAGAAATTAAAGAAGAAACAGAACCTGGGCCTAACCGCCATACAGAAGTTCCTCTTGCAGCTTGTCGCGGCCATAGTGCTCATACTGCTCCTTCGTCTAGAGGGGCATCTGAGCTCAAACCTGTATATACCGTTTTTTGATGTGACGGTACACATACCCTACGCGATCTACCTGGTGCTGGCTGCTTTTATAATCGTGGGATGTGTCAACGCGGTCAACATAACTGACGGCGTTGATGGCCTGGCGGCGGGAGTCTCGCTGCCGGTGGCTCTTTTCTACACGGCGATATCCGCCGTTTGGGGGTACTCCTCTGTAGGACTCTTTGGCGCAGCTCTAACAGGCGGGCTTGCGGCGTTCCTGATATTTAATTTCTATCCCGCAAAGATATTTATGGGGGATACAGGTTCACTCTTCCTTGGTGGAGCCATATGTGCCACGGCCTTTGCCCTGGATATGCCGCTTATATTGGTGCCCCTGGGCATAGTATATATTATCGAGACGCTGTCCGATATAATCCAGGTGGCGTATTTTAAAGCCACGCACGGTAAGAGAATATTCAAGATGGCGCCTCTGCACCACCACCTTGAGATGTGCGGCTGGGGAGAGAGAAGAATATTCGCGGTTTTCACAGCCATTTCCACAGCTTTCGCAGTATTGGCTTTCTTCGCTGTGATGGGCAGATACGGCGGAGTTTAGACCTGGAGAAAAACCAGACAGCAAATAGCGTTAAGTGAAAGGAGGACCGGTCTATGATAAGATATGACGGCGGCAGCCGGGGCAGGGAAGTGGAAGAACACGTATACGACAGGGAAGAGCTTACCCGTGAGGCCCAGTCCCGTACGGCGACTCGCCGGGGGCCAATGGACCTGCCGTTCTTCTTCCTTACAATGATAATCCTGACAGTTGGCGTGATTATGGTCTTATCGGCCAGCTTTGCCAGGGCATACTACCAGTCAGATGATCCCACAAGGTATTTTACACGGCAGCTTCTCTTTGCCGTGAGCGGAACGGCCCTGATGCTGCTCGCGTCCAGATTTCCGGTCTATATATACAGGAGATTTTCAATGCCACTGCTGGCGGCATCAATATTCCTGCTTATACTTGTTCCAATAATCGGTGCTGAAGATAATGGTGCTACACGGTGGATAAACCTTGGCTTCACTACGTTCCAGCCGTCTGAGATAACAAAGCTGGCGGTGATACTGGCGTTCGCGTCCATGATATGCGTTTATAAGGATAAGATGAAGACATTCAAATACGGTGTCCTGCCATTTGCCATAATTCTCGTCGTGGTGGTGGGGCTGCTTATATTGGAACCGCATCTGTCCGCCTCGGTTATCATCATAGCCATAGGCGCAATAATGATGTTTGCCGGCGGCACCCGCTGGCAGTATTTCGCCATAGGCGGCGGAGTTGTAGCTGTGCTGGGAGTACTGCTCGTCACTCAGATGGGCTACGCTTCCAGCCGGATAAGCACCTGGCTGGATCCCTTTTCCGATCCGCAGGGAGACGGATTCCAGATCATACAGTCCCTGTACGCTGTGGGGTCCGGCGGGCTGCTTGGCCTCGGACTTGGCCAGGGACGGCAGAAGTATCTCTATCTCCCCGAAGAACACAATGATTTTATTTTCGCGGTAGTGTGTGAGGAATTGGGACTTATAGGCGCCCTGCTTATACTCCTCCTTTTTGCACTCCTTATTGTCAGAGGCTATTGGCTGGCCCTGCACGCCCGGGACCGCTTTGGCGCGCTTGTCATAACGGGTATAACCAGCCTTTTAGCGATACAGGTTTTCCTCAACGTGGCCGTGGTCACAAACCTGGTGCCGTGTACCGGCATATCACTGCCATTCTTCAGTTATGGCGGTACGGCGTTGTGGATACAGCTTGTGGAGATGGGTATCGTTCTGTCGATATCCAGGGACATACCGCTGAAAAGGAGGAAAAAAGACGAGGGAAAATGAGATTTCTATTTGCTTGCGGAGGTACGGCCGGGCACATAAACCCGGCGTTGGCCGTTGCGTGTGAGCTTCGGCGGCTGATGCCTGACGCAGCGTTCCTGTTCATAGGCTCCGGCAGGGAGCTGGAGAACCGGCTCATTCCAGCAGAGAATTTCCAGCTGAGAAATATAAAGATGACGGGGTTTGCCAGGGGCGTCAGGCCAAAAGATATAAAACATAATATTGGAACAGTATACGAGCTTGCCGCCTCCATGAGGCAGGCCGGCAGAATAATAGAGGAGTTCAGGCCCGATGCGGTGATTGGTACGGGAGGTTATATCTGTTATCCGGTACTGCGGGAAGCAGCAAGGCATAAAGTACCAACAGTCATGCACGAGTCAAACGCGGTCCCAGGTCTCACGACCAAGGCTTTGTCCGGGGTTGTCGACAGGGTGCTGGTGGCTTTTCCGTCAGTGAGCTCCTACTATAAAAAACCGGACCGTGTAGTTGTTACAGGCACTCCAGTGAGAGGCGACTTTCATAAGATGTCACGGGAAGCGGCGAAAAAAAGGCTTGGGATTGCTGGAAAGCCACTTGTTGTGTCGTTTTGGGGTTCATTGGGAGCCGACAGAATGAACCATATGATGGCGGATTTCATAAGGCTAAACTCCAGAAGCGGTGCCATGTGGCACATACACGCCACGGGAAACGGGGAAGAGGGCGTCAACAGAATGGTTGAGCGGCTTGGAGAGTGCGGAGTGTATGGACTGCCCCAGTGGGAGGATCTGCGGCCATATATAAATAATATGGGTGAAGTGATGACTGCCGCGGATCTTGTCATATGCAGGGCCGGCGCCTCCACACTTGCCGAGATAACAAATATCGGCAGGGCGTCGATACTGGTGCCGTCGCCAAACGTGACAAACGACCACCAGACTAAAAATGCCAGGGAACTTGAGCGGGCCGGAGGTGCAGTAGTTATTACAGAGGAGAGCTGCTCTGGGCAGCTTATCTACAATAACGCGGTGAGCCTCCTGAGGGACAGGGATCGTCTAGCCTTCCTTGAGAGGAACGCCGCTAAGCTTGGCCAGCCGGATGCAACGTCAAAGATAGCTGGAGTAATACTTTCACTTATTAACTAATATTGGCTTTATCGCATAGTATGACCTGGAATCAAAATATGTTTCGGGGGAGTACTATGAGCATATTGAGAATAACCGGGGGCACCCCCCTATACGGGGAGGTATATGTCCACGGCGCAAAAAACAGTGTGCTGCCAATAATGGCGGCGTCGCTGCTCTCAGCCGGAGAGACCGTCATACATAACTGCCCGGCCCTATCTGATGTGGACGCGGCTATGGAGATTTTGAGGCACCTGGGATGCCGTGCTGTAAAGGATGGGGACACAGTGTACATAGACTCATCCACTATGACCGGCTGCGAGATACCTGACCATCTGATGAGAGAGATGCGTTCCTCGGTGATATTCCTTGGAGCGATACTCGCCAGAGCCGGCAGGGCGGTGCTGTCTATGCCCGGAGGCTGTGAACTTGGCCCGAGGCCGATAGACCTCCACATAGCCGCGATGAGCGCCATGGGGGTGAAAGTGGAGAGCGTGGGGGGCAGCCTTGTATGCACATCAAATGGCCTGCGTGGAGCGAGGATAGACCTTACAATCCCGAGTGTTGGGGCTACAGAGAACAGCATGATAGCCGCCGTGGGATGCGTCGGCGAGACAGTGATAACCAACGCTGCCAGAGAACCGGAGATATGTGACCTTCAGGATTATCTGAAAAGCCTGGGTGTAAACGTGACAGGCGCGGGCACCTCAATTATAAGAGTTGAGGGGATTGATCTCGCGAAAACATCAAAGAATGTGGAGCACAGGATAATACCTGACAGGATAGTAGCCGCGACTTATCTGTCGGCGGCAGTATCTTCTGCGGGGAAGGTCAGTGTCCTGGGAGTCATACCGGAGGATATCGCCTCAATCACTAATGTATTTAGTCAGATGGGCTGTTATGTGAAAAAAGGCGGAGGTTTTGTAACCATAGACGCGCGGACAAATCTTCGCGCACCAAAGCCAATAGTGACAAGGCCGTACCCGGGCTTTCCAACCGACGCCCAGCCGCCATTGATGGCTTCGTGCCTGAGGGCTGAAGGGACGACAGTGTTTGTAGAGACGATATTTGAGAACAGGTATAGGCATGTGCCTGAGCTTTTGAGAATGGGAGCAGACATAAAGACTGAGGGACGCGTGGCCATGGTCAGTGGTGTGAGGGAGCTCCACGGGGCAAGAGTGGCGGCTACGGATCTCCGCGGAGGGGCAGCGCTGGTAGTAGCGGCACTTGGCGCGAGGGGAATCACAGAGATATCTGACTTGAGGCACATAGACAGAGGATATGACGGACTTGAGAGATCGCTGGAAGCTCTTGGCGCCGGCGTTGATAGAATAGATTAAAGAGGGATACTATGGAACAAGGCGGCAAGAATAGAAGAAGGCGCAGAAGCGACAGGCTGTATGCCGCGCTGATAGTTACATTGATGATAATTGCCGCCTTATTCGGAGTAGGCATATTTTTCAAAGTCTCTGAAATAGAAGTGACGGGCCTCAGCATGTATAAGAGCGAACAGGTCATAGACTTATCCGGGATAGAGATAGGTGACAGCATATTCTTTGTACAAAAATCATCGGCGGTCATATCTATAAAGAGCGCTATGCCGTATATCGATGATGTACGGATCGTGAGGACATTGCCGGGAACAGTGACAATCGAAGTGACGGAGAGTTACCCGATAGCCTCATTCAGCTCTGGCGGCAGTTACTGGATAATAGATAAGAACGCGAAGATACTGGAACAGACCACATCCGAGGGCGCGTCAGACACGATAAATGTCACCGGCCTTCAACCGATAATGCCGGCAGTTGGAGAGACGCTGGCTCTTGGCGATGAGGGAGCACTTCAGCTTGAGTATTTGCGCAACCTGCTCTCTGCAATACTATCGTATGACTTCCAGGATGGCATCACAAATATAGATATCTCCAACGCAAACGATATAAGTTTCGATTACTACAGTTTTACTGTGAAGATAGGAAGGGGAGAGAATGTTGAGGACAAGTTCTGGCTTTTCTCCGCTTCGATTTTGAAGGAACATGATCTTGACGAAGGGGGAACAGTAGATCTATCCAATGAGGACGAAGCTCGATACTTTCCCCAGTAAAATAGAGTGAATCACTGAAAAGCAGGCATTTTTCAGTGGAAAAACTCAATACGCTATTGACCTTGCGGCGCTTTAGTTATAAAATAACAACATAATTGCGTGAATTATAGGCGGAGCTGCGGCTGCGCGTCAGTATATATTAGGAGGATCAAATATGCCAAGTACACTTGAGTCTGGGCCAGATAATGTTGTGGTCATAAAAGTCGTTGGTATCGGCGGTGCCGGAAACAACGTTGTCAATAGAATGGTCAAGTCCGGCACACAGGGTGTCGAGTTTATTTCTATAAATACGGACAAGCCTGCCCTGGCCATATCCGCCGCTGACAATAAGGTGCAGATAGGAGAGAAGCTCACCCATGGACAGGGTGCCGGTTCAAACCCTGAGGTTGGTAAGAAGGCTGCTGAGGAGAGCCGCAACAACATAGCAAAGGCCCTGGAGGATGCCGATATGGTGTTCTTGGCTGCTGGTATGGGCGGCGGCACTGGTACAGGTGCTTCGCCGGTGGTGGCTGATATAGCCCGTGAGGCTGGTATTCTCACTGTCGGTGTCGTGACAAAGCCATTCAGCTTTGAGGGCAAGCGCCGTATGGATCAGGCAAACGCCGGTATAGCGGAGCTCCTGTCAAAGGTGGACGCGCTTCTTATTATCCCAAATGACCGTCTTAAACATGCGACAGACCAGAAGCTTACCCTTGCCAACGCCTTTGAGATTGCCGATGATGTGCTGCTTCAGGCCGTTACCAGTATCTCTGACCTTATAAAGAATACAGGTTTTATAAACCAGGACTTTGCCGATGTGACCGCGATTATGAAAGACGCCGGTTACGCTCACATGGGTGTTGGACACGCCGCCGGAAAGGGCAAGGCGGAAGACGCCGCCAGGGCTGCCGTGTCGAGCCCGCTTATGGAGACTTCCATCAACGGCGCGCGCGCTGTGCTTATCAATATAACAGGTTCCCTCGATATCGGCCTTGACGATGTGGAGACCGCCGCTACACTGGTGCGCGAGGCCGCGCATCCAGAGGCAAATATCATATTTGGCGCTGCCTTTGACGAGACCATGGATGATGAGATGCGCGTGACCGTAATCGCCACTAGGTTTGATGAGAACCCCAGCGGCAGCTACAAGGCGCCTGAGAAGAAGTCGGGCCTCTATACAGAGGCAGCTGAGAAGGTGGAGGCTTCCGCTGCTCCAAAAGAGGAGGAGAAGCCAGCCGCGCAGGATGCTCAGGAGAGCGACAGCTCTTACGACGACAGGGCTCTTGAGGATATTTTCAAGATATTCAACAGGAAATAGTCCATCTAAATCTATTGATACCAGGCAAATTGCCGGCAGCGTGGTGCTGCCGGCAATTTTTTGTGATAAGTATTCTCAAAAGCGATAAACAAAATTTACACTTTCGTAAAGAACGGAACAACCCTTTTGTATAAAATAGGCATAGTGAACTTTGCCACGACTCACGTACAAAGCGGTCAGTGGTTTTTATTTTGACGGAAGGGAATCGGCATGAAACAGAAACTTATCAATTTTTTCTCCGGCCGGAACGGTATTGACACCATCGGCAAGACTGTGTTGTGGACGGCAATAGCGTTGGTGCTAATATCCTGGATCACATCAGGGCTTCTGGGCGGTATTATCAGTAATGTGCTGTGGGTCTTGGCTTTAGCGTTAATAGTATATGGGTACTGGAGGATGTTCTCCAGGAATATCTATAAGCGGCGTGCTGAGAACGACCGTTTCCTTGCCTCTACCAGCGGCATAAGGTCATTTTTCAGAGGTATAAAGCTGCGGATAACTCAAGGCAGGAAGTTCAAGTTTTTCAAGTGCCCCTCATGCGGGACAGTGCTTCGGGTGCCGCGTGGAAAGGGCAGGATACAGATAACATGCAAAAGATGCGGAAACCGTTTTTCAGGTAAAACATAAGGAGCGGACGAATGGAAGAGGATCCCTATAAAATTCTTGGAGTATCACGTGACGCCTCCGAAGACCAGGTAAAGAGTGCGTATAGGAGGCTGGCTAAGAAATATCATCCGGACCTGCACCCTGGAGACGCGGAGGCGGCCAGGATGATGAACAAAGTAAATGCGGCCTATGAACAGATAAGAAACAGCCCAGCGGGCGCCGCCAACACATCAGGCGGATACGAACAGGCGAGGGATACCGCATATGATTATTACAGGCGCCAGTGGGAGAGCCGGAATCAGTACGCGGAATACAGCCGGGAGAGATGGCACCCTCAAACGGTCAGGCCGGGGAGAATACTTCTGGTACTACTGATTGTATATATACTCGCACAGCTGCTTTTCAGCCTGCTGCTGGGCGGCTTCGGAAGCTCCAACAGGTATTATTCGCCATACGGCGGATACTACTATGCGTACACAGAGGATGGGACGTCCCAGAACCAGGAGGGCTGGCGCTACTATTTCGGACAGCGGCAGGGTTAGCAGCCTGCTGAGGAATAAACACATTTGGGATCGAGAGGAATTGCGGACATGTCAAGAATAATTGGAATAGACTTGGGTACCACCAACTCCTGCATGGCTATCATGGAGTCCGGAGGCCCGGTAATTATACCGAATGCCGAGGGCGGAAGGACTACGCCATCTGTGGTGGCGTTCACAAAAAACGGTGAAAGGCTCGTGGGAGAAGCGGCTAAAAGGCAGGCTGTGGTAAATCCGGAGCGGACCATAAGCTCTATAAAGCGGGATATGGGTACCGACCGGAAGATAAAGATAGACGGCAAGGCATACCTTCCACAGGAAATATCGGCCATGATCCTTTCAAAGCTGAAGAAGGACGCAGAGGCGTGGCTTGGAGAGCCGGTGACGGAAGCGGTTATCACCGTCCCCGCGTATTTTTCTGACTCACAGAGACAGGCTACAAAGGATGCGGGGACTATAGCGGGACTTAATGTCCAGAGAATAATAAACGAACCAACAAGCGCTGCCCTGGCGTACGGCGTTGATAAGGAACTGGGACAGAAGGTGCTGGTGTATGACCTGGGGGGAGGCACGTTTGACGTATCGGTTCTGGATATAGGTTCCGGCGTAATAGAGGTGTTAGCCACCGCGGGCAATAATCGCCTGGGCGGAGATGATTTCGATAAGTGCGTTGTGGACTGGATGCTCTCTGAATATAAGAAGAATGAGCGTGTGGATTTGTCCAAGGATATGGCAGCTATGCAGCGCCTGCGTGAAGCTGCGGAGAAAGCGAAGATAGAGCTGTCGGCAACAGCCAGTACGGAAATAAACCTGCCCTATATCACTGCCGGCAGGGATGGCCCAAAGCACTTGGATATGACGCTCACAAGGTCAAAATTCGATGAGCTCACACACCATCTTGTAGAGGCAACTATGGGCCCTGTACAACAGGCGGTCACTGATTCCGGTGTGAGCATGTCGGATATAAGCCGTGTCCTTATGGTGGGAGGTTCATCCCGTATCCCGGCGGTACAGGAGGCTGTGCGCAGATTCACAGGCAAGGAGCCGTTCAAGGGTATAAACCCGGATGAGTGCGTGGCCATGGGTGCCTGCCTGCAGGGAGGTGTTCTGGCCGGTACAGTTGGCGGGTTGCTGCTCCTTGATGTGACGCCGCTGTCCCTCGGCATCGAGACAATGGGCGGTGTCTGCACAAGAGTAATAGATAGAAACACCACCCTGCCAATATCAAAAAGCCAGATATTTACAACAGCCGGAGATTACCAGACATCGGTTGAGGTCCATGTACTCCAGGGCGAGCGGCCAATGGCAAACCAGAACAAATCCCTCGGAAAGTTCAGACTCTCAGGGATACGGCGCGCGCCCAGAGGGGTTCCTCAGATAGAGGTAACGTTCAATATAGATACCAATGGCATAGTCAACGTATCTGCCAAGGATCTTGACACAGGAAAGAGCCAGGAGATAACCATAACGGGTTCGTCAAATATGAGCCAGGCGGATATCGATGCCGCCATAAGAGATGCCCAGCAATACGCCGCGGATGATGAACATATACGCGAGAGAGCCAGGCTCAGGGAGAGAGCCGAACAACTTCTATATCGCGCCGCAGCCGCGGAGAAGGGGATGGACAGAGCGAAAAAGAAGGAACTTGCCGCGAGCCAGAAGCGTGTGAGGCGCGCGATGAAGGACGACAATGAAGCGGAACTCAACGCAGCGGCCCAGGAACTGGAGAATATCCTGGGGATGTGAGCTGGGTGTGCCCTGTAGCGCAGCTATCCGCGGCAACCTGGCCTGTGGGGACTGCGGCACACTCATGGCAGGCTGTAGCCTGCGGTAAGAGCGATTTTGCCCATAGGGCTATGCTGTACGCCGGACAGGTGCTTGCCGCAACGGCAATTGACCTGTGTGAGGATCCACAAGTTCTCGAACGTGCGTGGGAGGAATTGCGCCGCCGTACAAAGGGGCAGCCGTACAAGTGCCCAATACCTGTGGACATAGAGCCTCCGTGCAAAAGAAACCGGCAGCAGGAGAGACGGGATGGACATATGTAAAGGCCAGGCCTTCATATAAAGCAGATGACAAAAAAAGGCTCCCCAAAATGGGGAGCCTGATTATTATATCCTATTGAGCACGTCTTAGGTATTTACTCTCAAGGCGGCGGACCATCGACACATACCGCGCCTTGCAGACCTCATACTTGCCGTCCTTTATGTCCTGCACGCATGGGAGGATATATTCGTCCCTGAGCTGCGGGAGAACACGGGACGGATCATCGCCAAACTCTATACAGGCGGTGATCAGCGGACCTATGTCATAGTATTCTCCAACAAGGGCGCGTCCTTCCGGCGTGGAGCACATGTATCCGTCCCGGAAAGCTCGAAGAGTGGCGAGTTCCTCACAGTCGTCAGGCTTTCCATCCCAATCGCAGACGGCTGAGGTTATGAAGCAGAAAAAGTGCTTCTTAAAGCCGCCCTCTATCTTCTCGCGCGTGCCAAGGGAGAATGGCTCCTTTGGATAACGCTTGACCCACTCCGCAAGGATAGCCTCCATAAGCGGCTGGTTGCCCTCAAGGCCCATATCGTAGGCAGCAGGGGTCATGTATATGGCCATGAGTATCTTCATGTCAGTGACGTAGATATCACGCCCCAGACGGCCACGGTAACGCTTCTCAGTGGTTTTAAGCTCGTCGATCCCATCAACAAAGCCGCTGGCTGCCCGCGCTGCAATCTCACCGGCGGCTCCGGGATCATCATGCATAAGCTTATCTATAGCCGCGAAAGAGGGGAAATGGAGAGCCTTATATTGCTCTATGGTATCAGCGTAAGTGTACTTATTGAAATTTTTATGAATGTCCAGATGCAGGGAAACACATTTAACAAGTCCAGCTATCGCGGTATCCAATTCAGGCAGTTCATCTGGCAGAGGATGGGCCTCCACGGCGGGTTTAGGCTTTTTCATCTTATTGCCGCAGTAGACGCATGAAAACTCCTCAAGCTCTGAGGGAACCTGGATCTCCCTGCCGCAGTTTGTGCATTTTATAGTGTACATTTCTTCAGCCATAGTCGCACCGCCTCGATAATATTAGTCTTGAAAAGAGAGCCAAAGCTCACTTGTCGCGTTCGTCATCCTCTGTACCGGCATCAACATCCAGGGTACCTGTCGCAATGTCATCTGTGTCCTCGTCGGTATCTTCTTCCTCCCAGTCACCACCGTCAGCGCCGTACTCATCGTCAAAGTCTTCCGGATCCTCTAGATCATCGTCCTCGTCGTCATCGTATTCGTCGTAGTCCTCATCGTAGTCGTACTCTTCCTCATCGTAATCGTACTCCTCCTGGGCCTGAGCAGCAGCCAGCGCGGCGGCCTTGGCTTCAGCTTCACGACGCTCAGCCTCCTCCTTGGCGGCAATCTCCTTGGCCTTTTGGACTTCGGCCTTATGCTGCTTTATAAGTGCCTTGCCTGAGGTGACTATAAAGTAGACAGCAAAGACAAGAAACAGAATGGATACGAGCACAAGCAGCCATCCGTGTTTTCCCTCATAGTCGCCTCTAGCCACGCTTATTATCACATCAGCGCCGATATAAAATATATAACAGGAGGCGAAAATGCGCAGGTAATTACTGTTTTTGCGCATATTTTCGTTTCTGGCTTCTTCCTCCTCGGGGGTAAGCTCCTGCTTTGGCTTTTTACTGAATAGGCCCATTGTGTGCCTCCTTAAAAATACTTGTTTATGCTATTTTAACAGAAAAAGCTCAGGCTTTCAACTCTACCCAGAGGGAATCATAGAGTTCAAGCGTCTCCTGCGGCAGATTCAGATAGACCTCACAACGGGAGAGAACTTCCTCGCTTGGGAACATAATATCAGCCATCCAGTCCTCAAGATCCTGGGCGTATATTTCGCAGGCCTCAGTGTTGCCGCTGGCATAACCTGTAGCGCCCATATTAGTTACGCACACATCGGTACTGGTCATATAGTTTATAAACTGCTCGGCCAGCTCCTTGTTCTCACATCCGGCGGGGATGCACATGGCGTCAACAAAGAAGTTTGAACCCTCGTCAGGGACGACAAACTTAAGGTCGGGATTATTCTCAAGCATCATCAGGTAATCACCGGCGTAATAGGCACCTATAAGTGCTTCACCGCCCTCCAGCTTATCGTACATCTGGTCCTGGAAATAACCCTGAACGAGAGGTTTCTGCTGCTCAAGCAGGTCATAGGCGGCACCGATCTCAGCCTCGTCAGTGGTGTTCATGGAGTAACCAAGGTACTTGAGGGCCACACCGAAAGCGTCACGGCTGGAGTCAAACATGAGTATCTGTCCGGAATACTGCTCATCGAACATGGCGCTCCAGCTTGTGAGCTCATCATTGATCTCAGAACCGTTATATATAAGGCCGACGGTGCCCCACATATAGGGTACGGAGTATTTATCGTCAGGGTCGTATGAGAGGCCCTTATACTCATCGCCAATTAGTGAGAAATTGGGGATGTTGTCGTAATTGAGTTCCTCAAGCATGCCTTCCACGGCCATACGCCCGATCATGTAGTCAGACGTAATGATCACATCGTAGTCGGCTCCGCCGTTTTTCAGGGTGGAATAGAGTGCCTCGCATGTATCGTAGGTATTGTAATTTACCTTGATATTGTACTCTTCTTCAAAAGCTTCATATGTGCTCTCGTCGATATACTCGCCGAAGTTATATACGTTTATCTCGCCGTCGTAGCTGCTTCCGCAGCCGGAGAGAGCGCCAATGGCGGCGACCATGGCAAAAGCAAGAACAAGACTGATGATTTTTTTCATTTACTTTACCTCGCAACAGATTTTTTCGCTTTTAAAGAAGCGTTGTATTTCTTCTCCTGGCGGGAGGAACGGATATTGACTATTACCAGGAGTATGAGTACGGTTGTGAAAAGCAGAGTAGATATGGCGTTTATCTTGGGTGACACGCGCTTCTTGGTCATGGTGTATATTGCCATGGCCAGGGTCTGGCTTGTGGAACCGGCTGTAAAAAAGCTTATCACGAAGTCGTCAATGGACATGGTGAATGCAATGATAGCGCCGTTAACTATGCCTGGCATGATGTCCGGAATAACCACCTTCCATATGGCGGAGAGGGGGGAACAACCCAGGTCAAGCGCAGCGTCCATAAGGTTTTTATCCATCTGCTGGAGCTTTGGCATCACCGAGAGTATTACATACGGTATATTGAAGGTTATGTGTGCTATAAGGAGCGTGCCAAAACCCAGAGTGAAACGTGTAGGCAAGTCAAGGCCGAACACGCTGTTCAGCCAGCCGGTGAAATTACCAAGGATCCCGAAGGCCGCCACAAACAGCAGGCACATGGACACACCGGTTATTATGTCCGCATTTATGAGAGGTATGTTGTTTACAGCCAGGAGCGGCCCCCTCATGCGCTTTTTCATATTGAAGAAACCTATTGCCGCCGCAGTCCCGGCAACAGTGGCAATAAGCGCCGATATCACAGAGACGGCGAGAGTGGTGGATAGTGATGACATTATGAGCGAGTCCTCAAAAAGCTCCACATACCAGTCAAATGTAAACCCACTCCACACAGTGCGGCTGTTTGAGCTGTTGAACGAAAAGACGATAAGGACTACTATTGGCGCGTAGAGAAATATAAAAGTAAGTATCGTCAGCGCGCGCCCTCCAAAAGACGGCCTCTCTTTCATCAGAACATCACCGCCTGTTCTTCTTCATCACCGAACTTGTTCATGACAGTCATGCAGATTATGACTACAACCATCATGATAAGCGCGATGGCGCTGCCCAGGTGCGGGTTATAGGTACTGCCCAAAAACTGCATCTGGATAAGATTTCCAAGGAGCATTATCTTGGCGCCGCCCAACAGATCGGATATCACGAAAGTGCTCACCGCTGGAACGAACACCATCGTTATCCCTGAGAGCACTCCCGACAGGCTCAATGGGAAAACTACCTTGCGGAATACTGTACGCGGCGGCGCCCCCAGATCCCTGGCGGCCTCCAAATAGGAACTGTCTATCTTGAGTATTACCGAATATATGGGAAGTATCATGAATGGCAGATAGTTATACACCATACCGAGCACAACGGCCCCCTGGGTATTTATCATCTCAAAATACTCAAGGTCTGTGGAGAGATTTGTACCGAACGTCTCGTTAATAAAGCCGCTTATGGCATTTATAAGGTCAAAGAGTCCAATCGCGGAGAAAAACCTGTTGAGAAGCCCGGTGTTTTCCAGAATCGACATCCAGGAGTAGGTGCGCAGAAGGAAGTTCATCCACATTGGCAGCATTATCAGCATCACGATAATGCCCTGAAGGCAGCTTTTCTCCCGGGCGAGGGAGTATGCGACGGGGTACCCTATTAGGAGACAGATCGCGGTGGCGATAATAGCCAGGAGAAACGAGCGGCCGAACACACTGAGATATGTGCCGCCCATACTGGCGAAATTTTCAAATGTAAAACCGCCGTCGGCAGTGGTGAAGGCGTATATGACAATTATAACTATTGGGGCCACCACAAAGAGGGCCATCCAGAGCACATAAGGATACGCGAAAGACCTAGCCCTCATAGTATTCCTCCTGAGGCGCCTCTTCCTCCTGGTACTCCACGTCTCCGATCTCGTCGTACTCCGCGCTGTAGGAACTGTAGTCTCCATACATGCCTGAGTATTCGCTTTTCTTCATCACGTGGAAGCTGTCAGGGTCAAGCTTTATTCCAATCCTGGAGCCAACGGGACAGAAGTCGGTGGTCTCTATAAGCCACTTAAAGCCCTTAAAATCTACAATTATGTCGTAGTGCATACCCTTAAAAGTGACACTTGTGACAAGACCTGTAAGGGCGCCCTGGCTCAGGTCCACTATATCCACATCCTCGGGCCGTATGACAACGTCCACCGGTTCGTCCTTTTCAAACCCCTTGTCCACGCACCGGAAACGCCGGCCGAATATCTCAACCACATAGTCCTCACGCATGATGCCGTCAACTATGTTGGACTCCCCAATAAAATCGGCCACAAAGGCGTTTTTAGGCTCGTTATATATGTCCTCGGGCGTGCCTATCTGCTGGATCTTTCCATTATTCATGACCACGACAGTGTCGCTCATAGCCAGGGCTTCCTCCTGGTCATGGGTAACATATATAAATGTTATCCCCATCTGCTTTTGTATCCTCTTCAGTTCCTGCTGCATATCTTTGCGGAGACGCAGGTCAAGGGCACCCAGAGGCTCATCTAAGAGCAACACTTTTGGACGGTTCACCAGGGCACGGGCTATCGCCACGCGCTGCTGCTGACCGCCTGAGAGAGATGAAACTGTGCGCTTTTCAAAGCCCTTTAAGGAGACAACCTCCAGCATCTCGCGTACACGCTGGTCGATCTCGTCCTTTGAGAGCTTGACCTTTTTTTGCTTCTTCTTTTTAGAAGAGGACTGATCTATAACATCCTCACCGTCAGAGGCCGCCTTAGGTATGCGCAGGCCGAAAGCTACGTTATCATAGACGTTTAAATGGGGAAACAGTGCGTACTTTTGAAACACCGTATTCACCTGCCGCTGATATGGCGGGACATCATTAATCCTCACCCCGTCGAAGAAGACATCCCCTGATGTGGGCACCAGGAAACCGCCTATTATCCGCAGTGTCGTAGTCTTACCACAACCACTGGGTCCGAGCAGCGTGAGGAATTCCTTATCGTTGAAATAGATGTTCATGTTGTCCAGGACGGTCTCGCCGTCAAAAGTCATGGACACGTCTTTTAGACGAATAAGTTCTTTTGACATTATCCTCCCCCTCATTTCACCGAATCTTCACAGTCTTAAAGAAAGACTATGGACTTAAATATACATATTCGCGGGGGAAAAGTCAATGAATATCTATGTTAAATCGAATAATTTTTCGACAAATTCAGGCATGGACGCCGTAAATTCGCGCCCCGCCAGGTAGTCTAGGCCGCCGGCGCCGGTTTTGAAGGAAAACCTGAGCTTATAGGAACACAGCGCCTGGCCCGGGATCTGGAGCCCCTGGGGCAGCTTCCTGCTGCCATATTTGCCGTCCCCTACAAGGGGATGGCCGGCTGCTGCGAACTGGGCCCTTATCTGGTGCGTGCGGCCTGTTAGCAGCTCACACTCCACGAGGGATAGGCCGTTTTTCAACCGCAAAGTCCTGTAGCGTGTGATGGCCGTCCTGGAACCCTTCTCCTGGTAGTCCCGGACGTATACCCGGTTTAGCTTCGCATCCTTGAAGATAAACCCTCTCAGTTCACCGGAAGGAGGGGTCATACTGCCCCACACTGCGGCAAGGTATATCTTATCTATCTCCCTTGCGCGGATCTTCTCATCCATTACCCGCAGGGCGGCTGCATTTTTCGCCGCAATGACTATGCCGCCGGTGTTCCTGTCGATCCTGTTGCACAGGGCCGGGACAAAGGAATTTTCCGACCTGGGGTCCCACTGGCCGCTTTTATATAGATATGCCTTGATATTAGATATGAGTGTGTTGTAGTCCCACTCGCCGGCGGAGTGGCAGAGCACCCCGGGCTTCTTGTCCGCCAGCAGGATGTTCTCATCCTCGTATATTATGTCAACTTTTGGCGTATTTATTTTGAGATAGGCGTTATCCTCAGAGGGCTTTTCAAAAAATTCATCGTTGATATATAGCTGTATAGTATCGCCCTCATTGAGGCGCACGTCGCGTTTGGAACCCCTGCCGTTGAGCTTTATGCGCTTCAACCTGATGTATTTCTGCAGAAGTGATTCCGGCAGCAGGGGCACGGCTTTGCCCACGAATCTGTCCAGCCGCTGGCCGGCGTCATTCCTGTTGATCGTGAATTCTTTCATTAGCTGCCCTCCCTATAGGGACGATTATAGCATTATTATGCCGGTGCATCAATTAAAAAAGAGAACGGTATACAGAATGTAGAATATGGAAATTTTCAAATGTTTTTAAGTTGAGTGTAGTATTTACGGACGAAAAGGTAGTATATAGGTGAGGCCGGAAAGGGGGCGGTGAGATAATGGATGATGAAAAAATCATTGAGTTGTTTTTTGAGCGCGACCAGCGGGCTATAGGGGAGCTGGATGCCAAATACGGGAGGATATGCCACAGGATATCATATAACATTTTGAATAACTCCCAGGATGCGGATGAGTGTGTCAATGACGCATATCTCGGAGTCTGGAACACGGTCCCCCCAGAAAAGCCCGATCCGCTGCTTACGTATGTCCTAAAGATTGTCCGAAATATCTCTCTGAAAGAGTATCACCGTAAGTCCGCGGTCAAACGGAACAGCCAGTATACGGTGGCGTTTCAGGAGATTGAAGACTGCATTTCAGATAAGAAGGCAGTTGAGGATGAAGTAAGCGCTGTGGAATTGGCGCATGTTATTGAATCTTTTTTAGATACCCTGACAAGGGAAAACCGAGTTGTCTTTATGCGCCGCTACTGGTTTTCCGAAAGCCTGAGTGAGATATCCAGGCTTACGGGGCTTACAGAGAAAAACATCTCTGTCCGGCTGACCCGTATCCGACAGAAAATGAGGAAATACTTGATAGAAAGAGGGGTGCTCATATGAATAGTGAGAAGTTTTCCAGCGCGATGGGAGAGATTGACGCAAAATATGTTGATGAGGCTATGAGTTACAGGAAGAGGGGGAGAAAATTTATCCCGCTTATCGCCGCGTGCGCGGGTTTACTGCTCGTATTGCCGCTGACAGCGTTTGCAATTGATACCATCAGGTATAATGCGGCGGTGGACTATCTCAGCTCGCTTGGCATACCTGTTGAGGATCTAAGCGGATACTCCCGCGGCGAGATAAAGGAAGCCGCGAGGACTTTCGATGCTGGGGAGACCAGCCGATTGACCGAGGAGCTGATGGACCTTCTGCCCGATAGCGGGGAGACGGTCGGGGCGTCGGCCCAGGTGACATCAGAGCAGATAAGGGAATTGACGCCGGATATGACAAGGGAGGAGGTTATATCATTTCTGGGTGATACACAGGACATTGGTTCCGGCATCTACGTGTATATCTATGAAGTGGATGGGCAATATCTTCTGCGTATCCCATTTGCAGGAGACGATGCACAGCTGGGCGTAACAGGGGAAGATCTATTAAAGACGCTGACGTCTGCTGGGAATGAGACGGTGGTGTTTGATGGAGAGAAGTTCAACAAGGCAGACCTGTCACAAGATACTCTGGAATGGCTTGAGTGGTATAACTCCCTGCCGATGGAGGAACAGCTTGCAGTCAGTGCAATCCCTTCTGAACTTTACACCTATGGAACAGATGGGACTGATGACGCTGAGAGATGACCTCGATGATGCAAAAAAACCAGCGGCCGTGAAAACCGGCCGCTGATTTTATATCTTGAGGGAAAGAACGGGTAAGGTAAAAATTTACCCCGTTGACAGGTGGGTTCATAGAGTGTATAATCTAAAACAGATGTTACAAAACATATGTTTTAGATTAAAGGAGGATTTCAAATGCCGCCGCGAGCGAAATTCAGTGGCACCGAGATAGTAGAAGCGGCTTTTGGGATAGTGAGACGGGAGGGGCTTGACGCCCTGACAGCCAGGGCCCTGGGGGAGAGGCTGGGAAGTTCGCCGAGACCCATATTCACAGTATTCCAGGGCATGGAGCAGGTCTATGATGCGGTGATGGAGAGAGCAAGGGAGCTATACTCTGAATATGTGGCAAGGGGACTTGCGCAGCAGGAGATGCCGGCCTTTAAGGGGGTTGGTATGGAGTATATACACTTCGCGGTATCTGAGCCAAAGCTTTTTCAGATACTGTTTATGTCAGAGCAGAGAGAAAAACCGGATATAATGGTCATACTGCCTGCCATTGACGGAAACTACGATGGGATACTCTCTTCAGTCCGTGAAAGCTATTCACTTGATGATGATGAGGACGCCAAGTGGCTGTATCGGCACCTGTGGGTATATACCCACGGCATAGCTGTTTTGTGTGCCACAAATATGTGCGCCTTCACATCGGAGGAAATCAGCGTGATGCTGACGGAGGTATGCCAGGCCCTTTTGGAGAAGAGGGGCAGAGAAGGCTGCGATGATAGAGCTTGAAAATATCAGAAAGTCCTATGGGAGCGGGGAGAACCGGAGCCAAGCCCTCAGGGGAGTGAGCTGTGAGATATGCGGCGGGGAATTTACCGTGGTACTCGGCGCCTCAGGTTCGGGCAAATCCACGCTGTTGAATATTGCCTCCGGCCTTGAGAGGCCTGACAGCGGCTGTGTTCGATACGACGGGCTTGACATCGCCTGCCTGTCAGACACTGATATGACGGCCTTTAGGAGGAAAAACGTAGGCTTTGTTTTTCAGCAGTATTATCTGCTGCCGAATATGACTGTAGACAGGAATGTCCGTATGGGCGCGGAACTCGCCGGTAAAAGCGACTATCGGCTGATAATAGACGCAGTAGGACTTGGAGGGAAACTAAATAAGTACCCTGGGCAGTTATCTGGAGGGGAACAGCAGAGGGTATCAATAGCCAGGGCGCTGGCAAAAATGCCAAGCGTGCTCTTCCTGGATGAGCCGACCGGCGCGCTTGACGAGGAGACGGGGAGGCAGGTACTGGACTACGTGAGCGGGATACAGCGGGAGTGGAAATTTACAATGGTTATGGTGACCCACAATGTGAATATAGCGGAGATGGCTGATACCATCGTACTTATGAACAGCGGAGAGATAATTGAGAGACGGAAAAACGAACGGCGCAAGAGCGCATTTGAGATAGGCTGGTGAATCCGTGATTGTCGGGATGAAGGATGCCGCGAGGCTTGTGGGGATAACCATTATTTCCTTTTGCGCCGTATTCGTATGTGGACTGTTCACTAACTATTATATGGATATCAGTGGGATAGAGGCTGTGCTTTTGCCAGGTAAGGTGGCAGCGTTTTATAATGCCCAGGTGTCCACGGCAAAGGTGGTGTGCCTCGTCAGCGGAGGCTGCCTTCTTGTGACGGCAGTTATAATGCTCGCCTTTTACATAAGGAGCTATATTGAGACCCACAAGAGGGAATTGGGAGTGCTTAAAGCCCTGGGTTATTCAAACATGGGCATAGCGGGCAGATTCTGGATATTCGGTACGAGTGTATTCATTGGCACCGGCGCCGGGCTTGCGGCGGCATTTATACTGATGCCGGAATTTTACAGCATTCAGAACAGCGACGGTATCCTGCCTGAGATAGCAATAGGCTTCCACCCATCGATTCTGATATTATTTGTGATAGTCCCCACGGCGGTCTTTGCCGCCATGGCGGTTATATGCGCGTTTTTAAGGCTCAAGAGGCCTGTGATGTCACTCCTGAGAGGCAGTGACAGGTATGTAGTAAAAAAAGGACGTGGTATTGAGGCAGTGGATACTCCCTTTATCCGGCAGCTTGGGCGTGATACACTGCGCGGCAGGAAGTCCCTTGTGTTTTTCGTCGCATTTGCAGCTTTCAGCTTTTCCTCAACCACACAGATGTCCACCAGCATGAATGAGCTGTCAAGCCCAATGATGGGCGCAATGATACTTCTTATAGGAGTGACCTTGGCCTGTACGGCATTGTATATAGCCGTATGGACAGCGATTGATGGCAGCAAACGGACAATCGCGGTGATGTGGGCAATGGGCTATAGCCGCAGAGAGTGGGGAAGGGGGATACTGGGCGGATACAGACCAGTTGCCTACATAGGCTTTGTTTTGGGGACGATATACCAGTATGGGCTTTTGAGGACCATGGTGGATATAGTGTTTCGGGATGTGGAGGGCATACCAGCCTACAATTTCGATATGCAGGCTCTGGTGGTATCGCTCGTGTGCTTTGCCGCTGTTTATGAGATATTTATATATCTGTGCAGCAGACGGATAATAGGCGATCCACTCAGGGAGATAATGGGAGAATAGGGCGTTATATCGGCGGAGGCGCCGTAAATTCAAAGTATTTTGGTGGCATATAAATTATTTTAAAAATTTCACTTGCTTTTTTCCTATTCCTCTGATATTATAGATAAGCTCGTGAATTCAAGGCAAGGAGGTGCAGCAGATGGCAAAGTGTGAATTTTGCGGCAAGGGTGTAACGTTTGGTATTAAGGTGAGCCATTCCCACAGGCGCTCCAATCGCCCCTGGAAGCCCAATGTAAAGAGGGTTAAGGCCGTTGTTGACGGTACAAACCGTCATGTCTACGTCTGTACCAGGTGCCTCCGCAGCGGAAAAGTTACCCGTGCTGTGTAAGCGTATCAAGTTTGATATGACAAAATACCCGTGGTTGAAAACCACGGGTATTTTCGTTTATTAAGATTAATCATTGGCACCTCTTTTGATAAAAGGGGTGCCAATGATCTATATTTTTATTATCTCGACCCCGTCCCTGCCGGACAGGTACTCACCCTCTCGGCTGTGACAGGTGAAGAGCAGTATCTGGCGCTCTTTGGAAAGCTCGGATAAGAGATCGAGAGCCCTGTGGCAGCGCTGGTCATCAAAATTCGTCAGTGCGTCGTCCAAAATGATGGGACAGGGGTCACTGCCGTCCAGGATAAGCTCGCACATGGCAAGCCGCAGGGAGAAGTATATCTCATCAGCAGTACCCTCAGAGAGGGCAAGCACATTGCGGCTCACAGGCGAGGCAGCCTCCTTGGCCACCGCGTCAAAGCCCCGGTCAAAGACCAGTTTCTCATAGCGTCCGTCGGTGAGGGTGGAGAGTATTTCACCGGCCTTACGGCTTATCAGAGGTGAAAAGCGCGTCTGAAGCTCGCTGTTGGCTTCGGAGAGAGTATCAACTGCCAGGCCGAGAGCCTCATACTGGGTGCTCTGGGCTTCGATCTCCTCTGATATTGACTGTATCTCGCCCTCTATAACGGCCGGGTCGCCAAGGGTGCGCTGAGCGCCGGTGGCCAGGTCATATGCCCTTGTGGCGTCTGTGAGCTGGGCCTTTGCCCGCTCTAAGGCGGCGAGAGTGTCCTGCCTGTTCCTTATGGGGACAGGCAGATAGGACTCATCCACCTCCTCAGCCTCGTCCTGATCCGCCGCCAGAGTCTCGTACACATTCTGGGATGATATCATGTCAAACTGGGCGCGGGTGAGCTTATCGATAAGCGCCTCCGTCTCATTGAGCGCCGACAGCACAGCGTCACCGCTCTTGACATCCGGAATAAATGGGGCCAGCTTGGCGATCGCCTGCTCCTCTGCCTCACGGGCTGTCTCCGATGCCTTTTCGTAGGTGAGACGGGCGGAATCCCTCCTGGATTTGGCCTCGTCCTCCTGGCTTGAGAGCTCGGAGTAGGCTGCGAGCAGGCTTGAGAGGCGGCTGGAGGAATTAACATTATACTTATCCAATATGCCGGCCAGGATCTCCGGGTCATTCCGCTTTTCCTTTGGCTTCACAAAAAACAGGCCGATCCCCACAATGGTGATAATGGCGGAGGCAACAAGGCCCGGGATGGTGCGGCCAAGGACACCGGCCAGCGACGGGACAAGGTTGCCGAATGGAGAGAGAAGCCCGGAGGTGACGATAAGCGCCAGAATCCCCAGGACGGTGACGGAGATGGGCAGCCACCTCACCGGCTTTTTATCCTTTGCGTTCCGTATCTTCTCCTCAAGAGCGGCAGCGGAGGATATGTCTGCGGAGACTTCGTCACTGGAGTGACCGAACAGCGGGGAAGCCTTGCGCTTTGCCATAACGTCGGAGAGGTCCTTCTCGGACTGCCACAGGGCACGCTCGGCGTCGCTGGCCACGTTGCGAAGTGGAATGACGGCGGCGGCGGTCTCGCGTATGTCGTTTATATCCTCACGCGTCATCTCGTGGCCGTTTTTAGTGACGGCGGCCCGCAGTTCATCCACCTTTTGTGCCGCCCGCTGGGCATTTTCCTTTGCCTCCCGGACACGGTGGACGGACGCGCGCTTCTCAAGCTTGTCGTGTATCTCCAGGTCACGCTCCATAAGCTCTATCTGTTTTTCAAGGCGGCCTATGGTGTTCCGGAGGTTTGCTATCTCATCAGACGAACTTTCTATTAGCCGCAGGCGGTCCTGAGCCTCCTTCAGCTTCTGCTGCAGGGCTGGGATGGTACCGGAGCGGTTGAATTTGAGCCGCCGCTGCCAGGAACGCATTAGGGCATCAGCGTCAGTGAAAGAGGCATTCTCCTCTCCTGACGACACAATGGAGGATATGCGCTTCTCCAGGTCAGAGGTTTGGTTCACACGTATATCCGGCCGGCGGATATATGCCGTCCTCTCAAATATCGGGCGCGACACCCCGGTAAGCTCCTCACCTGCGGTGTCGCCGGTCATAGTCTTTATAAAATCAGCTGTGCCGGTGTAGACGGCTATGAAATTCTTCATTGGGGAGGTGCCCTTTGTAGAGCGCTGGATGGTTATGTCGCGTCCTCCAGCCTCCAGCTTCATGGTACCGACCATATCGCCGCCGTCCCAGGGACGGAAACGCGTTTTTGCCGAGAGATAGCCGTTGCGGTCCCGCTCTGAAGTATCCACGCCATACAGCATGGCGCTTATAAAGCCGCACCAGGTGGATTTACCGTGCTCGTTTGGAGCCTCGATAATGTTGAGCCCGGGGGACAGCTCCAGAGAGGAGTTCTTCAGGCGGCCGAAGGTGGCCGTCATCTTTTTTATCTTCATGGACGCCACTCCTCCCTTCCCTCAATGGCAGCAAGGCAATACCTGACCGCCATCAGGCACAGTTCCCGTTCCCTGTCCGACTCAGCTGACTCATAGCGCTGGCGCATCCTTGACAGAAAGAGACCGGTGAGGGAATCCTCGTCAATGCCGTCCCAAATACCCCTGACGGGGCGCGTCTCATTCCTCACCGTCAGGTGGAAGAACTTATCGCCCAATTCGTCGATGACCTTGTCTTCGTCTATGACACCGGAAAACTCGCCTGTAAAGACGATCCTCGCGATATCCTCCGGAAAACCGGAACCGACGGACTCTTTTGCTGCCTCAAGGGCGTCCTGATGCCCTGTCAGGTCCGAGGTGAATATCCTGTATTGACGCCCTTTAATAGGCACAAATTCAAGCTCACACCGGCCCTTGCCGACAGTGCCGGCGATAACGCCCTTCTCTCCGGTCTCGTCAAAGCCGCGGCCCTCCAAACAGCCTGAATAGGCGTAGTGTGTCCCGCCGGCTGTCAGTATGCCAGAGTATGCGTGAACGTGTCCCAGGGCCAGGTAGTCTATACCGGAGGCTGATATGTCCTCAGGTGAGATATGGTTATACTTGTCCCCGTACATATCGCCGTGGAGAACCATCAGCTCCACCATATCGGATTTCTCAACCGAAAAGTCTCTCAGCAGAGGTTCACAGGCTGATGACGAGAAGCCAGCGCCCCAGACCCGGCAGCCAAGCTCCGGAAGCTCAAAACTCTTTATTGATGGGGTTTTGAATATATGTACGTTTGACGGCAGCTCCATGAACGCATATGGCGAACGGGACGTATAGTAGTCGTGGTTGCCGGGCGAGATGAATATCTCAGCCTTTATCTGCGAGAGGACTCTTGTAATAGCCTCGCTGGTCTCCCAATAGGCGGTGCCGCTGTCGAAAAGGTCGCCCGCGAGCAGAACCACCTGGGCCCGGGACTCCTCCACAGCAGCGGCGAGGGAGTCCAACAGCTCCCTCTGCTCCCGCCGACGCTGTACGGCCTTCTCCTGCGGCAGGGAGTAAAAGGGGGAGTCCAGATGAAAATCAGAGGCATGTAAAATTCTGACTGACAAGCTGTTACCTCCATGGTATTTAAAAGGATATATTATTAGTATATCAAGAAATAAGGGAAAAATAAAGCGTAAAAAAGCTGCCTGGGAATTCCAGGCAGCTTGAATATACCCGATATCTCCTTATATGGCGGAAGCAATCACTTGCAAAGGGCGGCTGTATCCATGGCTATGACAAGCTCCTCGTTTGTTGGTATTACGAAGATCCTAACCTTGGACTCAGGGGCGGAGACGTCGGCCTCCACGCGGCAGCCGTTGTTCTTCTCCTTGTCAAGGACTATTCCCATGTACTCAAAACCGGAGATTATCCACTCGCGGATGACAGAGTCATTCTCGCCGACACCGGCAGTGAACACCACGGCGTCAACGCCGCCCATAGCGGCTGTGTAGGCGCCGATTACCTTGCGCACCTCGTAGACGAACTTATCAAGGGCAAGCTTCGCCCGCTTGTTGCCCTCCTTGGCGGCCTTGTGGATATCCCGGTAGTCGGAG
>CALXAF010000048.1 GCA_944386185.1 uncultured Oscillospiraceae bacterium
CGGCCTCCCGGTAAAAGAGCATTATACTCCCGGGTGTGTGGCCCGGGGTGTGGAAAACATTCAGCGTGACGCCGCCCAGGTCAAATACATGTCCATCCTCCAGCGGGGCGGGGCGTGTCCCGGAACCCTTCTCAATGGCGTCGATATCCGCCGGGTGGGCGTAGATCTCAGTAAAAGCGGCGTTGCCACCGATGTGGTCCCTGTCGCTGTGGGTGTTCACGAGGATGGTTGGCAGGGATGTGATCTTCCCATGCTCGCCGGCAAGGTCCGTCTCCCCAACGCCGGTGTCCACCTGCAGCGCCATGTTTTTGCCAAGGATGAGGAAGCTGCGGACAAACCCCTCCTCAAAGGCCCAGATGTTGTCAAAAAGCTTTACTGTACCGTGCATGCTGCCGCCTCCCATTTTAGTATTGTGATATTATGGTAACACACCAGGGCCGCCAGGTAAATACAGCAGGTACTTTAAAATGTCCGATAAAGGGGAAAAATTTCTATTGACATATGAGACAAAACTGTTATACTGTTATCATCAACAGCATAACAGTTAAAACAGCGGCTCAATGGAGCTGGCGGAGGGACCGGTCCTCCGTGAATGTTTTGGAAAGGCGCCTATGAAACTAATTATCTCAAACGTATCTGGCGTGCCCATATACGAGCAGCTTAAAGACCAGATAAAGTCCGCCATACTCTCAGGCGAGATATCCGAGGGGGAGGCCCTGCCGTCCCTTAGGACATTGGCCAAGGAGCTGCGGATAAGCGTTCTCACTGTGACGCGAGCCTACACTGAGCTTGAGCAGGAGGGCTTTGTGAAAAACGTCCAGGGCAGGGGCTGCTTTGCCCTTGGCAGGGGATCTGAGCTTATGCGGGAGCAGCTCCTCAGGAACGTGGAGGAGGGGCTTGAGGCCGCCGTCTCCGCGGCCAGGATTGCCGGGCTGACGGACGATGAACTGCGGGGCATGCTGGACATTCTATTGGAGGAAGACAATGGATAACATACTTGACGTACGGGGCCTTGAAAAGGAGTATCCGGGCTTTTGCCTGCGTGATGTGAGCTTTTCCCTGCCGGAGGGCTACATCATGGGCTTCATCGGCCCCAACGGGGCGGGAAAGACTACGACCATAAAGCTGATACTGAATATGATAGAGCGCGGCGGAGGCTCCGTGAAGATACTGGGCCTTGACAACATAGAGGCCGAGGAGACCGTGAAGGAACAGCTTGGCGCAGTTTTCGACACATGTTACTTTCCCTCAAAGTGGAACTGCGGCGATGTGGAGCGGGCCATGGCGCTGTTTTATAAGCGGTGGGACAGAGCCAGGTTCTTCGACTATCTGAGAGAATTCGGCATCGACAGAGGCAAAAAGGTGGGGGAACTCTCACGGGGGATGCAGATGAAGCTGATGCTCTCCTGCGCGTTCTCCCATGAGGCAAGGCTCCTGATCCTTGACGAGCCCACCTACGGCCTGGACCCGGTGTCCAGGGATGAGCTCCTGGACATACTGGCCGGGTACATTGAGAACGGGCAGCGGAGCGTACTGTTCTCCACCCACATAACAAGCGACCTTGAGCGGGCGGCGGACTATATAACATATATAAAAGACGGCGCCATATTCTACACAGGCGCCAAGGACGAGTTTGAGGACATGTACAGGAAGGTGAAGGGTGGCCCTGAGGACCTGACAGGCGAGCTGGAGCGTAAGCTCCTGGGGCTGCGCCGGTACTCCAACGGTTTTGAGGCACTGATCAGGACACAGGATTTGCGGAACTCGCGGCTCTTGACAGAGCCCGCCACCATAGACGACATAATCGTGTTCACAAGCAGGGAGGATGAGAGCTATGAGTAACGCGATACGTGTGATGAGGCTGGACCTTATAATGAGCAAGCAGTACGCAAAGACATTCCTTATCTGCGTGGCTTTCTCTATAGTGTACGCGGTGCTGCTGCGTGTGTTCCTGGGCGGTGTCCTGTTCTCGGCGTTCCTGGCGGCCACGGCCAGCTGTTACCCATTTGCCACGGAGGAGACATGCGGCGCCGGGCGCATGTACGGTATGCTGCCGATACGCCGCCGCCAGGCGGTGGCAGGCCGGTACCTGTACACCGTGGCTGTGGGAATCGCCACCATACTGGTGTGCGTGGGAATCTCTGCCGTAGCCTACCTGGTGGCGGGGATGGATGTGGACATCGGCGATATGGCTGCCGGCCTTGTGGCGGGTTTTGTAATGTTCATTGTGAGCGTGGCCTTCCAGATTCCGGGTTACTACAAGCTGGGCGCCACAAAGGGCAGGGTCTTTACATTTATACCAATGGCCCTGTACTTCGGCTCCTACGCGCTTATAGGCAAGGTGGGGGTGCAGCGGATACTCAGTGTGCTTGGACCATTTGCCGACCCCAAGTTCATGGCGCTGGGCATCGTGGCGCTGATGGTAATCATGCTGCTCATATCCTTCGAGGTATCTGTGAAGATATACAGGGAAAAAGGCATGTGAGAAAAGAGATACCGGCCGCCAAGTGAGGCGGCCGGTCAGCGTGTCGAAAAAGTGGCGAAGTCACTTTTTCGAGAAAGGCTGCATGGCGGAATGGGCTCGATTTCTTGCGAAATTGTCGCCCCTTCCGCCATGAGAAGTGTCATTTCCGAGGACATGCGCCTCGGAAATGACAGATTTTCACTTTATTCCTGCGGCTGCGGCCGCAGGAACTCTGCGAGGCTTTCCATCACGGAGGATTTTTCGACAGTCTGGCCGGCCGCCAAGTGAGGCGGCCGGTATTTTTATTGTGGTTTCTCCCAGCCGGGGAGTGGAAGGCGCTGTATTGCGCCGAAAATTTTCGACTTGATGTCGGGATATTTTTTTGAAAGCTCAGATATCAGTTCCTTTGTGTCCTCGCGGCTGCTCTGCTTGTCCATAGGGCAGGTGCTCTCCACCACGGGGAGAGCGTTCCTCCTGGCAAAGGCGCGCACCTCCCCCTCGGAGCAGTAGAGCATGGGACGTATCTGGGTGACGCCCGAGCGGCTCATGTATGTGACCGGCTCAAAGCAGCCCAGCCTGCCCACGTAGAGAAGGTTCATCAGCAGCGTCTCCACAGCGTCGTCCAGGTGGTGGCCCAGGGCCAGCTTCGTTATGCCAAGCTCCGATATGGTGTTGTTCAGGGCTCCACGGCGCATTTTGGAACACAGGGCGCAGGGGTTGTGCTCCTTCCGGGCCTCGAACACTATCTGGGCTATCTGGGTTTCCTTTATAATATAAGGTACGTTCAGCTGGGCGCAATATTGGGCAACAGGGGAGAAGTCCATGTCCGGCAGCCCCATGGACAGGGTTATTGCCGTCAGCTGGAACCGCTTCGGGTAGTAATCCCTCAGGGCTGCCAAGGCCGTCAGCAGCGCCAGGGAGTCCTTGCCGCCGGAGACGCCCACGGCTATCCTGTCCCCCTCGCTGATCATCTGATAGTCCTGTATGCACCGGCGCACAAGGCCTGTAAAGTCGGACAAGCGTATCACCTCATGGGAAGAAAAATTTAATTTTGATTTCGAGCATTAGCGAGCAAATCGAAGAAAAAGAGCGAAAATCAAAGAACAGCTAAAGCTAAATAAATTTTTCGCAAATTTGGTGTTGACACGCCGCGGCTCTTGTGCTATAAAAATATAGCACGCTTAATTTTAAACGCGTCTTTTACGTTTGTCAAAATAAAGTTTTACATTATGGAGGAATAAAATGTCCACTACACTTGCGAAAAAGGACACCGTTGTCCGCAAATGGTATGTCCTGGACGCAGCTGGCAAGCCTCTGGGCCGCACCGCGGCTAAGGCAGCCACGCTCCTTCGGGGCAAGCATAAGGTAGACTACACCCCCAACGTTGACTGCGGCGATTTTGTCATCGTCATCAACGCCGGCGATGCGGTCCTCACCGGAAACAAGCTGAACCAGAAATATTACCGCCGTCACAGCGGCTGGATCGGCGGCCTGAAGGAAGTCCAGTACTCCAGGCTCATGGCTGACCGCCCTGAGAAGGCCATGGAACTGGCCGTCAAGGGCATGCTGGGTAAGAACTCCCTTGGGCGTGAGCAGATGACCCGTCTGCGCGTCTACGCTGGCGCCGAGCACAAGCACGAGGCTCAGAAGCCCGAAGCTTGGACCCAGGAATAAGGAGGTAATCAGGAATGTATACCAGCAAAAAGGCATATATGTACGGCACAGGCCGCAGGAAGTCCTCCGTCGCCAGGGTCCATCTCTTCCCGGGCGGAACAGGCTCCATCACTATAAACGGCCGTGATATAGACGACTATTTTGGACTCGACACCCTCAAGTACATCGTCCGTCAGCCACTGAACGCCGTTGGCGCTGCTGACAAGGTGGACATCGAGGCCACTGTCACCGGCGGCGGAATCTCCGGCCAGGCCGGTGCTGTCCGCCACGGTATAGCCCGCGCCCTCCTGCAGGTAGACGAGAGCTACCGTGCAGCCCTCAAGGCCGCCGGGTTCCTGACCCGTGACCCGAGGATGAAAGAGCGTAAGAAATACGGCCTCAAAGCCGCCCGCCGCGCTCCCCAGTTCTCCAAGAGATAAATTTATTGTGTTATATGCTGCCGGCCCCTTCAGGGGCTGGCAGTTTTTCGCGTGGTGGGCGGCTTTTGTCATCCCTCGTCGTCGTGGCACCGGCCATGCTCGAAGCTTAACAAAGCTTCGCTTCTCACAGCGCAACGCCCATCATACGGCCTGCTCCGCGCTGGCGGCTGGCTGCGTGAGGGGCGCGCTTTCTCTGCTACCGTGAAACTTCGCAATAATTGTCAAGACGCAGCCGGATGGAGATAGTATAATACCCTCAAAAGGCCATTATAATTGATTAAAACGTGGCCATGCGCACATTATACCGTTTGTACTATGTGCTCATGGTATAATAATCCGCATATGCGAAAGCTGCAAAAACCATTGGCTTAAGGTACGGTGTGGGGCCGCGGAGGTGAGAGAATGGAGCACAGCGGGGAGGTCAAGACTGCCATAGAGTATATCGAGAGGCGGCTAGGGACTGAGATAAGGGTCGATGATGTGGCAGAGACGGCGGGATTTTCAAAATTCCACTTCTGCCGTATATTCAAGGCGGAGACAGGTCTCACCGTCTATGAGTATGTCCAGCGCCGGCGGCTTGCCCGTGGGGCATACCTGCTGCTCCACGGCTCTGTGAGCGTCCTGGACATCGCCTTGGAACTGTGCTTCGGTTCCCAGGAGGTGTTCTCCAGGGCATTCAAGAGGGTTTACGGATTACCTCCGGGGAGGTACAGGAGGGCGCTGGCCAATTTAATTTACGGAGGTATCGATATGTGTAAAAAAACTGAGATGAAGGGCTGGTTCTTTGCTGGAACTGCCCCTGAGAAATACTGGAGCGGCACAGACCATGAGGTCTTTAATTCCGGCGCCTGTTCCGGCTTTATAGAGTCTACGGCTGAGGAGTACATGGTCGGGGAGTACGCAACCCTTATGCAGCAGTTCTCCTCAAAGAAGTTCATCGGCAGGAGAATGCGTTTTTCAGCCTTTGTGAAGACCGAGCGCGTAGAGGGCTGGGCCGGACTGTGGATGCGGCTGGATCACAGACTGGGGGGTTCTCTGACGCTGGACAATATGCAGAACAGGCCTATAACCGGCACCCGGGAGTGGAACATATATTCCTGCGTGCTGGATGTGCCGGAGGAGACGGAGATAATAAATATCGGCTTCCTTCTCTCGGGCAGAGGGAAGATATGGGTGGACGATGCCTCCTTCCAGCAGGTGGACGAGAGCGTCCCCACCACAGACTTCCGCCTCCGGGACGAGTATCCGGAGGAGCCGGAGAACCTGGATTTTGAGGAATAAAAGAACGCGCCGCGGCAATCCGCGGCGCGTGAGGTTTATCGTCTTATAGGATACCTTTCAGTCCAGCGGCAAAAATCCGCCGGCGTAGGAGGGAGTGGCCATAAGGACGCCGATGTTTCCGCACAGGTCATACATATACCATCTGTCACCGTAACGCAGGGTATCGGCACAGAACAGGTAATTTTTATCGGAGATTGTGACCTCAACGGCCATAGCCCGCAGTTCATCAGCGCCGTAAAGCTTGGCGTTTCTCTCCATTACAGCCTGATTTGCCTCATCGGGATAACCCTCAAGCAGATCCTCAGGCTTAGGGAACTCTCCGATAGCAAGGGAGGAGAGAACGGAAGAGTCATCGCCGTCAAGAAGCGTGTCCAGCAGTGCTTGGGCGTCTGTGCCTTCGTCCTCAAGCCTAACAATCTGTGAGGTTAACAGCTGTGA
>CALXAF010000049.1 GCA_944386185.1 uncultured Oscillospiraceae bacterium
GCCATAGTCCTGGGCGCGGGGATGTGTATGACAATGGTCTTTGATATGATGATCCCAGGCGTCATCGTGGGTATAGTGGGTATCATACTTCTGTTGTGCCTGATACCTGTGATGCGTGGCTTGGAGAAGGGGTGAGAAGATGGGTAAAATTTTAGCTTTCATTGCCGGGGGAGCGATTATCGCGGGAGCAGCCGCGTGGATATTAAAGTCAACCCGCCGGCAGGACATACTGGAATGAAAGCAATTCTGAATTGCAAATGCACTGATCGGAGGAGATAGAGATGTCAGATAAAAAAATCAAGGAGACAGGCGAAAAAGTGGAGCAGGGCGTGGTGAATGCCTATAAGAAGATAGAGAACGGGGTTGTCAGCGGATATAAGAAGATCGAGGACGGCGTCGTAGGCGGTTATAAAAAGATCGAGGAAGGCGCTGTGAAGGGCTTCAACAAGGTCAGCGACAAGTTCATAGAGAAGCTGTTCACCAGGGAGGGTGAGAGCGTGGAGGACGCGAAGCGCCGCCTCTCCCACGAAGATAATAGCGATGGAGGCGGAAGATGATCTGCATCAGGGTGTCGGAGAAGCGGATATGTTGCGCTCCCGGCACCCTGGACGTCATGATTTTAAGAAAAGTTGAAAAATGATTTAAAGCCCGACTGGTTCGTGATACAATAGGGGGCAAAAGCGGGAAAAGGAGGCGGAGATATGTTCAAGATACTTGTTGTGGAGGACGACAGTGAACTTAACCGGACTGTGTGTTCATATCTCAATCAGAACGGCTATGAGGCCACAGGCTGTTTTGGCGCCCAGGAGGCCTATGACGCCATGTACGGCGGACAGGTCTTCGACATGGTGATCTCGGACATAATGATGCCCGGGATAGACGGTTTCCAATTTGCAGAGACTATAAGGGAGCTCGACCAGGACATACCGATACTCTTTATGACTGCCCGGGACGATATGGGCTCAAAGCGCCGTGGCTTCAAGGCCGGCGTGGACGATTATATGGTAAAGCCCATAGATTTGGATGAGCTGCTTTTAAGGATAGAGGCCCTGCTGCGCCGGGCGAAGATCGCCGCGTCAAAACGCCTTCAGGTTGGACACCTTACGCTGGACGTGGAGGAACACACCGCCTATATTGACGACGAGGAGATAACGCTCACCGTCAGGGAGTTCAACATTCTATATAAGCTCCTGTCTTACCCTAAAAAGACTTTCACCAGGGCCCAGCTTATGGACGAGTTCTGGGATCCGGACTCAGCCTCAGGACTGCGGACGGTGGATGTATACATGACGAAACTGCGGGATAAGTTCTCGGACTGCGGCGACTTTGAGATAGTCACCGTACACGGCCTGGGATACAAGGCGGTGCTGAAGTGATGGATAAGCCGGGGAATGTAAAGCGGCGCAGGTGGCTCTTTGCCCTGCGCCAGTATATATCCTTTTTCCTGCTGATGGCCTTTGTTATAAGCTGCTGCCTCATACTCTTTCTGAACACCATGGCGAGGGTGACAGGGATAGATCTCACCAAGGACTATATTGAGATTGCCGCTAAGATTACTTTCCTGAACGTGGTGTTCCTGAGCCTTGTATGTACACTCATAGACATGCTCAGGCGCAAGCTCATGGTGGAACGGCCTGTGAGAAAAATAGTGCACGCGGCGGAGCGGATGATGGAGGGGGACTTCTCGGCGCGTGTTCCGCCTCTGCGCAGTGTAGACAGCGAGAGCGGATTCGACGTTATAGCGGGCTGTTTTAACGATATGGCCCGGGAGCTTGCGGGAATGGAGACATTGAGGACGGACTTCATCGCCAATGTCTCCCACGAACTGAAGACCCCGCTTGCTGTTATGCAAAACTACGGCACACTGCTCCAAAAGCCTGATCTCAGCGAGGAGGAGCGAATGGAGTATGCCAAGGCCATTACGGCAAGTTCCAGGCGGCTTGCGGACTTAATTACAAACATACTTCGGCTCAACAAGCTGGAGAACCAGCAGATATACCCGGCGGTGGAGACATACGACCTGGGGGAACAGCTTATAGAATGCCTGCTGGCCTTCGAGGATTTCTGGGAGAAGAAGGAACTGGACATAGAGACGGACATAGAGGAGAAAGTGCTGGTGGACACCGACCCGGAGCTCCTCTCACTGGTGTGGAACAACCTCATCTCCAACGCCATAAAGTTTACGCCTCCCAAGGGCAGGGTGTCAGTATCCATGAAGACGGAGGGGAACCAGGCTGTTGTCCAGGTGTCGGACACCGGCTGCGGCATGTCCCCGGAGGTGGGACGGCATATTTTCGAGAAGTTCTACCAGGGGGACACCTCCCACGCCTCACAGGGCAACGGACTGGGGCTGGCCCTGGTGCGGCGGGTGGTGGATATAATCGGCGGGGACGTGTCGGTCAAGAGCCAGGTGGGTGCCGGCAGCACTTTCACAGTGAAGCTCAGGAGGCAGCAGGATGGGGAAGTTTAAGCGGGTCATCAACAGGCTGCTCCACCCGGGAACAGCTGTTCTTGTGGCCAGCGTCATCGCGGGCACGGGGCTTCTGCTGTATACGTTTCTTGTGGCAGGAGAGGACAACCCTATATCCTACGTGTCCTACGTGGTATCGGCATACGCCCTGACTATCCTGTGTGTTAACGTCATACCGTCGCTGCGGCGGGGTAAGGATATTGCCAGGAGAAACAAATATATCCAGCGGTACATGGACGATGTGCCATTCAGGCTGGACGTATCCCTCCACGCATCCCTGCTCATAAATCTCTTTTACGCCGGTTTGAACGGGTTCTCCGGAATATACTACCGCTCCACCTGGTTCGCCACTCTCGCCGTATATTACATATTCCTTGCGGTGATGCGTTTCCTGCTGGTGCGCTACGGCCATAAAAACGGCTTCCAGGGGAATATGACGGAGCAGCTCCGGCGATACAGGCTCTGCGGGATTATGCTTATAATGATGAATACGGCCTTGGCGGGAGTGGTGATCCTGGTCGTCAGTCAGAACAGGGGATTCCAGTACGCAGGCATGCTCATATACGTTATGGCTATGTACGCGTTCTACAGCACAATAACAGCGGTGGTAAACCTGGTCAAGTACAGGCGGTATAATAGCCCTGTGATGTCGGCTGCCAAAGCTGTGAGTTTTGCCTCCGCACTTGTGTCCATGCTGTCGCTGGAGACGGCCATGCTCAGCCAGTTCGGAACGGGAGACAAGGCCGATGCCCTATTCCGCCGTGTGATGGTGTCCTCAACCGGCGGGGTGGTGTGCATTGTGGTTGTAACTATGGGCGTATACATGGTTGTAAACTCCACAAAACGGCTCAGGAAGGTGAGAGGCGGCGGCACTGAAAAATAACAGGCTCAGGCTCAAAATGGAAAGGAAGTTTTCAAGATGGAAGAGAACAGGGATACCTTCCAATACACATACTCCGCCAAGAGGCGGGAGGAGATCCGGGAGATCCGGGAAAAATATCTGCCCCGGCAGGAGTCCGAGGATAAGATGGAGCAGCTGCGGCGGCTGGACAGGAGCACCACAAAGAAAGGCACCGCCGTGTCTGTTGCTATGGGCGTCGTCGGGTGCCTGCTCATGGGGGTCGGCATGTGCTGTACCATGGTCTGGATGGACAGCTTGTTTGTGCCTGGGATAATCATAGGCCTCCTGGGCATCGCCGCCATTGTAGCGGCCTATCCCGTGTTCAACTGGATAACAAAGCGGGAGCGGGCGCGCATGGCCCCCAGGATATTGGAGCTCACAGAAGAACTTGAGAAAAATGAATAGAAGTGAATAGGCACATACAGGGAGCGGTTTTCCGCTCCCTGTTTTT
>CALXAF010000050.1 GCA_944386185.1 uncultured Oscillospiraceae bacterium
ATACGACCAGAACCTCTGGGTTCTCAGCTTTCATGGCTGTGAGTATAGCAATGAAGTCCTTAGTCCCGCTCGCATATGATTCTGTGCGAAGGATCTTTCCGCCACCTTCTGTAAACTACTTGTCAAAATACTCGAGAGTGCTGTTACCCGCATCGTCGTTTAGGTAGTTAAATACAATGTTTCTTGCTCCGTAGAAATTGTAAAGGAACTTAGCATAAAAACGCTGCTGTATCTCAGAGGTATTGCAGCCACGTATCTGGTACTCACTCAGACTTGTGAAATCCACATGTGAAGTAGACGGAGCGAACTGAGCTATACCCGCCTCAGTCAGTGTTGCTGCCGCGGCTATTGAACAAGTGGATGAGAAGGATCCAAAGCAGGCCAAGTACTCATCGTTCTCTGCTACAAGCGTCGCACAGTTTACTGTCTCCTTTGAGTCACCCTTGTCGTCATAGAACTCACATACGATCTGTCTGCCGTTGATACCGCCGGCATCGTTAATTTCCTTGAGCTTATACTCAATTGCAGTCCTGTAGGACTCGCCGTGCTCGGCGCTGGATCCGGTAAGGGGTGCTATGCAGGCTATTTTGTAGACTTCCCCTTCTTCGCCATCCTCACTGCCGCCGTTATCGCCAGCTTCCGGAGTCTCATCGTCCGCGCTTGGGGTATCTGGTGTGTCATCTTCGCTGCTGCCGCAGGCCGAGAGGACTGACAGCATCATCAGCATCGCCAGGATCAGTGCCAATAATTTCTTCGCTTTCATTTCTTTTCCTCCTTAAAATGTGTCACAGACATCCGCCATTGCAAGTATATTTTCCATGGGGGTATACGCAGCCAGCGTGCAGTCGCCGCCTACAATTATCCCCTGCTTGCCATAGGATTCCAGGAGCTCACGCGTCTCCCTAGCAGTTTCCTCCGCTGTACCATTAGCGATTGCGCCCAAGTTATCCAGGCCGCCCATAACCTTCTTGCCAAACATTGCCCTGCCCTGCTGGAGGCTCAGCTTATTTCCATGTACATCCCAATTTATCGCCGCGCACTCATAGTCTATAAACTTGTCCATTCTCAAATTGTCGCCGCACATATGGAAAATATTATATTTAGAACGGGTATTTATGTAATCCAGAACTCCCAGATCATACTTGCGCACGTACCGGTCATAGTCCTCCTCATGGAACCTGTTCAGCTCACCGCCTCTAGAGGCGTAGTACATGGCATCTACGCCCGCGTCAAAGAAGGCCTCCGCCTGGCGTATCACTGTCTCCTCGATCCTCTTCATGGCATCGTCAAATTCCTGCCTGCCTGAGTATGTATGGGCGTTAATTATAGCGTCGTCTCCGGTCATGGCTCTGGCATGGTTCCATGGTGTGAACAGCGTCCAGTATACAAGGTCCTCGCCCTGGTTAAGATCGACTATACGCTTTATAAGATCGAGATTAATCTGAAAGTTTTTCTCGTTAGGGTCAAATCCTTTAAAGGCATTCCAGTCAGACGGTGCCTGTAAAGGAAAATCACAGTTTATTTTTAGATCTGCGATTATTTTCAGAAAACTGTTTTTGCTCTTTCTGTGGAATTCCATCTGCGCCTTTGCTCCCGCCTCGCCAAATCGGCGCTCCGGCGGCTCATGCCAAAACACACAGTGCGGGGCGTAATCAACAGGCCTGTCCTCAAAGAAGGCTATCATTCTCTCTTTCCTTGTCATTCTTAAACCTCCTTAAAAAATATCAGTCCTGAACTTTGACCCAAGTCCCAGCCTTCTGAGATTCATAGGCAGCATTTATTACCTGCAGGCAGTGCAATCCCTCTCTTGATGTGACCAGTGGCTTTTTGTCCTCAAGGATGCATGTGGCAAATATATCCACAATATCCGTTAATGGCGGCTCATAGTGTCCCGGAATAGCCCCTGTATCAAAATATACCCGCTGTCCGTTTCTCTGATGGAGTACGACTCCATATTGTCCGGCGTACGTTTCTATTGTCCCTTCGGTGCCGTATATAAATGTCTTTCTCGCATTGTCCGAAAAATCCAGCCAGGAGTTTTCCACCGTACCAACAACCCCACTCTTATAACGCACATTGAGCACCGACTGATCCTCATATGGGATTGGGCTTCCATCGCTCATCTTCTTAGCCAGCGTATTTGCCGCAAGAAAAACCTCCTCAACCTCATCTCCCAATAGATAGTTCATAAGGTCTATGCGGTGGCTGCCAACCTGGGACAGCACCCCGTGTACATGGCCGATCCGGTCATAGTGGTTCGGATTTATTTCTCCTTTTGCGTTCGTCTCATGTCCACGGAAATGATACTCAGTCCTAAAGAAAAGGACTTTTCCTATCGCTCCCTTGTCCAATAATTCCTTAGCTTTCTGATGTGGGGCATAGAGGCGCTGATTGTGATTTATCATCAACTTTTTCCCACTCGCGCGCTCGGCCTCGATCATAGCCCTGCACTGCTCAGGATTTGACGCCATTGGCTTCTCGCACAGCACATGTTTTCCGGCATTCAGGGCCTTTACACTTATTTCCCAGTGAGAGTCCTCAGAGGTCGCTACTAGCACAGCATCCACATTTGGGTCTGAGAGGACCTCCTCTAAACTGTCGTAGACCTTTCCGCCGTACTTCTCCTGAAAACGTTCTGCCTTGGCCCGCGTACGGTTATAAAATCCATAGAGATCAACCTTGGGGCTTCGGTCGCACAGCGGCGCATGACGCTTTTCAGATACGTTTCCGCAGCCCACAATAACGATTTGAACTTTTTCCATATTCTGAAGCTCCTCCTCTCGTTGCTTCATCCACCAAGATAGGCATTCCTTACCTCTGGATTCACCAGAAGATCATCGCTTCTGCCTTCAATAACTATTTTTCCAGTTTCTAAAACGTATCCTCTATCTGATACTCCTAAGGCCATACGGGCGTTTTGCTCTACCAGCAATACCGTTATCCCCATTTGACTTATTTTTGTGATAAGTGCGAATATGTCCTTAACAATAATTGGGGCAAGGCCTAAGGAGGGCTCATCGAGTATCAATAGTTTTGGATCTGTCATAAGCGCCCTGGCCACCGCAAGCATCTGCTGTTCCCCGCCTGATAGAGTGCCGGCCAGCTGGTTCTGACGTTCTTTCAATATTGGGAATAAATCAAAAGCCTGCTGTATGCCTTTAACAACAACTTTTGAGTCTTTAGCTGTATAGGCTCCCATCTTGAGATTCTCAGTAACTGACATTCTGGGGAAAACCTGCCGTCCCTCTGGCGAGAGTGCAATCCCACGCTTAATTATCTGATGGGACGGCATGCCCGTGATATCTTGCCCATCAAATTCAATCTTCCCCTGGGAAGCCTTGACTATGCCGATGATTGTATTCATAGTGGTACTTTTTCCGGCGCCGTTTGCACCCAGAAGCGTCACAACCTCACCCTCATTGAGGTAAAAGGAGATCCCCTGGACAGCCTTAATAGCACCGTAGCTTACGTGTAGGTCTGTCACCTGAAGAAGCGGCATCTTTATTCCTCCTTTCCAAGGTAGGCCTCAATAACCCTGGGGTCGCTGCGTATCTGCTCTGGCGTACCATGGGAGATCAGTGCGCCATGGTCAAGCACATATATTCTCTCACATATGTTCATAACCAGCTTCATGTCGTGTTCAATAAGGAGGATCGTGTACCCCATGTCCTGCAGCTTTTTTATGAACACGTTAAGGTCCTGGGTTTCTTCTTCGTTCATACCAGCAGCCGGCTCATCAAACATCAATATCTTTGGGTTACTGGCTATTGCCCTCGCAAACTCCAGCCGTCTCTGCATCCCGTATGGGAGACTGGTTGCGTAGTTATAGCGGAAGTCATACAGTTCCGTTATCCTTAAAATATCCAGAGCCCTTTCACGGATGTCCTGTTCTTCTTTTTTATTGCGTCTCGTGTGAAGCACAACATCCAGCAAATTGGCCTTTGTCCTGCAATGCGCGCCCAACATAACGTTCTCAAGTACTGTCATAGTTGGGAAGAGCCTTATGTTCTGAAAAGTACGGGCAAGGCCGAGTTTTGTTATTTCATATGGTTTTTTGCCAGTAATGTCCTGGTCATAAAAATATATCTTGCCTTCGGTTGGAGTATATAGGCCCGTGATATCATTAAAAAGTGTGGACTTTCCTGCGCCGTTTGGGCCTATGATCCCTACAATTTCTCCCTCTCTAACCTCAATGCTCGCATTGCTAACAGCACATAACCCTCCAAAACGCTGCGTCACATTTTCAGTTCTCAGTACTACTGAGCTCACGCGCTTTCTCCTCCTTCCCTATACCCATCTGCTGTCTGATATGCCGCAGATTGAAGCCGCCAAGGACGCCCATCGGTCTCACAAGCATAGTAATGACCATCAGGACCCCGTAGACTATCTGACGCACATCCATGAGTGGCCTGAGTATTTCCGGAAGCACCGTAAGGGTGACTGCTCCCAAAACGCTTCCCATAACATTCCCCAGTCCTCCAATTATCGTCATGCTTATGATTATGGTGGATTGGTCAAAAGTAAAGCTGGTTGGGTCAATAAATCCTATGTAATGTGCGTAGAAGGCACCGGCAAGGCCCGCAAACATGGCAGCAATGGCGAAAGTCATTACTTTGTATCTAAATGGGTTTACACCCATCGCAGAGGCCGCTATGTCATCATCCTTGACTGATAATATTCCCCTGCCCACTCGGGAGTTCATGAGCCTTGTAATAACTATCATTGTAAGTACAACAATGGCTAAGATAAGGTAGTACTGCACCGTACGGGAAAAATTGAACTCGCCGAAACCTATCTTCGGAATGTTAGGAATACCTCTGGAGCCTCTGGTAAGCCCGTCTAGGTTAACTTCAAGGGTTCGCATTATCTCGCAGAAAGCCATAGTAACTATCGCTATATACCTGCCGCTGAGTTTCAGGGTTGGAAGCCCAATGATAAGTCCGAATATTGCCGATACAACCGCCGCCGCAAGAAATGTCAACAGGAAATTTACTTGAAACCGTGTGGCGAGTATAGCCGCTGTATAAGCACCTATACCGAAGAATCCGGCCCAGCCCAGCCCCGTTATCCCCATATAGCCCGTCAGTATATTCAGGCTCAATGACAGGAGCACGTATATCAGGCACATTACCCCCACATTTATGAGATAGGGCCTTGTAAAAAGGATCGGAAACACAACGGCAACCAACAGCAGGAAAGCGTTAATATACTTTTCCCATTTGGCCCAACCTTGGAGAATTTTTCTAGCCACAAGTATTCCCCCTTATACCTTTGTGATCTTCTTCTGCCCAAGAAGTCCCGTTGGCCGGACTATCAAAAGCACGATAATTATCATAAACGAAATCGTATCCCTATAGGCCGATGTCACATATCCGGTGATAAATGTCTCGAGCATACCAATCAGCATACCTCCAAGCATGGCGCCGGGAACCGAGCCTATACCACCCAGGATAACTGATGCAAATGTCTTGACGCTTACGGAGAAATAAAGCATCGTATCAACAGAACCGTAATACATTGATGTCATGGCTCCAGCAATAGCCGCACATGCCGAGCCAATGAAAAATGTGATTGTAATGATGCTGTTGACATTCACTCCCATCATTCTTGCTGCTGTGCCATTTTGTGCTATGGAGCGCATAGCGCTTCCGAGCTTCGTCTTGTAAACAATGAGTGACAATACTACCATGATTATCACAGCTGCAATAATAATCAGTACCTGCGTACCTGTAAGTATTGCCGTACTAATATGTATGCTGTCTATGCCAACATTACTTGGTATAGGTTTTGTGTCACTGCCAAAAATGGCGATAAGGCCATTGGTGATAACTGTGGATACGCCCAACGTAGCTACCATGGAGGACGACACGGGAGCTTTATTCTTACGGATAGTAGCGAGAATAAAGTGATCCATAAGCGCTCCAACTACACCGGTTACAATTATAGCAAGAATTATTGCCGGTAATAATCCCCAGCTCATGGAGGAAAACATCAGGAACAGGATATATGGCGCTAAAATGTAGAAAGCTCCGTTTGCGAAGTTTGCCAGCTCCAGCACTCCATAGACCATCGAAAACCCTACGGCTACCAGTGCGTATGTCATTCCGATCGTCAGGCCGTTGAATACCTGTTGAAGGAACATTTACCTCTCTCCTTTCGAATCAGCCTTTCAGCAGATTGCTTATCTCCATAACCGCGCTTCTAAGCGCCGGCTGTTCCATAATAGTGTAATAGCTTCTCAATGTATCAGTCGCGTGTTCCTGTACGCACTGAAAGGCCGCATCCAGATCCTCCCTCTCAAGAGCATCAATAAGCTCGCTGTGTTCTTGATAGGACTTAGAACGCCTATCAGGCAAAAAGATGTTGAGCCATTGGGCGCGGGCATTCTGCAGTTCGATCCTCTCAAGCGCGTCCATAAGCCGGCGGTTTCCACTATACTCGATTATCTTCTGATGAAATGCTGAACCTGTTGAAAATAATTTACCATAGTCAGCAGAATCAGCTGCATCTCCATGTTTGGAGACAATTTTGCGAAGCTCCTCTATCTGGTCCTGGGTCAATCCACCGTTTTCAATAATTATTTTTACTGCCTGTGTTTCAAGGGCCTCACGAACCTGGCATATCTCTATGATGTCGCGAAGCTCAAGTCCAGCTACGCGCAGCCCTACCTCTCCGTTGGTCACAAGGCCATAGCTCTCAAGAAGCTGCACTGCCTCCTTAACTGGAGTCCTGCTCATATTCAGCTCTTGGGCGAGTCCGTTAACGCTTATAGACTGATTTGGTTCAAGCTCGTAGGATATTATCTTTTTCTTTAGTATTTCAAAAGCCTCAGAAGCCTGAGTATTTTTCATAGTTCACACCTTATTGCATGCAATTATATTAAAAAATTGAATTCAATCTTAAAAAGAGTATAGCACATTGTTTTTATTAATACTATCTGTTTTTCGAATAAAATTTTTGCTACTTCTTTGTATAATATGATGAAAATATGTTTAAATCTTATATTATTTACCACCATTTTCTAACAATATCCACCTCTATTCTAAATATAAAGTCGTCTTTTCTATTGAATTATTGAATGCAGCTATAAACATTAATTGTATTCAATATAGAAAAAGGGGAGACTCAGAGCATATGCTCTGAGTCTCCCCAAACAAATACCTATTTTTACTCTTCCGTATCTGTGCCCTGCTCCACAGTCCCGTTCTCAACAATAAACTGCGGTACAACATACTGGCAGAGCACAGTGTTCTTCACATATGGTTCGCCGTAAAGAGTTACTGAATCCTCCACACGTGTCACAGCCAGATCCTCCTGGGTGACGGTGAGGCCCTCCAGCTCAGCTATAGCCTGAGCTGCCAAAGTGGATGTGGCCTGGGCCTCATAGTATTCGGTCATGCCGTCTATATATGCGTCCACGCTCTCAACGCCGTATACCGCCTGGACATAGAGGTCCGGCTCCATGCCGTATGCCGCGGAATAGACTCCCAAGGCGTACCGCTCTATGTTCTCCATATACGTTATTATCTCCTGGGGCACCTCTTCACAGGTGGCCTGGGAGAATAGCTCTGCGGCGAACTGGGCCTCCTTGTTCATGACTATGCTCTCTTCCAGGGCTGTGAGCAGGTCTGCCGCCGTCTCGAAGCCATAGTCCATGGCAATCTCGTCATCCAGTTCCCTGGGGATAAGATCACCCTGGATATAGTTGATTGTGACATTGAAAACAGCATCCTTGCCGGCAAGATCCGGGCTGTTCTGGTATGTCTCCGGGAATGTCACCTCAATATCAAAGTTCTCTCCCGGGGTGTGGCCTATAAGCTGCTCCAGGAAATCATCTATATACTGGGTCACCCCGATGGTAACGGTGGTGCCGTTGCCCTGGGTACTGCCACCGTCGAATTCCTCGCCGTCTATGGTTCCCACATAGTCCATATTTATAGTGTCCCCGTCCTCAACGGCCCTGTCTGTCACATGCACATACTCGGCGTAGTTTTCCATTATGGTATCCACATCCTCCTGGAGTTCCTCCGCCGTGGCTATAGTGTACTCCTCAGGGATGGATATGCCTTTGTAATCCGGAAGTGTAACTATATCCGAGGCCGTCACACCTGCAAAGAAGCCGTTTTCATCAAGGGCGCCGCTGAAGATCTCCACCGGGTCGCTGGTAGTGTCGGTCTCTTCTTCCTCTCCCTCATTTTCCTGTTCGGTCTCCTCCTGCTCTTCCTCCTGTGGCGTCTCTTCGCTATCCTCATTTGAGGCACAGCCCGCCAGGAGCCCCGCTGACATGGCAAGGCACAATAGCAGGCAGAGATATTTTTTTACCTTCATAATCATGATACCACCTTAAAGTTGATCTTTTGCCAGCACATTATACATTATCCTCTCCAGCAGAATGTGAATTTTTTATGAACACAAGTTTACATTCCCTGCTTAACCTGATAATTTACGTTTTTTTCTTTTTTTATCCTTATATATGTGGTAAAATACACTGTGAACGCTAAAATAAGGCTCCGTAGGGGGCCGGTACCAATATGGCCTTGTACGGCCAGGCACAGAAAGGACCGGTACTTAACAAATGGGAATCCTAACTAAAATGTTTGGCACCAGGAGTGAGCGTGAGATAAAGAAGCTCATGCCCCTGGTGGATAAGATAGAGAGCTTAGAGGACAATTACAAGAAGCTGACGGACCAGCAGCTCCGGGACAAGACCCAGGAGTTCCGCAACCGTTACTCCCAGGGCGAGACTCTTGACGACCTTCTCCCCGAAGCCTTTGCCACCATGCGGGAGGCCTGCTCCAGGGTGCTTGGTATGCGGCACTTCCGGGTGCAGCTTATAGGCGGCATTGTACTCCATCAGGGGCGCATCGCCGAGATGAAGACCGGCGAGGGCAAGACCCTTGTTGCCACGCTGCCCGCCTACCTTAACGCCATCGCCGGCAAGGGCGTGCATATAGTCACCGTGAACGACTACCTGGCGCGCCGTGACAGCGAGTGGATGGGCAAGGCATACAGATTTCTCGGGCTGTCCGTTGGGCTCATTGTCCACGGCCTCACAAACAAGGAGCGGAAGGCCGCCTACGATGCCGACATCACATACGGCACCAACAACGAGATGGGCTTTGACTACCTGAGGGACAACATGGCCATCTACAAGAGCCAGATGGTCCAGCGGGGCCATAACTTCGCCATCGTGGACGAGGTGGACTCCATCCTCATCGACGAGGCCCGCACTCCCCTCATAATCTCCGGCAAGGGCACCGAGTCCACAGACCTGTACCGCCAGGCCGACGACTTTGTACGCCGTCTCCGCAAGGTGGTGTTCGCCACCACCGATGAGAAGGAGGAGATGAGCGACAAGGTGGACGCGGACTATATCGTGGACGAAAAGTCCCGTAGCGCCACCCTGACTGCCTCGGGGATAGCCAAGGCCGAGCAGGCTTTCGGCCTTGAGAACTATTCCGATATAGAGAACGCCACCCTGACCCACCATATAAACCAGGCCCTAAAAGCCCACGGCATAATGAAAAAGGACGTGGATTATGTAGTCAAGGACGGGGAGATAATAATTGTCGATGAATTCACCGGACGCCTTATGTTCGGGCGCCGCTACTCCGAGGGCCTGCACCAGGCCATAGAGGCCAAGGAGCACGTGGATGTGAAGAGCGAAAACCGCACTCTGGCCACTATCACCTTCCAGAACCTTTTCCGGCTCTACGACAAGCTCTCCGGCATGACCGGCACAGCCCTCACTGAGGAGGAGGAGTTCGGAGCCATCTACAATCTGGATATCGTTGAGATACCCACCAACAGGCCCCTTGCCCGCAAGGACGATCCAGATGTGGTTTACAAGAATGAAAACGGCAAAAACAGGGCAATTATCGAGCAGATCATTGCCTGCCATGAGAAGGGCCAGCCTGTCCTTGTGGGTACTGTCTCCATAGAGAAGAGCGAGTATATTTCATCCCTCCTGTCAAAACGCGGCATAAAGCACAATGTGCTGAACGCTAAAAACCATGAGAGAGAGGCAGAAATAATCGCCCAGGCCGGCAAGCTGGGGGCAGTCACCATCTCCACCAATATGGCCGGACGAGGCACAGATATAATGCTGGGCGGCAATGCCGAGTTTCTGGCAAGGGCAGACCTGCGCCGGGCCGGATACGAGGAGGAGGTCATCGCCGAAGCCACAGGCTTTGCCGAGACCCAGGACGAGACGATAAACGAGGCCAGGGCCAAATACGCCCAGGCGCTTGAGCGCCACAGGGATGAGATCTCCCATGAGGCCGATAAAGTGCGCGCCGCCGGCGGGCTGTTTGTGCTTGGAACTGAGCGCCACGAGTCCCGCCGTATAGATAACCAGCTGCGCGGCCGTTCCGGCCGACAGGGCGACCCGGGTGAAACCAGGTTCTTTATAGCCCTTACCGACGATATCATGCGCCTTTTCGGCTCTGAGCGGATCATGAATATGATGGATACACTGGGTATAGACGAGGATACGCCGATAGACCAGAAGATCCTGTCAAACGCTATTGAGAACGCCCAGAAGAAGGTTGAGAGCCGGAACTTCCAGGCCAGGAAGAACGTGCTGGAGTACGACGATGTGATGAATACCCAGAGGAACATCATCTACGACCAGCGCCGCCGTGTACTCGATGGGGAGAATATAAAGGACAACATCATGCAGATGGTGGAGGATGTTATCCAGTCAGCAGTGATCACCGGTTTCGCCCCGTCAGACGGACAGGAGGAGCATCACCACAAGGGACATGTCCAGGTCACACTGACCCGTGAGCTGCTGCGCGATATCTGTGCGCCTTTCATGGGGCTCTTCCTTGTAAACCGCGATCTTGAGATCCCGGACGATAAGCTCTCCTCAATGGACCAGCAGTCCCTTGAGAGCTTCCTTTTGGAGAGGGCTAAATCGGTGTATGATGCCAGAGAGAAAGCTCTTGGCAACATAGAGGAGGCCGAGACTCCCACTCCGCTCATGCGTGAAGTGGAGCGGATAGTCTTGCTGCGTGTTGTCGATGAGTACTGGATGGATCACATCGACGCCATGCACGAGCTGCGCCAGGGAATACGCCTCAGGGCCTACGCACAGGTAAATCCGGTTGACGAGTATAAGAAAGAGGGCTTCGATATGTTCGAGGCCATGATAAACGGCATAAAGGAGGAGGTCGTCCGGCGTATCTATACCGTTCAGGTGCGCAGGGAGACCCCTCTCCAGCGCCAGAGTGTCTCCCGAACCGTATCAACTGTCGCCGGCGCCAACGCCGGCGGCGACAAGACCGTAAAGCGCCAGCCGGTACGAGCTGCAAAAAAGCCCGGCCGCGACGGTCCCTGTCCCTGCGGCAAATGGAAGGCCGACGGTTCCCGGCCCCTTAAATACAAGGAGTGCTGCGGCAGGAACGAGTAAGTTTATCTCCTGAAAGGTTTGACATAATTGAGTTTTATTCTAAAAGAGAGCTGTGGGGTGCCCCTCATGGTCTCTGATACCATAGGTACGGCCCACGCCTTCACCACCAGATGGGGCGGGGTGAGCGGCGGCATCTGGGAGAGCCTTAACCTGGGTGAGAACCGTGGCGACGTCAAGGCCGATGTGGAGGAGAACTACCGCCGGCTCTCGGCGGCCATCGGCACCAGGCTAGGTTTCGCCTTCACACGGCAGGTGCACAGGACGGCGGTGCGCCGCGTGTATGAATCGGACAGGCGTGAACCATACGGCCCAACTCCGCCAGAGTGCGACGGGCTCATCACCGACGTGCCAGGGCTGCCAATCATAATATTCACTGCCGACTGTATACCTATCCTTCTATACGACAGAGTGAAAAACGCCGTAGGCGCCTGTCACGCCGGCTGGCGTGGTACAGTCGCGGATATTGCCGGCGAGACTGTCAGGCGTATGGCGGAGGAATTCGGCAGCCGCCCGCAGGACATCTGTGCCGCGATAGGCCCCGGCATCGGTGCTTGCTGCTTTGAGACAGGTCCCGAAGTCCCTGAGGCTGTTCGTTCCCTGCTGGGCGGCGAAGGCGATGCTTTTATCTCACAGGGCCGCGGCGGCCGGGAGCATGTGGACCTTAAGGGTGTCAACCGCCAGCTGCTTATAAGGGCCGGATTGAGTCCTAAGGGCATAGACGTATCCGGTGAGTGCACTATGTGTCTCCATGATAAATATTGGTCCCACAGATATACAGACGGCGCCAGAGGAAGCCAGGCGTCTATCATAATGGTGAAAGGATGCTGAAAGTGTGTCCAGGCATTTTTAAAAGGCTTACCTGTCTGGTGCTCATTATTGCCCTGACAACGTCCCTCGCCGGATGCTCCGCCGGAGAGGATGTGCCAGAGGAGCCCGCTGACAACAATGTGAATCAGGACATAAATAACCCCGGTTACTCCGCCGCTGATTCCGTATTTTCAATAAACTATGATCCGGAGGGATCCCTCGACCCGTTTACGGATACAAACATTTATAACGATCAGCTATTCAGCCTGATGTACGAGGGCCTCTTCGCCCTAGATAAGTCCCTCTCCCCACAGCCTGTGCTGTGTGAGACCTGGGAGACCAGCGACGGCATCCACTATACGATAACGCTGAAAGAGGGTGTGACCTTTCACAACGGCTCCGCTCTCACCGCTCAGGACGCTGCCTACTCCATAAACGAGGCACGTTCCTCTTCGAAATACTCCTCCCGGCTCTCCTGCATACAGTCATGCACGGCCGGGGAGGGCCTCACGCTGAACATAACTTTATATAGCGCCAACTACCGGCTGCCCGCCCTGCTGGACACCCCTATAGTGGCTTACGGCACGGCCGGATCTTCCACACCGCCCGGAACAGGCCCATACTCCATGGGTTCCGGTTCCCTCAATGCCTACACCGGCTACAGGCAGGATGTGGATCTTGATACAATATACCTCGTAGAAGTGCCGGATGATGAGCTGTCCCAGGCTTTCTCGGAGAGAAAAATAGACCTGGTATGTTATGATCCCGCCGGCGTGAACTCCATATACGTGCATATGCTTCATGAGACACGGTATTATCAAACCACGGATCTTATATATCTGGGCTTTAACTGCCAGACCGGTCCCGCGTCCTCCCAGTCACTGAGGCAGGCTGTGAGGTGCATGGTAGACAGAGATTACATATGTATTGAGATACTCGGAAGTTCAGTCACCGCCGCGCCGCTCATATTGAACCCAGCCCTGGACATATACGACGAGGCGTGGGAGGAGGGCAGCGGATATGACAGGGAGGCCTTTTCTTCCGCCATGGCGGACGCCGGCATATCCGACAGCAACGGGGACGGCTACTACGATACTGAGCTCCGGTTTATCGTAAACAGCGATAATCCGCTGAAAGTTTCAGTCGCGCAGAGGATAGCGCGTGATCTGAACAACGCAGGGCTTCAGGTGGATCTCTCGGTACTCAGCTGGAGCGCCTATCTTGACGCCCTTAAGGCCGGAAACTTCCACATGTATCTGGGAGAGGCCAAGCTCTCCGCCGATTTCGATCTGAGTACGCTTTTATCTTCAGGCGGGTCATTGAACTACGGCGGCTACTCTGACAGCGACACCGATAATATGATAGACGCATTCCTGGCTGCCTCAAATGATGGTTCCGCCGTACAGGCCGCCCAGGATCTGTGCGCTCAGGTGCTGGAGTCCTCTCCAATAGTACCGATAGCCTATAAACAATACGCGGTCCTCACACATATCGGCGTAGTCAGCGGCGCCGAGCCGTCAATGAGCGGCGTGTTTACCGGGGCTGCCGGATGGGAATTCATATTGGAATAAGTTTTCCACAGGGGAGTGGAAAAAGGATTTTGCGCCTCTGGCGCACAGGAGGTACATATGACGGATAGGGAGCTTATAAACATAGCGATCGAGGCGTCAAAAAACGCCTACGTCCCATATTCCAGGTTTGCCGTGGGGGCGGCTCTGGAGTGTTCGGACGGCACCGTCTCCACAGGCTGCAACGTGGAAAATGCCACCCTGGGATGTACCATATGCGCTGAGAGGACTGCCGTGTGCAAGGCGGTATCCACAGGCAGGAGAAAGTTCCGGCGCATAGCTATCTACGCCGAGAGCTCCGATTACTGCACGCCCTGCGGAATGTGCCGCCAGGTGCTGGCCGAGTTCTCCCCAGATATGGAAGTCCTGTGTGTCCGCGCAGACGGGCGGTATGTGAGCTATAAGCTGCGGCAGCTCCTGCCGGCCATGTTCTCAAGCAAATTTCTTGACTACGAATAAATTTCTATTCTTCCACAAATTCTTCTCCGAGATATACCGGGATGGAGAATATCCCATTGCCAACGAATTTAACGACCCGAGACAAATTAGAGGCACAGCAAAAAGCTGTGCCTCTAATTATTACGTTTTATACAGATACACCTTCATTTGTATGCGATTATCATGGGCGTGTGGTCATCCTCCGGCAGAAAGCCAAGTACCTCAACTTTGGAAAATCCTCCGGCGGATATGGCCTCCAGCTCATGCTGGAGGGTCAACGGCGTATCAAAGTGTACGAAGGTACCATCCGCTATGCCATCCCTGCGGCGGCGCCTCCGGCACTCTGAAAATGTTATCTCCTCTATCTCCGGGCAGGAGGCTATATAGTCGCACTCTATATACACTCCACCTGGTTTTATACTGCGGCAGATCTTCTCAAAAAGGCCTTTTTTCCTCTCAATCGTGAAGTGGTGGAGCGTCTCAAAAGAGATGGCCGCATCATATTGCTCCACTCCCATTTCCCACACAAAATAGTCGCAGCAGACAAGCTTTAGATTCTTGTCACCATGCTTTTCACTGAGTGCCGAGAGCATCTCGCCAGAGATGTCAACACCCGTCACGCTGATTTCGGGGAACCTTTTGAATATCTCGTCCAGCTCAAGGCCGGTGCCGCAGCCTATGTCCAGCAGTGTCCCAATCCCCTCAGGCAATGTATCGGCCATCCACCTGTAGTGGTTTTTCCAGTGTGACATGTGGTCCTCATATTCGTCCACACGCCTGTCGAAGAAGCCTCCCATAGTTTCAAGAGGTTCGTCGCGCGTCTCATCTATCCAATCTTTAAGTTCAAAATAATTTCTATCCATAACGCTGAATACCCGATCAAACTTTCAACAAATCAAACTATTCAATTCTTCAGACTGTTTAACGGCGCCGGTATCCTGCCGCCTCTGGCTATGAAGTCCTCAGCCGAATACCTGTTGACAGGCATTATCGGGGCCGTGCCAAGAAGGCCCCCAAAGTCGACCCTGTCGCCCACGTCCATGCCTGGCACGGGGATTATGCGGACAGCCGTCGTCTTTGTATTTATCATGCCTATTGCCGACTCATCAGCGATTATGGCGGATATGGTGGCGGCGCTGGTGTCACCCGGCACGGCTATCATGTCAAGTCCCACGGAGCACACGCAAGTCATCGCCTCAAGCTTCTCAATCGTAAGGGCGCCGGAAGAGGCCGCCCTTATCATGCCTGCATCCTCAGATACAGGTATGAACGCTCCTGAAAGCCCTCCCACGTTGGAGGAGGCCATCACGCCGCCCTTCTTCACGGCGTCGTTTAAAAGCGCCAGAGCCGCCGTTGTACCGGGCGCACCTACGCTCTCAAGTCCCATCTCCTCCAGTATATCCGCAACAGAGTCGCCAACAGCGGGAGTCGGCGCCAGTGACAGGTCAACTATACCAAAGGGCACGCCAAGGCGTCTTGAGGCCTCCTGAGCCACAAGCTCACCCATGCGGGTTATGCGGAAGGCTGTCTTTTTTATCGTCTCGGCCACCACATGGAACGGCTCTCCCTTACAGCGTTTCAGGGCACTGTGTACGACGCCGGGGCCTGATACACCCACATTTATGACGCACTCCGGCTCTCCCACGCCGTGGAATGCCCCGGCCATAAACGGATTATCCTCCACGGCATTTGCAAAAACCACAAGCTTCGCGCAGCCCATGCCGCCTGTTATGTCGGCAGTCTCTTTTATTATCCGTCCCATCTGCGCCACCGCATCCATATTTATGCCGGCTCTTGTGGAGGCCACGTTTACGCTGGAACAGACCCTCTCCGTTGTACGCAGGGCCTCCGGTATGGAGGCTATAAGCCGCCTGTCTCCGGTGGTATACCCCTTCTGCACCAGGGCGGAGCAACCGCCTATAAAGTTCACGCCAACCTCCTGGGCCGCCTTATCCAGAGTCTGGGCGAACAGCGCGTAATCCTCGGTGTCGCAGCACTCGCAGGCTATAGCAACAGGCGTCACTGAAATGCGCTTATTCACTATCGGTATTCCAAACTCACGCTCTATGTTCTCACCTGTACGGACCAGGTCCCGGGCCTTTTTTGTTATCTTGTCGTATATCTTATTGCAGCAGCGCTTGACGTCCGGATCTCCGCAGTCGCGTATGGATATTCCCATAGTTATGGTACGTATATCCAGGTGCTGCTGGTTTATCATATTTATAGTCTCAAGTATTTCGCTCGCGTTAATCATATTTCCTCCCCAGGCTCATATCCTGTGCATCGCCTCGAATATGTCCTCCCGCTGGATGCGTATATCCAGTCCCTGCTGGACCCCGCGCTCCTGAAGCTTCACCGAAAGCTCGGCAAAATCCACCTTTGAGCCTGACACATCCACCATCATTATCATTGTGAAGTAGCCTTGGAGCACCGTCTGGCTTATATCCAGCACATTCACCCCGTTTTCAGCCAGAAGTGAACAGACGTTGGCTATTATTCCAACGGTATCCTTTCCTATCACAGTAACTATGGCTCTCATAATGTACCTCCTTCAAAGTCCCAGCTCATCGAGGGTCTTCTCAAAGGCCGGGATAAAGTTCTCAATAAAATATTCAACCTCCGGCATCTCCATTGCCCGGAGCTTATCCAGAGTAGACTCTGCAGCCGACTTAAACTCGCCGTTGCCAGTCTTCAGCTCCTCAAGGCACTTTATATACGCCGAGAGCTTGTCCGCCGCCTTAACTATGTCCTCAAGGCCAGTCCTGCCTGACATTAGCCTCTCATACTCAGGGCGCATAACCTGAGGGAGCGCTTCAGTGAGTTTTCTGACGGCGTTCTCTTCAACACGCCTATAGGCAGACACCATATTTTCATCGTAGTATTTTACAGGCGTGGGCATATCGCCTGTTATTATCTCTGGCGCGTCGTGGAAAAGGGCCTGGGCCGCCGCCGCATCCGGAGAACAGTCAATGCCAAGGACATCGCGCCGTATAACAGCCAGGGCATGGGCCAGCACAGCGACCATATGGGAGTGCTCCTGCACGTTCTCCCTGTCGGTGTTGCGCATAAGGGCCTACCTGTCTATATTCTTCATGCGGGATATGAGCGCGTAAAAACTGTAGGACATGACATTATCCTTTCAAAGACTTATCTTTTTCCAATAGACTGATAATATCATCCGCCTGTGAGTATAGTCAAGGGCAAATGGACCTTTATAGCGGCGCTTTAGAACTCAGAATTTGATTGAATTCCTTTTTAATAAGTATATCTTGAAATAAGGCCCGATTTTTGATAAAATAAGTTGATAGTTTAATATGCCCCTCTGCCGCCTTTGGCGGCTCATAGGTGTCTTCCAGCTTCTGAAAGGACTAGAATTATGAACTCCTTTGACGATATATGGTCCAAGGTCCTGGACCTTTTGAAAAACGATCTCACGCCTGTCGCTATAAGCACCTGGTTTGACGAGTGCTCTATCACAGATATAAGCGGCAGCCAGGTGACGCTCGTTATACCGTCAGACTTTAAGCGCGGCGTTGTTGAGTCGCGCTTTATGGGAGTGCTCAAAGACGCTTTCAGCGAGATATTCTCAGGTGATCTGGACATACGGTTGCTTGGCCAGCCCGCCGAGCCTTCAAACCACCCCCTCTCCCCTGGCGACATGCTTGACAGCGACGAGTACACCTTTGACAAATTCATAGTGGGCCCGTCAAACAAATTCGCCCACGCAGCCGCCATGGCCGTGGCCGAGGGACAGACAAAGGCCTTTAACCCCCTATTCATATATGGTGAATCCGGCCTTGGCAAGACGCACCTTCTATACGCGATACGCCACGAGGTGCGACGCCGCCACCCTGAGTACAACATCGTTTTTGTCCGTGGCAACGACTTCATGAATGAGCTTATCTCAGCGATACAAGCCGGTAAGAATGTGGACTTCAGGGAGAAATACCGCAGCGCCGATCTTTTCCTGATGGATGATATACAGATAATCGCGGGCAAAAACTCCACACAGGAGGAATTTTTCCACACCTTCAACACCCTCCACGAGGCCCAGAAGCAGATAGTATTCACATCCGACCGGCCGCCCTCTGAGATGACCCTGCTGGCTGACAGGCTCCGTACCCGCTTTGAGTCCGGCCTGCTGGCGGATATCCAGCCGCCTGACTACGAGACGAGGATCGCCATAATAAAGAATAAATCCATGCAGCTTGGCCTGACACTGCCTGACGATGTGGTGGCTTACATAGCCGAGAATATGACGGCAAACGTACGTCAGCTTGAGGGGGCTGTAAAGAAGATAAGGGCATACAGGGACCTTATGGACGACAACATCACAGTCACATCTGTAGCCAAGGCGATAAAGGACATGTTCAAGGAGAAAACGGCCTATATACCCACTCCCGACGACATAATAGACGAGACTGCCAAGTATTTCAGCATATCCCCGGAGGATATAAAGGGACAGCGCCGCACGAGGAACACCGCTATGGCACGGCAAATCGCCATGTACCAGATAAGGATCCTCACAAACCTCTCCCTTCAGGATATAGGTGAATTCTTCGAGGGGCGTGACCATACCACGGTACTGTCCTCCATACAGAAGATAGAGAAAAACATATCCTCCTCAAGTGAGTTTGCCCAGATGATAAAGGACATCACAGCAAATATAAACGCCAGAGGATAACCACAGATTTTACACAATCTTATCTTTTCCACTGTTTAAAAATGTTGAAAACAAGACAGCCAAAATTTCCTGTGTAAAACCCTGCCTCACTTTCCACAAGTTTCGTTTTTCCAAAACCCGCGCCTATTCAAGGCTGGCAGAGTTTTTCCACATAAATCGGCACTACTGTTACGGCTACTTGATAAATATAATATGTCTCTTTATAAGAGAGAAAAGAGAAAATCAGAGGCGGCCGTCATAAAACCATACGGAGGTATATCCTATGAAATTTTCATGTGAAAAGAGCGTGTTCGTGTCAGCCATATCCGTGGCCTCAAGGGCCGCTGCCGCAAAAAGCGCGGTACAGTCGCTAGAGGGTCTTCTGATAGAGGCTGGCACTGACCTTGTCATATCCGGGTATGACCTTAAAACAGGCATAAGGGCTACTGTGCCGGCCGATGTCACTGAGTCCGGCGCTATTGTAATAAACGCAAAGCTCTTCGGGGATATCATAAGGAAGCTTCCGGACGATATAGTCTACATAAGTGTGGACGACAGGTTCATGATAGACATAAAGTGCGGCATGAGCCAGTTTTCCATCATGGGAATGAGCGCTGAGGAGTATCCTGATCTGCCTGTGGTGGATTATCAGAACTCTGTGTACATGAAGGAACAAGATATAAAGGCCATGATATCCCAGACTAATTTCGCGGTCTCGGATAATGAGGCACGCCCGATACACACAGGCGCCCTTTTCGAGGTGGACAACGGCATACTCACCATAGTAGCCGTAGATGGTTACCGTCTTGCCCTACGACGAGAGAGGGTAGCCAAGACAGAGGTTGGGAAGGTAGACTTTGTTGTGCCTGGGACAGCACTCGCGGAAGTTGAGAGGATAGCTTCAGACAGCGAAGATCTGGTTAAAATAACCTTGGGGTCGAAACATATCATGTTCACAATAGGCAGCACAATGCTCATTTCCAGAAGGCTTGAGGGTGAGTTTTTGAACTACAGAAATTCCATACCACAGGCCAGCAAGTATTCAATTGAGGCTGATAAGAGGGCTGTTATAGACTCTATAGAGAGGGTATCCCTGATAATAAGCGATAAATTCAAGAGCCCGGTCAGGTGTGTATTTGATGACGGTGTGCTCAAGGTCTCCACCGCCACAACTTTGGGACGCGCCACTGACGAGTGCCCTGTGGACGGCGACGGCGAGGGGCTTGAGATTGGATTCAACAACAGGTATATACTGGAAGCCCTGAAGGCCGCCCCGGCAGACTCCGTGAGGATGCAGCTTTCCACAGGTGTGTCTCCATGCGTGCTTGTGCCAACAAACGACAACAAGAACTTCCTATATATGATACTGCCAGTGAGGCTGAGAGCAAATGAAGGTTAAAGTAAAAGTAAAAAACGGCGCATCCCGTGATAAAAAGGTCCAGGACGTACCCATATCCACCGAGTTTATAAAGCTGGATTCTTTCCTTAAATTCTGCAGCATCGCCCAGACTGGAGGAGAGGCAAAGATTAAGGTGGAGTCCGGCGAAGTTAAGGTCAATGGCGAGATTGTATATCAGCGCGGGCGGAAACTGAGGTCTGGTGACACTGTGGAGGCCGGCGGGTTACTTTTCAAGATAGCCGGGGGGACAGATGTTCATTGACCGCCTGGAGCTGGAGGGATTTAGGAATTACGTCAAGAGCGGTGCTGATTTTATCAGCGGAGTGAACGTAATAACAGGAGGCAACGCCCAGGGTAAGACAAACCTCTTGGAGGCCATCTGCCTTTGCTGCGCCGGAAAGTCATTCAGGGCCAGATCAGATAAGGAACTTATCGGTTTTAATCTGGATATTTCAAGGATAAAAGCCTCTGGTGAGTGTGACGGCAGGCCGCGGAGAGTTGAGCTGGAACTGCACAGGGCAGGCAGAAGGCTCATGTGGGCAAACGGCGTTAAACTGAGGACGGCGTCAGAGCTTGCGGGTGGATTTTCCTCTGTACTCTTCTCCCCTGACGATCTGGAGCTTATTCGGGGCGGCGCTACAGAGAGGCGCAGGTTTATGGACATGTGCCTGTGCCAGCTTCGTCCCAGATATGCCAAAGCCCTTAGGGACTTTAACAGGACATACGAGGGAAAGACCAGGATACTGAGGGACTCCCAGGATAACCCGGGACTGTTTGACCTTATATCCGAGTACAATATGAGGCTCTGCGAGCTGAGCGCCGTTATCATACACTACAGGGCGATGTTCATAGATAGCCTTGCACCAAAGGCTGCGGAGATACACGGACAGTTCTCATCTGGGGAAAAGCTGGAGATAAGGTATAAGACTGTAAGCACAATATCCGACCCGCTGATGCCGGCTCAGGAGCTGCTTCCTATGATAATATCCCATCAGGAGAGCCATTTGGCGGCTGAGAGAGCGTCCGGCATGTGCCTTACAGGCGCGCATAAGGACGACCTTGAGATATATATCGACGGTGCGCCGGCGAGAGGGTTCGCCTCCCAGGGCCAGGCCAGGACAGCCGCTCTTTCTCTGAAGCTTGCGGAGCGGGAAATACACTATGCCCAGAGGGGTGAATACCCTATCCTGCTTCTGGACGATGTGCTCTCAGAGCTGGACTCGGGACGCCAGGATTTTATATTAAACAGGATAGGCGGCGGGCAGGTGTTCATTACCTGCTGTGAGGACGCGGGCATAGCCAGCCGCACCGGAGGGCGTGTTATAACGATATCAGGCGGAAAAGTGGAAGAGTGACATAATTTTTGGAGTGATACCATTTGTATCTTCATATTGGACAGGACACAGTGGTGCCCTATGACCAGGTAATAGGGATATTTGATCTGGACAGCACCACATATTCAAGGGACTCAAGGGATTTTCTAAACGCTGCCCAGAAGAACGGGGAGCTTACCACTGTTGGCTCCGATATCCCGAAGGCCTTCGTTTTATGTGGCGGTGATAGTCAGCAGGTGTATATAACAAGGCTTGGGACCGCGGCCCTGAAGGTGAGGAGCGAGACCTTCAGCATCGAGTAAAAACGTAATCTTACGGAAGGAACGGTAATATGGCAGATATAACTGAAGCTACAGGTTTGACAGACAAGATACTGGAGGATTACGACGCAAGTCAGATCCAGGTGCTTGAGGGACTTGAGGCGGTGCGTAAAAGGCCGGGCATGTACATCGGCTCCACCAGCCTCTCTGGCCTCCATCATCTGGTGTACGAGATAGTTGATAACTCGATAGACGAGGCCCTGGCCGGATACTGTACGGATATTACGGTCACTATAAACCGTGATGACTCCGTAACCGTGACGGATAATGGCCGCGGCATACCTGTGGATATACAGCAGCAGACTGGGAAAAGCGCCCTTGAGGTGGTCTACACGGTACTTCATGCCGGCGGTAAATTTGGCGGCGGCGGATATAAGGTGTCAGGAGGGCTCCACGGAGTGGGCGCCAGCGTGGTTAATGCCCTGTCTGAGTGGCTCACAGTGCAGGTACACAAAAACGGCAAGATTTATGAGATGAAGTTCAGCCGCGGCGAGATCACAGAGCCCATAAAGGTCATCGGAGATACTGACAGGACAGGCACCACCGTAACCTTCATGCCGGACGGTGAGATATTTGACGATACACGCTTTGATTATGAGACTCTCCACAAGCGAATGCGGGAGCAGGCTTTCCTTAATGCCGGGCTGCGCATAACAATAGAGGATAAGCGCTCAGGCCAGGAAAATAGGGAGACGATGCACTACGAGGGTGGCATCCGACAGTTTGTGGAGTATATAAATAAAAATAAGACTCCTATTGCCGAAGACGTGGTATATATGTCCGGCGGCAGGGAGGACTCGATAGCCGAGGTTGCATTCCAGTACAATGACGGTTTTAATGAGGTGATAATCTCCTTTGCCAACAACATCCATACACCTGAGGGCGGGATGCATGAGACAGGCTTTAAGGCGGCGCTCACACGCGTTCTGAACGCCTACGGCACAAAAAACAACATACTGAAAAACGACGAGAAGCTCTCCGGAGAGGACTGCCGTGAGGG
>CALXAF010000051.1 GCA_944386185.1 uncultured Oscillospiraceae bacterium
CCGGAGGTAAAAGAGCCGGGCCGCAAGCTGATTTTTGAGAGTCTGGATGGTGACGTGAGCTTCTTCTTTGTAAAGCCCTCGGACGTGGCGATATATGTGGAGCGGGGCGCTGCCGACATAGGCGTTGCCGGCAAGGACATACTGCTGGAGTATTCGCCCCAGGTCTATGAGCTGCTCGATCTTAAAATAGGCGCCTGCCGCATGAGCGTCTGCGGAAGGCCGGGTGCCAACGAGGATACCGGCCGCACACTGCGCGTGGCCACAAAGTTCACCAACATAGCCAGAGGCTATTACTCCGGCCAGAGCCGGGACATAGACATAATACATCTCAACGGCTCCATTGAGTTAGCGCCTATACTAGGCCTCTCGGATGTGATAGTTGATATTGTGGAGACTGGCGCTACCCTCAGGGAGAACGGCCTTCAGGAATTGGAGACAATAGTCCCGATAAGCGCCAGGCTCATCGCCAATACCGTCAGTTATAAATTCAAGTACGGGCCTATAACTGAGATAGTCCGCAAGCTCTCCCAGCTTGTGTGAGTGACATGGAGGTTATTATGATAAAGATTATGACTATGGGTGAAGTACCCGAGAGCGAGATATTTTCCAGGAATTTCAGTGAAGCTGATGTATCTGGCACAGTGTCCGAGATCATCGCCGACGTGCGTGCGCGGGGTGATGAGGCCCTTTTAGATTACTGTGAGAGATTTGACGGCGGTGCCCCGGAGTGCCTTGAAGTATCGGAACATGAGATACAGGATGCCATAGACAGCTTAGAACCCGAATTTGTGGATATCCTGAGAGCTGCCGCCGCCAATATAGAGGCCTTCCACAGGCGTCAGGCCCGCCTTGGCTTTGTCATGAACCGTGGTGACGGCGTGGTGCTGGGCCAGAGGGTTATGCCTCTGGAGAAGGTGGGGCTCTACGTGCCCGGCGGTACGGCAAGTTACCCCTCCTCTGTGCTGATGAACTGCATACCCGCCAGGATAGCCGGCTGCAATCAGATAATCGTAGTGACTCCGGCCCACGCGGGACGTGTGGCCCCGCAGATACTTGCCGCAGCGAAGATCGGCGGCGCACACCGGATTTTCAAGGTTGGCGGTGCGCAGGCCGTGGCGGCGCTTGCGTACGGCACGGAGACTATTCCAGCTGTGGATAAGATCGTAGGCCCCGGCAATGCCTTTGTAGCCGAGGCAAAGCGACAGGTATTCGGCACTGTTGCCATAGATATGATTGCCGGCCCAAGCGAGATACTCGTGCTGGCCGACTCCTCTGCTGACCCGGAGTTTGTGGCGGCGGATATGCTCTCCCAGGCAGAGCATGACAGGAACGCCAGCGCCGTGCTTGTGACAGACAGTCCCAAGCTTGCCCAGGAGACAGCCATGGAGCTGGAGAAACAGCTGCCCCAGCTTCCTAGATATGAGATTGCCCGTGAATCAATAGAAAAAAACGGGAAGATCATAGTCACTGACGACATGACAAAGGCCATCGACGCTGCAAACCGCATCGCGCCTGAGCATCTGGAGATTTATACGGCCGATCCTTTTGAGTATCTGCACCTTATAAAGAATGCCGGTTCCGTGTTCCTCGGCCGCAATTGTCCCGAGGCCGTGGGCGATTACTTCGCCGGCTGCAACCACACGCTGCCAACCAGCGGCACCGCAAGATTCTCATCCCCTCTCTCGGTTGATGACTTCATAAAGAAATCCCAGTACATGTACTATACTGACGCCGCTCTCAGGCGCGATGGGTACAGCATAGCCTATTTTGCCGAACAGGAAGGGCTCTCCGGCCACGCCAAAAGCGTCACGCGCCGGCTGGAGCGAGGTGAGTGATATGAGCGTATATTTAAACAGCCGCTTTGCAGGCTTTGAGAGCTATGTGCCGGGCGAGCAGCCCCAGGACAGGAAGTATATAAAGCTCAACACCAACGAGTCACCCTTTCCCCCATCCCAGGTCGTAATAGATGCGGCAGCAAGGGCGGCGGGAGAGCTGAACCTCTACTCAGATCCCGAGTGTGTCCAGCTGCGCAAGGCCGCCTCACAGGTGTTCGGTGTGCCGGCTGAGTGGATACTTCCTGTGAACGGCTCAGATGAGATACTCGATTTCGCCTTTATGGCTTTCTGCGGAAAGGACGCCCCGATAGCCTATCCTGAGATAAGCTACGGCTTTTATCCCGTGCTCTCCGGCCTGCACGGCATACCTGCCATTGAGGTCCCCCTGAAGGATGACTTTTCCATAGACTACATGGATTATGTGGAGCTGCACCAGAATATCGTCATAGCGAACCCAAACGCGCCAACCGGCCTTGTCCTCACAAGGGATCAAGTGGAGGAGATAGTACGTTCCAATCCGGATAATGTGGTCATAATAGATGAGGCATATGTGGAGTTTGGCGGCGAAAGCTCTATCGGGCTTGTGGAAAAATACCCAAATCTTCTGGTGACCCGTACCTTCTCCAAGTCCCACTCCCTGGCCGGTGCCCGTCTTGGTTTCGGCATAGCCCAGAGCACGCTTATTGCCGACCTTAATATGATCAAATACTCCACAAACCCCTATAATGTAAACAGGATGACTGCCGCCGCAGGTACCGCCGCTCTCGGCGAAAATGATTACTACTTGACAAACTGTGGTATAATAGCTGCGAATCGAGAGTACACCGCCGGAGGGCTGCGTGACATGGGCTTTTTCGTCACTGATTCCAAGTCCAACTTCCTCTTTGCGCGCAGCGATAAGATACCCGGCGTCAGGCTCTACGAGGCTCTCCGGGAGAGGGGCATCCTAGTCCGTCACTTCAGTAAGAAGGCCATTGAGGACTTTGTCCGTATAAGCGTCGGCACCCGGGAGCAGATGGACCAGCTTCTTCAGGCTGTGTCCCAAATTCTAAGCTCATAAGGAGTCCTTTATATGCGTAAAAGTGAAATAGCCCGTAAGACAGCCGAGACAGATATCAGGCTCTGCCTGGAGCTGGACGGAACTGGGCTCAACGATATAGACACAGGCTGTGGTTTCCTTGACCACATGCTCACACTCTTTGCCGTACACGGCAGGTTTGATCTGACTGTCAAGTGCGTGGGTGACACGAACGTTGACTACCACCACACTGTTGAGGATATAGGTATATGCCTTGGTGACGCCCTGCGCGTTGCCCTTGGTGACAAGGCGGGAGTCAACCGCTACGGCAGCGCCCTTGTCCCAATGGACGAGACGCTTGTGCTCGCGGCGGTGGATCTCTCCGGCCGCGGCCATCTTAATTTCAACCTCCGTATACCAACTGAAAAGATAGGCGACTTTGACTCGGAACTGGTGGAGGAGTTCTTTACTTCCCTCACCCGTGAGGCCTGCATAACCATCCACTTAAAGGAGATGGACGGCTCCAACTCCCACCACATAGCCGAAGCTGCCTTTAAGGCCTGTGCCCGTGCCCTTCGGGACGCAGTGCGGGTGGATCCCTCCCTTGCCGGGGCGGTGCCATCCTCAAAGGGCGTGTTATGACGGCCATAATCGATTACGGCGTTGGGAATCTGTTCTCCCTCAGAAGCTCTCTCAGCTTCATTGGTGAGGACGCCGCCGTAACATGTGACATCGGCGAGATAAAAAACGCGGACCGGCTCATACTCCCTGGTGTGGGCGCTTTCGCCGATGCCGCTGAGAAACTGCGCCGGAGCGGCCTTATGGAGCTCATTCTCCAGGAGGCCGGCAGCGGCAAGCCCCTGATGGGCATATGCCTTGGCATGCAGCTTCTCTTTGACAAGAGTTTTGAATACGGCGAGCACAGCGGCCTGGGCCTTGTGCCAGGCCAGGTGTGCCCTATATCTGATGTTATACCGTCTGGTCTGAAGGTCCCCCAGATTGGCTGGAACGCCCTAAGGTTCAGGAATGGGGCCAGTCCCATATTCAAGTACATATCTGAGGGTGATTTCGTCTATTTTGTCCACTCCTACTATGCCGCCGGCTGTGACGAATATATCATTGCAGACACTGAGTACGGCGCCTGCCTTACCGCCGCTGTTGCCAGGGGTAACGTATACGGCTGCCAGTTCCACCCAGAGAAGAGCGGCAAGGTCGGGCTCAATATTCTCCGTGCTTTCTGTGAGTTGAAGTGAGGCGATAACATGAATATTTTCCCGGCCATTGACCTATACGGCGGCAAGGCCGTCCGGCTTTTGAAGGGCGACTACTCCAATATGACTGTATACAGCGATGACCCCCCCGCCAAGGCGGAGGAGTTTGCCGACGCAGGCGCTGAATATATACACTTGGTTGACCTGGAGGGTGCCAGGGACGGTTCGGCTGTGAATTTTGAGACTGCCGCCGCAATTATACGTGAGAGCGGCCTGAAGGCCCAGATAGGCGGAGGCATCCGCTCAGAGGATGTGATACGCCGGTATCTGGACGCCGGTGCCATGCGAGTGATACTTGGTACCGCCGCCCTTGAGGACCCTGATTTCCTCTCCAGGATGCTCGGACGGTACGGCGAGCATATCGCCGTGGGCGTGGACGTTCGGGACGGGCTGGTGGCAGTAAAGGGCTGGCTTGAGACCAGCTCCACCGACTGTTTTGATTTCATTGGCACACTCTCAGATATGGGTGTGCGCACTGTGATTTGTACGGATATATCCAAGGATGGTGCCATGTCCGGCACCAACCTTCCTCTGTATCAGTCTCTAAGCAGCCGCTTCGGCATGGACATCGTGGCCTCCGGCGGTGTGTCCACCATAGACGATGTGCGTGCCCTCAGGGATATGGAGCTCTATGGCGCCATTCTGGGACGCGCCATATATACAGGCGGCATAGATCTTAAGGAAGCTATAGAGGTGGCCCAATGATAACGAAGAGAATAATCCCATGCCTTGATGTGCGGAACGGGCGTGTGGTTAAAGGCGTCAACTTTGAGGGTCTCAGCGATGTGAACTCCCCGGTTGAGCTGGCCCGCTACTACTCTGACAACGGTGCTGACGAGCTTGTGTTCTACGACATAACGGCCTCAGCCGAGGGCCGCGCACTGTTCACCGACATATTGAAGGCCGTAGCCTCCACCATTTTCATACCTCTGACTGTTGGCGGCGGAATAAATACCCTTGAGGACTTTGACCGGGTCCTAAAATGCGGTGCCGACAAGGTGAGTGTAAACTCCGGCGCCATCAGGAACCCCGCTCTCATAGGCGAGGCCGCAAAAAGATACGGAGACCAGTGCGTCGTCATATCCGCCGATGTAAAGCGTGTGGACGGCGTGTTCACCATCTATGCCAAGGGTGGCCGCGAGAACACCGGCATGGAGGCCATCGAGTGGATCCGCCGCTGTGTCGGCGATGGGGCTGGAGAAGTGGTCTTAAACTCCATAGACACCGACGGCGTCAAGGGCGGGTTTGATCTGGAGATGCTCCAGGCCGTGTGCGACGCTGTTAGCGTACCTGTCATCGCCTCCGGCGGAGCAGGCTGTGCCGAAGATTTTGTCACGCTTTTCAAGACGCTCCCTAAAGTGGACGCTGGCCTTGCCGCCTCAATATTCCACTTTGGTGAGGTCAGGATAGATGAACTGAAACGTCTCCTGCGCATAAACGGGATAAATGTCAGGCTCTGATGGGAGGTTTTGAAGTTGGAATTTAAATTTGACACTCAGCTGCTGATCGCCGGCCAGGATCTCGACGAAGACCAGGTGCGGGACTATATTGCCGGTAATTTCTCCGGTGACTGCCTCCTTGTGTTTGGCGATCCTGACCTGATAAAGCTCCACTTCCACACGAACGAGCCATGGAAGGTTCTGGAGTATTGCGCCTCCCTGGGAGATATACACGATATAGTCATCGAGAATATGGAGCGCCAGGCCGCAGGGCTGCAAGGTTAAAAGTTCTTTTTGGGGGAAGGTAATGCCTATGTTGAATATAGACCAGCTTAAATTTGACGACAGGGGCCTTATTCCGGCCATAGTTGTGGATACCGAGAGCAAAAAGGTGCTTACCCTGGCCTACATGAACAGGGAGAGCCTTGAGATATCAATGGAGCGCGGACTCACCTGTTTCTGGAGCCGTTCACGGCAGGAGCTGTGGCTCAAGGGAGAGACCAGCGGGAACTATCAGCATATAGTCTCAATCACCGCCGACTGTGACTGTGACGCCCTGGTGGTGGAAGTGCGCAAAGATGGTCCCGCCTGCCATCTGGGAACCGATTCATGTTTTACCTCCCCGGTCTATGAGGGTTCAGAGCCAGCAGGATTTTCCTGTGACGGGCTCATGGAGCTGCTGCAGGACCGCAGGGAGCACCCCAAGGAGGGTTCCTATACCAATTATCTTTTCGACAAGGGTGTAGACAAGATACTTAAAAAGGTGGGCGAAGAGGGCACCGAGGTGATAATCGCTGGTAAGGCCGGAGATAAACGTGAGACTATTTACGAGATAGCCGACCTTGCCTATCACGTCATGGTTCTAATGTGTGAGATGGGCATCTCACTTGAGGATGTGAGAAAAGAGCTTGCCTCCCGCCATGTTATCGACCACAAGGTGAAGCAGGAAAAGATGACTTAACCTTTAATAGTAATTGTATATCACAAAGAGCGTCCCGGCCAAATCCGGGACGCTCTTCTTATGTAATTAAATTTCTATATAGCTCACTGTACCTTGACTTCACCAGACAGGACCCGTTTGTAGTCCTCATAGTTCTTCTGCAGAAGAGCTGGTGTATCGAGCTGGTAAGGGCACTTTTTGGAGCACTGGTTGCAGTGGAGGCAGTTTTCTATCTTCGCCATCTCCCCCTGCATCTCCGGCGTGAGCCAGTTCGCCGACGGGGCGCGGCGCAGCATCAGGGACATCCTGGCGCACTGGTTTATCTGTATCCCCACAGGGCATGGCATACAGTAGCCACAGCCCCGGCAGAAGTCCCCTGAGAGCTCCTTCTTCTCCCGCTCGATGAACTCCCGCATTTCATCTGTCAGCTCCGGCGCGTCGTCCATGAACGAGAGCCACTCCTCAAGCTCGCTCTCCCTCTGTACGCCCCATATTGGCAGAACGTTATCGAATTGGCTCATAAATGCCATGGCCGGCTTTGACTTGTTTATGAGCCCCCCAGCAAGGCCCTTCATGGCTATAAAGCCCATGTTATGTTCACGGGTCCTGACGACCAGGTCTATATCCTTCTGGTCGGAGAGATAACTGAAAGGGAACTGAAGCGTCTCATACAGCCCTGAGTCCACCGCCTCCCGGGCCACCTGGAGCAGATGCGCCGTTATCCCTATGTGGCGGATCTTTCCCTGTCTCTTTGCCTCCAACATACACTCGTACATGCCAGACCCATCGCCGGGCCTCGGCACCCTGGCGGCACAGTGGAACTGATATATATCCACGTAGTCAGTCTTTAGAAGCTCAAGGGATGTGTCCAGCTGTTTCCAGAACTCCTCTGGAGTTTTCGCCATCGTCTTTGTGGCCAGATAGTAGTTCTCACGCGGTATCCCCTCAAAGGCCAGTCCTATTTTTTCCTCACTGTCAGAGTAGGCCCTGGCAGTATCAAAGAATCGGATCCCCCCCTCATATGCCCGGCGGAGGATCTTGACTGCCTGCTCCATGCCGACCCTCTGTATGGGCAGTGCGCCAAATGCGTTCTGCACGACAGTTATTCCCGTGCTTCCCAAAGCTATTTTTCTCATCTTTTACCTCCAAGACCTCATTTATTCTCACTTTTTTTGTACTCGTGATCTATGGCCACCGGTGGAATGTCGATCCCACTGTGAGCCCTGCCGTCCCTGGGTGGAGGCGGCGGACCGAACATCTCATTCTCCTGCCGCTCCAATCTCTTTATGTCCACATACCTATTGATGTACCCTCCCACCAACAGGAAGAACAGGCAGTAATACATCCAGAGCATTGCCACTATAACCGTACCAAGTACACCGTAAATACCGTATTTGTTGGAAATATTTACATATATTGAAAAAACTGATGAAAAAACCAGCCACGCCACTGTGGTGAACAGCGCGCCGTACCACTGGCGGCGCAGCTTACGCCTGCCGGTAGGCATCCATTTATAGAAACATATGAATACCATGAACAGCAAAAGTAGCATAACAACATATCTGGCTACTTGCAAAAAACCAAACAGGAGATTTATAGCCCAGCTCTCATGGAGTGTTGACTGGATGAGTCCAAGTATTTTCTGCCCGTACACAATGGCACAGAGAGTCACCAGTACGGCCGCCAACATCACCACCATAAAGAAACAGGCTCGAAGCCGGAAGAGTATGGCATTTTCCCGCCGTTTCAGGTCATATGCGGCGTCCATACCCCGCATTATAGCCAGTATTGACAGCGACGCCGACCACACTGACAGCACCGCAGATATTGACAAGGTTGTCACAGAGCTGTCATAGATATGGCCTATCAGTTCTTTCAGCAGTGTATAGATTGATGGCGGAACAGCTCCATCAAGTATACCCAGTATGGCCTCCTGTGTCAGTGGTGTATATGGCAGAATGGAAGCCAGCAGAGCCACTATAGGCACGATGGAGAGGAACAGATAGAATGTCCCAGCGGCGGCGTATGTCCATATCTTCCTTGCGCCGATGCCGTCGAAAAATTCCACCACGCCCCAAAAGGCCCTCTTTAGCCTGGACACTCCATCGCCTCCTTTCCGGGCTTTAGCTTATCACCCACAAATATCCGCTATTACCTGTGCGAACATGACACCGGACAGTAACAGTTCTCCCAGCGGCATACGCTCGTCCGGCTCATGCCCCCTGTACTCAGTTCCCGGGAATCCGCAGCCAAAGGCGACGCCGCCCGGTATTCCGTGAACATATGTGAGACCACCCATTGACATTGTCTCGCCCTTATTGCCGGTATAGTCCTCATACACTTTCAGAAGCGTCTGAACGAAATCTGAGTCACCTGGCATCGAGTGGGCCGGTACGTCGCCGGTCACGGTGACGCAGGCTCTGCCCCCAAGGATCTGTTCCAAGGCTTTGGCCACCTTCTCCCCACTGCCGCATATAGGTACCCGGCAGTCTATAAGCGCGCGCAATCCATCCTTCTGGGAGTAATCTATCACACCAAGATTGACTGTGAGATCACCGGATTCCTCGTCCTCACAATACGCACCGAAAGCGTGTCCCCCATTGTCTCCAAAGGGTATCGCCTTTGACAGGGCCCGGATCGCCTGTGCCTCAGATCCATCCCCTATCGGCAGCACCGACAGCAGCTCCAACATAGCCGCCACTGCGTTGACTCCCCCCTCCGGCCTTGAGGCGTGTGACGCCTTTCCAATACACGTGACCTCTGTGTTCTCCTCTGACTTGTCTATTTTGAACTTAGCTGTTATCTTCTCTGCGGCCGCCCTGACCTCATCCACACCTATACTGGAGATCAGAGCTGTACACTCGGCCGGCACTGCGTTTGCCACTGAGCCTCCCTTTAGAGATATAAGCTTTCCACTGCCGCCTGGCGCTGTCACCGTTATCTCCAGATGCCCCTTCTCAGTGTTCACCACCGGGAACTCCGCGTCAGGAGTGAATACCTTGGGCGGCAGATTATAGTGCTGACGGTACCAGGCCACATCTGAGGAACCTCTCTCCTCGTCACTCCCCAGGATAATCTGTACACCTCTCTTTAACGGCACTCCCAGCTCCTTTACCGCTCGCAGAGCGTAGAGGGCGGCTATTGCCGGCCCCTTATCATCGGCAACGCCTCTACCGTAGAGTATCCCGTCCTCGCACAGCATATCGAAGGGCTGTGTCTTCTCCCATACTCCCGCCGGCGGCACAACATCCAGGTGCGCCAGTATTCCCAATTCAGGCTCCTCCGGCCCATACTCTATCACCGTCATTCTGTCGCCGCGTATCTCGGTCCTGAATCCGTATTTCTCTCCCAAAATGGCCGCCAGTGAGAGCGCAGCTCTGGGCCCTTCGCCGTATGGCGCGCCGTCTATGGCCCCTCCCCCAACACTGTTTATAGCTATTATTTCAGCCAAATCATTTGTAAGCTCATCGGCGTGTGCCGAAAAATACTCCGAAAACCTCTCGTCCATTTTCATTCTCCTTATACGCCTGTCAAAAAAGACTTTTTATATCTTAATTGTACCACAATGCTCAACTTTGGTAAATATTATTTGTGTTTTACCCTATTTAATAAGCAACACGCAAGACACAGCGTGGGATTCTTTCAACAATTTTTCGACAAAATTTTACCTAATAATTCTTATTTCTCTATTTTTCAACAGAATATAGTTATATAATGCCGATCCCCAGTGTTATTAAGGAGGAAACACTACATGAAGACTCTGAAGAAGACCTTGTGTGTGGTCTTGGCAGTAGTCATGGTAGTCGGCACGCTGGCGCTGACAGCAGGCGCGACTGATTACGTGGACGATGCCCAGATTACATACGACGAGGCCGTCGAAGTGCTCACTGGGCTGGGCATATTCGAGGGCGGCGATGGGAACGCGTTTGAGCCACAGCGCACCATCACCCGCGCTGAGATGGCCACGGTAATGTACCGCATCACCACCGGTGATGTGGCAGGTACCCAGGCGGTCATCTACTCCAAGCTCGATTATTTCGATGACATTGACGAGGACGAGTGGTATGCCGGATACGTCAACTACTGCGCCCATGAGGGCATCTCCGTTGGCGACGACTTCGGCAACTACAACCCCGACGATAAGGTAACCGGCCATCAGGTGCTTATAATGCTCCTTCGTGCCATCGGCTACAATGAAAAGGACGAGTTCACGGGCGATGACTGGAACGTCGAGGCCGCCGCAATGGCCAACGAGATGAAGATTACCAGCAACATCGACGTCACCAAGCTGTCCAACGCCAGCCCCCGTGAGGAAGTTGCCGAGATGGTCTTCCGCGCCATATCCGAGAACGACATGGTCAAGTGGGTACCGGCCATAGGCTACGTCTCCACCAATGAGACCATTGGCGAGCATGAGTTTGACCTTGAGAAGGAGACCGCCGTACAGGACGTCTGGGGCCGTCCCAGCGACAAGTGGAAATTCACCGGCGGCAGCGTGTCCATCGCCTACGAGCCCGACGCCTACTATTATGAGGCTGTTGCTGAGTGCGACGTTAACGAGGACACCGGCGTTACCGATGTGATCACCTACACCAACGGCAAGGACAACGCTGTTAAGGCCAAAATCAGCGCTACCGCTACCCGCGCCACCATCGGCGCCCAGGGCCGCGAGACCTATGTGTACACCGATGTTGGAGCTGCCAAGACCGACATCATTGTCTACATCGATACCTTCCTGGCCCGCGTTGCTGGCGTTACCGAGGTTAAGTACGATGATAACGGCCACATTGCCAAGCAGGCTTCCCTGACTTTGGAAGTGTACGACAAAGATAATGGCAGCACCCGCTACACCGAGACTGCTAATACCAACTACAGCTACAGCGTAAATGACATGCTTCTGGTCAACGCCACTACAGTGAGCGCCGCTGACCACGCTGCCATAGACGCCAAGACTGTTGAGATTATTGACACTCCTGCCTCTGTTGTTGGCTCCCAGAGCTACATTCAGTGGAACGCTGACCAGCACACCATTGAGGGCGACGTTTATGACGATGCTCTTCACTTCCATCTTGACCCAGCTGGACAGGACGATGACATCAACTACTGCTGGTGGATTGATCAGTTCGGCAACGTAATCGGCAACTCTCCGCTTGCCCGTACCAGCTATGCTGTTCTTAAGGACATCATCTGGACTAACGAGCGCGCTGAGGCCACCATCATCTACATGAATGGTGAGGAAACCACTGTTGTTGTCAACTCCATCGATGGTGACGGCCGCAATGCTGCAACAGAGAACTTCTGGAGCACCAACTACGATGATTCTGTTCCTGTAAAGGCCGCTTCTGTCGCTGGCTTCCTCGGAACCACCGATGCTAACGATGTTCTCCGTGTATCCGACGAGTCCAGATTCAATGAGGCTTTTGAGGGCTTCGCTCTCTATCAGGTTTACACCAATGATGACGGCACCGTTGATCTGAACGGCTTTGAGGACACCCTCACTGGCGATGATCTCATAATCGACTACGCCAACAATGCCAGAATCGACATACACGGCAGCGAGATTATCAATGGCGGCGTTACTGAGGCGTATGTTGATTCCAGCACTCAGATAGTCGTGAACAACGGCGACGGCACCTACAGCTTCTACACCGGCACTGACGCTCTGGCTGACTTCGCCAACGGCTCTGTTGAGGTGTTCTGGGCTGTTGATGACGATTTCACCCCCTGTGTTTACATTAAGAGCTTTGTTCCTCAGGCTGGCTTTGGCAGACACCTGTTCACCACTGAGAAGACAGTGGGTCACGAGGTTGGCAACACTGACTACTACATCATGAACGTCTATGTTGACGGCGTTGAGCGTGAGATAGTTACCACCAAGGCTCTCATGGATATTCTTGAGGAGAACACCGGTAAGCTGTTCCATGTGACCTTCGATACTGTTCCCATGGATGCGGCTCTCGATCCTAACGAAACATACGGTTATGTTTCTGATGTAAAGCTTGTCAACGAGGGCTCTGACGGTGATGCCAGGAACGGCTGCAACTACCTGTCCGGTAGCTATACGCTCGGAAACAATGCCATAATTGACAACGTTTCAAAGCTCAGCTACAACCTCTCCAGCACCACTCAGGTTATTTCCAGCACCTCTGTCAACTACACTGTAAAGACCCTCGCTGAGGCTGTTGCAGAGGATATGGGCATCTGGGTTGTTGATACAACTCGCGACGGTATTGTCAACAACGCTCTGACCATCTACGTTGGCACCAAGCTCAGCGACGATGACAGCATCACTATCACAGCTAAGACCAATGTCACCGACTCTAACATAGTGCTCACTGGTACAGACTATAATGTTAAGCTCACTGACCGCAACACTGACGGTGTTGTGACCCGGACGGGTGATGACAAGTACGCTATGTACCAGGTTGACGGTGGCGCCATGACTCTTAGCTCCGTCTCTACTGATTTGATTTTCGACTATGAGGATGACACAAGCTACACAATCACTGTCTATCCTGAGGATGGCACTGGTGCTCAGACTTGGACCGTATCTCTTAACGGATATGTGATGGTGGACAACGCTATCACCTCCATTAAGTCCTCTGGCGAGAGTATCTCCGTCGGTGGTGCAACTGATCCTCTGCCAATGTACAGCAACTTTAACGCAGCCACAACGAACGCTGTGACACTTGATGTCGATGCCATCGAGTATCTTGCAGTGTTTGCTGATAACGGACTTGTAGTTGCAGACGTTGACGCTTCAACTGTTGATCAGTATCCTGAGTATGCTGCTAAAGCTCATACCTTTACAACTACTGCGGATCTGACCGTTGATACGTTTGCTAAGAACGCAGATAATCTCTACTTCACTGCTGGAAAGTCTGTCTCCATTGGTGACGTTCAGGGCTGGGGCACTGAGACTACTTACGTAATCCGTATGTGCGTCCGTGACCTCGATGCAGACAATACTCCAAATTCTGATGAGTATGTTTACTTCGCGTTCCGTGTAGAGAAGTAATCCCCTGCAGCTTTCCAAGTAACACAATAAAGTGTTCCCCGCACCCGGGCCACCGGCCCGGGTGCGGTATTTTTATAGACCAAAGCGTTACCCCTGCATCTCGCCTCGCCATAAGGGAAAAAAATATTGCACAAAATAGTGCCTTCCCCTTTACAAT
>CALXAF010000052.1 GCA_944386185.1 uncultured Oscillospiraceae bacterium
TTCCCGTGCAGCACAGGGAAGGCGGCGTCAAATTTCTCGCGGCCTCCGTCACCATAGATAAGTTCGAGCCGTCCCCGCTCAAGGTTAAGGGCACAGGGTGAGGCGTACCCCGGCGCCTCCCAGCCGCCGGCCTCTATAAGGGAACAGGGGCCGGTGTACCGGAGCCATCGGCCGTCCCTTGTTATACCCACCGGCAGTGCCTCATACTTCGAACTGTCCATGTGGCCGAGTATAGCCGCGGCGGAGGCGCGGGATATGTCGTGCTCCGTGGAGCAGCCCCCGAATATGAGAAGTATTTTAAGCTTTTCCATTTTCCATATCTCCTTTGCATTTGCGTATCGTTTTGGGGAAGAGTCCCCTCAAGAGCAGGTATATGAGCGCCCCGCCGGCTATCCCCAGGGTGTTGCATATGATGTCGTCTACGTCAAAGGCCCGGCCCACTATGGGCTGCAAAAGCTCGATGAGTATGTCCGCGGCAAATCCAACAGCCATGGTGCCGACAAGCCCCAGCTTGGGCCACCGGAGCGGCAGCAGCAGCCCCAGGGGTATAAACATGAGCACGTTGCCAATGAGCATGAAGAGGGTGAAGCTTCCGGCGGAACTGCGGTTTATGATGTCCAGCACCTGTACATCAAAGTTATATACGCCGGTGAACATCTGCCCCAGGCAGGAGACGGGCCAGCCGTATCTGAGCCACTGGGGAAGCTGGCTCCAAAAGCCGGCGGGCACCCACAGCAGGGCGAAAAGACCGGCAAAATACAGTGCGCACAAAAGGCGTACAGCCCCCCGCCAGGGGTTATCACGGCCTAGTCCATGCCGTCGGAGCTTTATGCCCCGTGTTATCTCGTACGCCGCGCCCACGATAAATACAAATGGCAGTATCTCAAGAAGATACCCAAGCCTAGAATTTAGAAGTTTAGTAAAGAAGTCCATAATGCCTCGCAAAAAATTCAGCGTCTTTGATACTCATATGGTACCAAAGACGCTGAATTTTTGCTTTGAGGCTTTCAAATGAAAAGCCCAAGATATTATTTAGAAAATCTTACGATTTTATTACGGAAGCTCAATGGAAAAGCGGATGGTGTTGTCCCAACTCTGGGCCGTGATGGAGCCGCCGTGGAGCTCCACTATCTCGCGGGCTATGGCAAGGCCCAGGCCGGCGCCGCCGGTGTTGGTGGCACGGGAATCGTCAAGACGGAAGAACTGGTCGAATATACGCTCCAGCTTCTCAGGCGGGATGGTACGGCCGCGGTTTTCAAAGGCGATACTGATACCGCCGCCACCGCTACCGCAGGAGATGGCAATCTCACTCCCCTCAAAGCTGTAGTGCACAGCATTGCGCAGCAGGTTATCGAACACACGGGCCAGCTTGTCCGGGTCACAGTTATAGATAAGCTTCTCCGGGGCGTCGAGACGGCAGGTCAGGGATTTCTCCCGGAGCATCGGCTCGAATTCACTTATAAGCTGCTGGAGCATCATCACAATGTCCCGTGACTGCCGCTCCAGCTCAATGTGGGACAGGTTGAACCTGGTTATCTCGAAAAACTCATTTATAAGCTCCTCTAAGCGCTGGGCCTTATCCAGTGCTATTCCGGTGTACCTGGCCCGCAGCTCCGAGGAGATCTGAGGCTCGTCACGGAGCAATGTAAGGTAACCTATGACACTGGTGAGGGGCGTTTTCAGGTCGTGAGCCAGGTAGACGATCAGGTCGTTTTTCTTCTGCTCGGCCTCCCGAGCAGCGCGAGCGTTCCACAGGGCACGCTCGCGAACAGCGTTCAGCTCCTCCTGCACAGCCTCCATCCCGTCAGGCAGGGCAATGGGTTTCTCCGTGGGCTGCGCCAGCTGTGAAGTGGCCTGAGTAAGAGCATAGAGCTGCCTTATGGGGCGGGCCAGGAAGAAATAGCTGATAACCGCCCAACCGATCAGGATAAAGGCCACATAGACGAAGAATATATAGTCCCGCAGCCAGAGAATCGATGTATAAAATGGCGTTGCAGACCAGGGCAGGGCGGCCAGCACAGTCACAAGTATGATTGACAGGGCCACCCAGGCCAGCAGAGCCAGCAGATAGATACCCCACAGCTGCAGGGCCTGTGAGCGAACCTGGGGAGAGGAGGAAAAGCGGCCAGCGCCGCGGCTATCTCGTCTACTCAATGGTGTAACCCACCCCCCACACGGTTTTTATGAATTTGGGCTTTCGGGGCGCCTCGTGCATCTTTTCCCGCAGACGGGCTATGTGAGTCATGACGGTGTTGTTGCCGTCCATGTACTTTTCGCCCCAGACTGCCTCAAAGAGCTCCTCACTGGACACAACACGCCCCCGGTGCTCGCAGAGATACCAGAGTATGGAGAACTCCAGTGGTGTGAGCTGAAGCTCCTCGCCGTACAGGTGGCAGCGATGGGTATCCCGGTTAATCTGCAGCCCCTGGAAGTCATACTCCGCTGAGCACTCCTCAGCTTTTGCGCCATGATTATACCTGGTGTACCGGCGAAGCTGGGTCTTGACCCGTGCCACCAACTCCAGGGGGTTGAAGGGCTTTGTGATGTAGTCGTCAGCCCCCAGGGTGAGGCCCATTATCTTGTCCATATCCTCCACGCGGGCCGTCAGCATAATTATCGGGAACAGGTGTGCCTCGCGTATCCGCTGGCACAAAGTGAAACCGTCCATATCCGGCAGCATCACATCGAGTATTGCCAGGTCCAGCGTGGTTTCCTCCACACATCTGAGGGCGTCTGCGGCGTTATAGAATTTAAACACGCTCCAGCCCTCGTTTTTTAGATATACCTCCACAAGGTCGGCTATGGCCGCCTCGTCGTCAACTATCATTATGTTTGCCATAAAAACCTCCGCGTCAGCATAGGCACTGTTTGTTATCTTCCCCGGTTGCCGAGCAATCGGCGAGGGGAAGGGCATAATAGCCGCAAGGCCGCAGGCCGCGCTTAAAATCAATGTATAATAGCCACTTGTGGCTATTATACCAGCTGTGAGGGCATATGTCACTTGAAAAGGGAGATATAAATTCTCTTAAACCTGCTGTGATTTTGACGTTTATTCTCAGCCAGTGACCGCGGCAGCCGTCACCGGGGGCGGCGGAGCGTCAGGCAAAAGCGGAAAAAGATAAAAAATTCCCTGGCGGTCAGATAGACCGCCAGGGAACAGGGAATATACTGTTGAAGTGAATTAGTTGTGCCTGTAGACCTCTACTCCCAGGTAGTTTTCAAGGGCCTCCTGGAGTATGTCGGCCACATGACCGCGGACGAAACAGACATGGTGCTCAAAGCCGTTCTGGCAGATGTAGCGCATCAGCTTCTGCAGGCCATCAACGTGGCAGTTGGCAAGGCCGCCCTTAGTCGGCAGCGGCTCGCTCTCAAAGGTGCCCTCGCCAACGTAAGCCTTGACGGTGCCGTTAACATCGTCGGTGGATACGCGGAAGAAGGTCATCTCGCCAGGTGCAACCTGGCCCTTGCAGGCGCCGAAGCAGTTCTCCTTACCCAATGTGCTGCCAAGCACATCAAGGCACTCTATCTCCACATCGGTGTTGAAGAAGCTCTTGGGGAAGTTGGAGCAGTGGAGGCAGATGCAGGAGTCCCTGTCGTCACGGATGTTGTTGTTCCAGTCCATAAGGGCTGAGGGGGACTGGGCGGCCAGGGTGGCGGCCAGCATGGACACAGCGCCGGTCACGTCGCTCTCGCAGGCGGAGGGCTTGCCGTTCTCGCCCATCATGCTCATGGCAAGACAGGTGGCGCAGCCGTAGTTGTTTTCAACGCTGTCCCAGCACTGGACTGTGGAGGCGTCGCACTCCAGCTCATCCACCTTCTCGGAGATGGCAAGGCACAGCTTCGCCTGCTTCTCCAGAAGCTTGTCGTCCACGAAATCGGGGATGGAGCCGTAGTCACGGATCTCCTTGACCTTTGCGGCAACCTTGGCCTCGTCGGAGTAGTTCATGGCGTTGAATATGACCTCGGAGAAGTCCACAGTCTGGATGGCTATGCCAAGCTTCTGCAGGAGCTTCTCGGAATAGCGGACGGTAGCGAAGGCCACGGGACGGGCGCCCAGCATGGCGATCCTGGAACCGCGCAGGCCGTTCACAACGCGGCACACGCCGGCGAACTTCTGAAGGTCGGCGGTGAACTCGGGGCTGTCTATAGGGCAGGTGTGGAGGCTGGTCAGGGAGTAGGGGATATCCCTCTGGCGCAGGTTGTTGCACACGGAGATCTTGCCGCAGAAGGCGTCGCGGCGGTTTGCCATGTCCAGCTTGTCAAAATCGTCGTCGCAGGCCTGGACAAGGACAGGCACGTTGAGGCCGGCCATATCTATGGCCTCAACCACACCCAGCTCCTCGCCGAAGTTGGGGAGGATGACGATTATGCCCTCGATCTTCTCCCTGTTCTTCTTAAAGAGCTCGGCGCACACCTTGGCCTCCTTATAGGTGACCACGGCGCCGTACTCGGTGTCGTTCTCGCCCACCATGATGTAGTCATAGCCCAGCTTATCCATCAGGGAGGTAATAGCTTCCCTTGCCGTCTTAACAAGATGGGAGGGGAAGAAAGAGCGTGTGGAAACGATAACTCCAAAAGTCTGTTTTCCCATTTTACTGTCTCTCCTTAGAATCCATAAGTATTTTTACGGCGTTCTTCCAGCCGCGGTAAAGGTCTGACCTTGTCTGCTGATCCATCTCAGGCTTCAGCAATGTGTGGCGTGTACTGCCGAATATTGTCTCCCTGTCGGCACAACCTGTGCTGATGGAGGCGAGATAGGCCACACCGGCGGCGGAGAGCTCCTCCACCTCCGAGACCTTGATGTCTATGCCAAGCATTCCTGCCACGAATGGCATCAGGAATTTATCCTTAGTAGCTCCACCGTCCACGCACAGTTCAGAGAGCGGTGCGGGGCAGCAGGAGTTTAACTCTTCCACTATGTCACGTATCTGGTAGGCTATGGCCTCCTCGCCGGCACGGACGATGTGTTCCCTGCGGGTTGAGATGGTCATGCCGCATATTATGGCCTGTACGTCGTCGCGCCAGTACGGGGCGCCAAGCCCGGAGAAAGCGGGCACCAGATACACACCGCCGTTGTCAGGCACCTGCATGGCAAGCGTTCCGGAGTCACGGCTCCGCTCCAGAAGGCCCAGACCCTCCACCAGCCACTTTATGATGGCTCCGGAGTAGTTTATGTTGCCCTCCAGCACGTAGTCCACCTTGCCGCCGATACCCCAGGCCAGTGACTGTACCACGCCCAGGGAGGCCTGGGCCGGACGGGAGGAACCTGCGTTCATCATGACGGAGGTTCCGGTACCGAAAGTGGCCTTGGCGGTATAGGGGGTGTGGCAGCCGTTGGCAAAGAGGGCCGCGTGGCTGTCTCCCAGCACTGCGGCGATCGGCACGCTCTCAGGCAGCAGGCCACCCAGGGTGGTGTGGCCGAAGACGCTGTCACTGAAACATATCTCAGGCATACAGGACCTGTCTATGCCGAAAAGTGAGAGCATCTCATCCGACCAGTCAAGCTTGT
>CALXAF010000053.1 GCA_944386185.1 uncultured Oscillospiraceae bacterium
ATTCCCCAAAGCACATCGGATATTCTATCATTTAACGCGGTGATCTTATCCAGCAAATTCCTGTACCTCCTGCAGCGGGCTTTGTCCTACTCTAAGTTTTATTCGCAGGAGATACAGAAAATGACGCCTTATTCATATCAGTCCACGCAGAACTTGATTTATCTTGTGAGTTCTTTTTTCAGATCCTCCATAAAAAGTGCCTGTTGCTTTTTCAAATACGCTTTTATAAACGGCCGCAGCAAAAATTTTTTTGCATTAACATTCTCAGCAAACTCCAGCCTTGTACCTCCATCCGTCACAGAAAAGAGCCCTACCCAACGGCCGCGCATGTTCTCATTGTCAAGGTCAAGTTCCCAACGCCTGTTTTCTTCTGCCGCTGTAACTTTAAATACGGTGGCAAACCCCTCTTTGGTATACTCTATAAACCTGTCTTGCCCCAGTTTTTCGGTCCTGCTCAAGTCCGAACGCCACCCGTAACGCTCAAAATCAGTTACCACATCCCACACCCGGTCTACAGGATACTCAAATTCCGCGACTATTTTCGATACAGCCATATTTTCATCTCCATATCGTATAAATATCTTAAAACCACAGTTGACACGGCGGCAAAAGCCACCGTGTCAACTGATTCACGGATCTGATTCTTAAATATCTAATCTCTCGTCTATTATCTCCCCCTGGGCAACGACACACGTGGGGCCCGTGAGCATTATATTGCTTGCCCGCCCTTCTGAGGATTCCAGAGTTACCCGCAGTTCCCCGCCGGGCATAGAGACAGTCACATCCCTGCCGCTGACGAGCCCACGTAGTGTGAGTGCCGCAACGGTAGCCCCGCACCCTGTACCACAGGCCAGTGTAAAATCCTCTACGCCGCGCTCATAAGTGACGGCCGAAACCCTGTCAGGCCCTACGATATCGCAGAACGTCACGTTCGCCCCCTTGGGGAATCCCTTGAACGATCTGAGCTTCCTGCCTGTTTTCTTCAGCCTGTCCCTAGGTATATTCTGCCAATTCTCGACAAGGAAAACAGCGTGCGGAAGTCCAGGCGTACCGAGTTCTATATATGAACAGCCGTACTCCTCATCGCCGGCATTTGCCTTCCTATATAGTTCAACCACTGTCGGATCCGCCAGGCGTACAGTATACGTCTTTTTAGACAGCCTTCTCCCCGTCACAAGGCCGGAATCAGTCTCTATCTTGATTTCATCTGTATTTCCCAGCCCCTTTTCATGTCCGTACCTTGATATGCACCTGGCACCGTTGCCACACATCTCTCCACGGCTTCCATCAGAATTATAGAAAGCCATCCTGAGATCGCCCTCTCCTGTTGGCTTCTCCACTATCATCAGCCCGTCGGCCCCTATTGATACTCGCCGCTGGCACAGATGCGCAGCCAGCTTGCCGTAGTTCTCCTGAGGTATCGCCCCGTCAAAATTATCTATTATTATAAAGTCGTTTCCAGCACCATGTATCTTGGTAAAACGCATGGAAATCCCTCCTTAAGAACAGGCGTTTCATTTCCCAATATGCTACATTCTACCACATACTATGTGAAAATATCAACCGCCGCGCAAAAAGGGTGAACTATTTGCGCGGCGGCTTCACACATTTTCAAGTTATCTATACTGCTTTCTTCGACAAGACCGCGTTCCGCGTGTCTATACACCCAACGGGGCACACCTGGGCGCAGCGGCCGCAGGCAGTACATTTTGCCTGGTCAATCCGTGCCAAGTTGTCAACCACTGTTATCGCTCCCTCAGGGCACTCCTTCTCGCACTTGTGGCAGCCTATGCATCCATTTGAGCACTCTTTCCTTGTGGCGGCGCCCTTCTCCCTGTTCGAACATCTGACCACAAGCTCAGATACGGCAGGCAGCATGGCTATAATGCCGCTGGGACATGTCTTTGCGCAGAGGCCGCAGCCAATACACTTTGAGGCGTCAACCCTGGCAAGTCCATCAAACAGGCATATCGCCTCCTGGGGGCACACCGAGGCGCAGTCCCCAAATCCAAGGCATCCAAAGGAGCAGGCACCCTTTCCGCCATACATGGATTTTGCCGCGGCACAGGTTGAGATGCCCTGATACGCCATCTTGTCAGAGGTGGAATTGCAGTCACCGCCGCAGCACACAAAAGCCACCTGTTCCTCAACGTCCTCAAATTCAACTCCCAGCGCCTGAGACAAAGCCATCGCCACGCCGTCCGCACCGGGAACACACTTATTAATTCTTGTCTCCTCCCCGGATACAAGCGCGCTGGCGTATCCGTCGCAGCCGGCATATCCGCAGGCGCCGCAGTTGGCGCCAGGCAGGCAGTCTCTGACGATTGGGAACTTCTCATCAACCGGCACCTGCATAAACTTGTCCGCCAGTACCAGCAGCACAGCACACACAGCACTTATGGCCCCAAGCACCCAAACCGCATTTAAAATATCCAAAGCTCCCACCCCCTATCAACTAAACAGGTTTTCAGCCATACCAGTGAAGCCCATGAACGTCATGCTGGTAAGTGCCGCGGCTATAAGCGTTATAGGTAGTCCCTCAAACGCTTTTGGAGGTTTTGCCCGCTGGAGGGCACGGCGCACTCCGCAGAATAGGATAAGCGCCACTCCAAAGCCTACTCCCGCTGAAAACCCATCGACACAGGACTCAATGAAATTATACTCCTCGCTTATATTGAGAAGCGTTACTGCCAGCACAGCGCAGTTTGTTGTTATAAGCGGCAGATACACCCCCAGCGCGTTGTAGAGAGGCTTCATGTACTTTTTCAGGACTATCTCCACAAGCTGCACCAGAGCGGCTATCACCAATATAAAGATGATTGTGGACATATACTCAAGGCCAAACGGCACCATGAGCCCCTGATATATCGCGTAGGTGGCCGCTGAGGCCAGGGTCATAACAAATATCACAGCGCCGCTCATACCTATACAGGAGGATAGGTTCTGAGATACGCCAAGGAAAGGACAGATACCCAGGAACTGTACAAGAACGTAGTTCTCCGTAAACACCATGGAGAACATTATAAAGAGGATCTTTGAGAATTCGCTCATTTGCTCTCCCCTCCTCTTCCCGCACATCCAAGTCCGCAGCTCCCGCAGTCGTGGCCGCAGCCGGTGGACTTATCTATCTTCTTGCCTTTCTTGTTAAGCGACGCTATAAGTATCGCCATGGCACATCCAAAGCAGAAAAAACCGCCCGGTGTCTGGGAAAGTATACCAAGCTGGTAGCCCTCCGGGATTATCCTTACTCCCAGCAGCGTGCCGCTGCCAAGGAGCTCTCTCACTATGGATATGGCGGTGATGACCATGGTATAACCCAGGCCCATCCCCAGCCCGTCGAAGAAGCTGTCTCCAACTGAATTCTTGCTCGCAAACATCTCTGCCCTGCCAAGGACTATGCAGTTGACCACGATAAGGGCAAGGAACACCCCCATTGTGTCATAGAGCTCTTTCATATAGGCCTCTGTGACCATTTCCACGAGAGTGACAAAGGCCGCCACAACCACTATGTAACAGGGGATACGCACTTTGCCCGGTATAATGTTCCTAAGGAGTGATATGACAACGTTTGAGCACACTAGGACAAACGTAAGTGCAATTCCCATCCCCAGACCGCCAAGCACGGTGACTGAGATAGCCAGCACAGAACAGCACCCCAGGGTGAGTATAAGGACGGGGTTTTCTTTGAAAAGGCCATTTTTGAATATTTCAAACTTTCTCTTCATATCTCACTCCCCCTTTATAGCCTCAAACGCGTTGAGCGCCGCATTTACCGCAGTTTTCACCGCGGTACTGGAGTAAGTGGCGTTCGTTATCGTGTCAACGTCATCGACACTACCAGATCTACCGATAAAGTTTTGCACGTAGTCGTCCTCACCGGCCTTTGAACCGATACCAGTAGTCTCTGTGGAGACATTGACCTGCATTCCAACGATAGTGCCGTCGTTATCTATGCCAACTGTCACAACCACATCCCCGCCGTAACCGGTGGCGGATGCTGAGATCACATAACCTTTTCCGCTTGTCTCTCTGTAAGCGCTCACGATGCCAAGCGTCTCTGTGTCGCACTCCACTTCTTCGAAGCCTTCTGAGCCCTCCAAGACCAGTTGGCGCGTCTGTTCCGCCTCGATCTGTGCGTTTCTCTCAATAACCGGTGCCGTCTTGCTGTTTGTGAACGCCAGCAGGAAAGCCACCACCAGGCAAATCCCCACAAGTACTACAAACGGCTTTATATACTCTTCAAACTTCTCCTTGGTCATTTCTCGCTCACACCTCCCAACGGCTTCGGCATGGTAAGGCTGTTTATATATGGTACCAGCAGGTTCATAAGCAGTATGGAGAACGAAACTCCTCCGGCAGAGTTTGAGAAGATCCTTATGGCTGCCGTTAAGAAGCCGCAGCCTATTCCGAATATGAGCTTGCCCTTATTCGTGAATGGGCTTGTGACATAGTCTGTCGCCATGAATATGGCACCCAGGAACACTCCGCCTGAGAAGAGTGACAGCACCGGCTGCTCTCCACCAAACAGACAGGAGAACAGCAGGCATGAGCCAAGGTACGCCAGCGGTATTATTGGTTTGATTACCTTTCTGGCTACCAGGTAAACCCCTCCGATAATAAGAGCCAGGGCACATGTCTCTCCAAGGACTCCACCGTGGACTCCCAGGAAGAGCGCCGGAAAATCACTCCAGGTAAGCTTGTCCATCACCGAAAGCGGCGTCGCGCTGGACAGCGCATCCACAGCTTTTGACGGAATCGCATAATTGGTCATGTCCGCAGTAAAGGAGAGGAACATGGCGACCCTGCCGACCATTGCCGGGTTTATGAAGTTGCAGCCCAATCCCCCAAACAGCATCTTGACCACTATTATTGCCACCACATCGCCCACAATAAGCTCCCATACAGGCATGCCCGCAGGGACATTGAATGCTATGAGTATCCCGGTAACTGTGGCTGACAGGTCGGAAACCGTACATGGCTTTTTCATCAGCTTCTCCCACAGCGCCTCACAGGCCACGCAGGCAGCGGCCGACACAGCCGTCAGCAATAGTGTACGAGGCCCAAAGATGAGGACGGAAGCTATAAGCGCCGGCATCAGGGCGATTATGACGTCCAGCATTATCTTCTGTGTTGTACGCCCGCTCCTTATGTGCGGAGACGAGCTCACATAGAGTTCGCTCACTTTGAAGCCACCTCCTCCCTCTCATCCTTCTTGGCCGCGGCTGAGGCTGCCTGGGCCTTCTTTTCAGCAATATCTTTTGTCAGAAGTGCCTTTGCGAGCCTGTTTGTCTGCACAAGCGGCCTTTTAGCCGGACAGGCATATGAACAGCAGCCACATTCCATGCACAGATTCACTTTCAGCTTTCTGAGGCGGTCCACATCTCGGTTCTCATATGCCTCGGCGAACTCAGTTGGCATCAGGTTCAGCGGGCAGCTCTCTATGCAGCTGCCGCATCGTATACATGCCGTCGGCTCAGGAGTGACGGCGTCCCGCTCTCCAAAGGCGAGGATGGCGTTATTGTTCTTCATTATCGGGTAGTCCATCCCGGGCAGAGCTATCCCCATCATGGGCCCGCCATAAAGGATCTTCCGCGGCTCCTCTTTGAACCCACCGCAGAAGTCAAAGACCTCGGACACCGGAGTGCCAATAGGCACGATAACGTTTTTAGGTTCTTTGACAGCCGAACCGTCAACCGTCACGCACTTCTCTATGAGTGGGATGCCCTTCTCTATGTACTTAGCGATTGCGGCCAAGGTGGTGCAGTTTATAACTATCGCCCCCACATCTATCGGGAGCCCTCCCTCCGGAACTATTTTCCCAAGCACATTATAAATAAGGACCTTTTCGCCGCCCTGTGGATAAAGTGACGGCATTGAAACAACTTCTACACCGCTATTTCCCTGGGCAAGCCCCTTGAAGGTCCTTATACATTCTGGTTTATTGTCCTCAATGGCGATCACTACTCTCTTTGCGTTGAGATATTTCCGCAGGAGTTGTACTCCATCCCATACGAGCTCTGTGTCATCGAGCATAGTCCGCGTATCGGATGTAACATAAGGTTCACACTCAGCTCCATTGACGATGACAGCTTCTATTTTTGTGAGATCCTTAACGTCAAGTTTGACCGCAGTTGGAAACCCCGCTCCGCCGAGGCCCACAACCCCGCTCTCCCTCACCGCGGCTATGAAGCTGGCATAGTCGGATACCTCCGGTGCAGCCAAGCCTTCATATAATTCCTGGGCTCCGTCCGGTTCAATAGTCACCGCTTTCATAAAACGCCCATTTGACATGAGCATATCGTCTATTTTTTTTACTTTTCCAGAGACACTTGAGTACACAGGCGACGATACAGCGCCTTTGGCAACTGCAACAAGCTGGCCAACCTTCACCTGGTCTCCGGGCTTAACAACAGGTTCTGCCGGGACCCCAATGTGCATCGACATCGGGATAGTTACGACAGATGGCACGCCCATCCTTACAGGTGTTGAGCCGGCAGTAGTTTTCCTATGGGGTACCTTTACCCCGTGCAATCTGACTGCTGACACTATTCTTCCTCCCTACCTTCATTCAGGTACAGTTCCTGTGAAAAGAGTATATCACAACGGCAAGGATGGGGCAATATCATTTGAAACATTTTTTAAGTAAAAATTGTGATATAGAGTTATTTTGGGCCGTTTTCCTCACTTTTATTTGATAATTTTTTAACAACCGCAGGTTTTACCCGTCTCAGCACAAGCTGTGCGGCAGCGCCTGTAAAAACTCCTGTCAAAGCGCCCGACACCACCAATATAGGGAGGTAATATATGACCTCCCTGGTCCCTGTTACAACAACAGCGGCGGCAATCTGACCGATATTGTGGCCGATTGCGCCAAACGCACTTACCACCCACATTAGCCTTACCGGAAGCAACCTCTTGAGCAGTATACACACAAAAAAAGACAGCGCCCCTCCGGCCAGGCTGAATATCATGCCCATAACCTGTCCTGTGGCCAGGGACCCCAGCGTGACACGCGCCACCATTACCAGCAGGGCCTGTCCAACACCCACGGTATACATGGCAAACAGGGTCACAACATTTGAAAGACCCAGTTTAATTCCCGGAATATTAGTAAGTGAAGGCAACTGGGCCTCAACAACGTATATGATCAGCGCTACGGCAGTCAGGAGCGCCGTCTCAGCTATCTTTCTTGTCCTCATCCAGCTCCCCCTGATACAGCATCCACCTGGCCATCAGTCCCTGCGTCTATAAACCGAATGACTAATCTGTTTGGCAGGCAGACTATTGGCGCGCCGCCCCGGGTAAGCGGGCCATGGCTTACGCAGTCACCATCCGGGCAGTTTGCTTCCGCGACTCTGATAGTACCGTTACTAATCTCCACAACATTTATTCCACCGTTGTACTCGATCCTAATGCTGCGTTCTTCTTCAAGTTCTTCCCGCGTAAACGAATATAGTAACTCACCATTTTGGTATATTCCAACATTGTCCCCGGCCTCTTTTGGCAGGAACCATATTATTAGGCACACCACGCAGATAAAAGATAAAAGTGCCGCCCAGAACCAGCTCTTCAGATATATCTTCAAGCCGCCACCTCAAGGTCATAACCTTCTGAAATCTGGAAGTCTTCACGCAGGCCTGGAGTTATGACCACCCGCCCATCCTGTGTAACCAGTATGAAGTCAAAGTCATCCCTCGCGGCCCAGTAACTGACTGCCTCTTCCTCTCCCATCACAAAAAGCGCAGTCGAGAGCGCGTCAGCCCTTGCGCCGTCGTCACAGACTATCGTAACAGATAAAAGTCCGCTGTCAGCCGGATAACCTGTAGCCGGATCGATTATGTGGTGGTAGCGGACACCGTCCTCCTCAAAGTATCTCTGGTAACCTCCGCTCGTAACTATCGATACATCCCTGGCCTCAAGTATGCCCACATACTCTTCCCCATCAGTTGGCGACATGATGCCCACTCGCCAGGCCGTACCGTCAGGCCGTCCTCCCAGCAGGCATACATTTCCCCCCAATTCCAGGAGCGCAGAGCTTATGCCAGCCTCCCACAGCATATCATGTACGCGTTGTCCAGCATATCCTTTTCCTATTCCTCCAAGATCAATGCCCATACCGGGCACTTGAAAGCTCACCTGCCCGTCCACTACAGATACCTTCTCCCAGCCTGTAAGGCCGAGAAGGTCAGAAAGCTCACTGTCGCCGGGGACTCTGTACTCTCCTGAAAAGAACCCCCAAGCTTCAACCACTGGATAGATGGTAATGTCAAAGGCACCGCCTGTATCACGGCTCAGTTCCAGCGCTCTCTCCAAAAGTTCCTGTGTCTCCTCTGATACAGTGCCTCCCCCGTGCTCGTTTATAGTCCCAATCTCGCCGTCACCAGAGAAACTCAGAACATTCTCAATCCGCATTATCTCCTCTTCTGCCTGTCTCGTCAGTTCATCCGCCCCGTCTCCATATACAGTGATCCGCATATACGTATCCATGGCGAAAAAATCGGCTGTGTCGCTCACCTGCTCGGCGCCGCATCCAGTCAAAGTTACCACAAGAATCAATACAATTAAAAAAGCCGTCCTGATCTTTCTCATACACCATGCTCCAAAACTATCTGATACTCCCCAAATATCCCTCAAGTATAAGCGACGCCGCAACTGCGTCTACCAGTTCCTTGCGTTTTTTCCCATACCGCCCGTTATCGGACAATATCCTGTGGGCATCTACAGTTGTCCTCCGCTCGTCCCACATCACAGGATCTATGCCTATGCGCCCTTTAACCAGGGCCGCAAGCTCCCTGCTTTTTTCCGCTCTCAGCCCCTCCGTCCCGTCCATGTTTTTTGGGTTTCCAATCACAATGACCTGAACGCCGCGTTCCCTTGCTGCTTCCGCGATCTTTTCCGCCAGTCTCTCCCGGTTCCACTCCTTTATAACAAACGTCTCTCCAACGAGGATTCCCAGAGGATCAGATACCGCGATTCCCGTTCTCTCGTCTCCATAATCTACAGCCATTACTCTCATAGCGGCCTCCAAAACATTTATGTATTGTGAGTATTATAACTCCCATGTGCGTTATCAACAAGATAGACGCTGAAATATTTTATACTCATGCCGAACCCGCTGAGCACACATTATTCTATTCTTTTGAGTCAGTTTAAACAAATTTTTTCTAAATTTCTCATTGACGCCATACCTATGTTGTGATATATTTAATCTACCTGTCGGCTGAGAGGTTTATTTTTGTGTGCTTTTTTAAGCCCACACCTGCTACAGCCAATCCAAAGCAGGGAGGCAATTTATTAGGAGGTGCCGAAAAATGGCTGCAGAAAACAGGGTCAAGGTAGTTCTCCGCTGCAACGAGTGCAAGCAGAGGAACTATAACACCACTAAGAACAAGAAGAACACACCTGAAAAGCTTGAGCTGAAGAAATACTGCCGTTTCTGCCGTAAGCATACGGTCCACTCTGAAACGAAGTAAGCCGCGACACGAAAGGAAGTATTCTTATGGCTAAAAGCAAGAAAAAGTTTTTCTCCCGTATCGGCGACTGGTTCCGCGGTATGAGGAGCGAGCTGAAGAAGGTCGTTTGGCCTTCTGTCAAGCAGATCTCCAATAACAGCCTTGTGGTCCTGGTTGTCATGTTTGCGTCAGCAATCGTTCTCTGGGGCTTCGACTCTCTAGCTTCCGCTGTTGTTGAAGTACTCATCAACCTCTTCAGTTAAGGAGCCGCCATGGCAGAAGATGCGAGATGGTATGTGGTGCACACATACTCAGGCTACGAGAACGCGGTAGCCGACACAGTTATGAGAGCCGCAGAAAACCGCGGTATGCAGGATCTCATCCAGGAAGTCAATATCCCGCTCGAGACTGTTACAGAGATAACTGATTCTGTCGCAAAGACTGTCGAACGCAAGGTCTTTCCCGGTTACGTGCTGGTAAAGATGGTTTTGACTGACGAGAGTTGGCATCTTGTCAGGAATGTGCGAGGTGTTACAGGCTTCGTCGGAAGCGGCAACAAGCCTATCCCTCTCTCTGATGATGAGATAGCCAGTTTGGGCGTTGAGAAACACGACGTGGTCGTTGACTTTGAAGTTGGAAGCCGTGTCCGTGTGAATGACGGTCCCCTGGAAGGTTTCTTCGGCGTCGTCGAAGAAGTTGATACGGACAAGCAGATGGCCAGAGTGGTGGTTTCCATGTTTGGACGTGAGACGCCTGTGGAACTTGAATTTGACCAGATAGAACTGGTCAAAGACTAAAAAAATATTACGAGACATCGTAGCGCCGGGACTCTCGGCAAAGTGGGAGGGGGTCCACTCCCCCGCCAATGATACGCTTTTTGCGTATAACCACATCTATATCAGGAGGTTCACGAAAGTGGCACAGAAAGTTACAGGAATCATAAAGTTACAGATACCTGCCGGTAGAGCTACGCCAGCTCCCCCAGTAGGTCCAGCGCTTGGTCAGCACGGCGTCAACATCGGCGCCTTTACTAAAGAGTTTAATGAGCGCACAAAGAATGATATGGGTATGATCACCCCTGTGGTCATCACCGTGTACGCTGACCGCAGCTTTACTTTTATAACAAAGTCAGCTCCCGCCGCTGTTCTTCTCAAGAAGGCTGCCGGAATTGAAAAGGGCTCTGGTGTTCCGCAGAGGGACAAGGTCGCTAAGATCTCCAAGGAAGAGGTCCGCAAGATAGCCGAGACAAAGATGAACGATCTTAACGCCGGAAGCATTGAGGCAGCCATGAGCATGATAGCCGGTACAGCCCGCAGCATGGGCATCGTTGTAGAGGAGGGCTGAGACTATGTTCAGAGGAAAGAATTATAAAGACAGCGCAAAGCTTATTGACAGGTCTGTTGCCTACGAGCCTGCCGAGGCTTTTGACCTTATCACAAAAACCGCTAAAGCTAAGTTTGATGAGACCGTTGAGCTCCATGTAAAGCTTGGCGTCGACTCCCGTCATGCCGACCAGCAGGTCCGTGGCGCGGTCGTTCTTCCCCATGGTACCGGCAAGACCCGTAAGGTTCTTGTGTTCTGCAAGGAGGAGCGTCAGCAGGAGGCCCTTGATGCCGGAGCTGATTATGTAGGCGCCATGGATATGGTGGAGCGTATTCAGAAGGAGAACTTCTTTGACTTTGATGTGGTCATAGCCACTCCGGATATGATGGGTACCGTCGGTCGTCTTGGTAAAGTGCTTGGTCCTAAGGGCCTTATGCCATCCCCCAAGGCTGGTACCGTTACTCCCAATATCGCTCAGGCTGTCAATGAAGTCAAGGCTGGTAAGATAGAGTACCGCCTCGACAGGACAAACATCATCCACTGCCCGATCGGCAAGGTCAGCTTTGGTGTTGAGAAGCTCACTGAGAACTATAACACTCTCATGAACGCTATACTCAGAGCCAAGCCCGCTGCTGCGAAGGGACAGTATATTAGGAGCTGCGTCACCGCGTCCACAATGGGCCCTGGCATTAAGATCAACGCTCAGAAGCAGCTTTAATCCCAGTAGTTTAATCAATTATATAGTTATAAAATCACCGCCTATGCTGCAAGCATAGGCGGTGATTTTATAACTATAAACTTACGTGTCTATTTCTGAGATTTATCGGAGGCACGTATGGTTTCCACTACTCCTTCGGCAAGCCCCGCAAGTCCCTGTATCTCTGATGGGATTATTATTTTTGTAGCCTGGCCATTTGCCGCCGCGGCAAACGCCTCAAGGGCCTTGATTTTAATAACGGCATCAGACGGGGCAGCCTCATTTATGAGTCGTATTCCCTCTGCTGTTGCTTGCTGAACCTTCAAAATAGATTCAGCGCGCCCCTCTGCCTCCAGTATCGCGGCCTCCTTTTTCGCCTCGCCACGCAGGATTGCTGACTCTTTCTCTCCCTCGGCTATCAGTATCGCCGATTTCTTTTCGCCTTCTGCCCTGAGAATGGCCTCACGGCGTTCCCTCTCCGCCTTCATCTGTTTCTCCATAGCGTTTTGTATCTCTTTAGGCGGGAGAATATTCTTAAGTTCCACCCGGTTTACCTTGATACCCCAGGGATCTGTTGCCTCATCGAGTATAGTCCGCATCTTTGTGTTGATAATGTCTCGGCTTGTAAGCGTCTGATCCAGCTCCAGTTCGCCTATTATGTTTCTCAAAGTTGTTGCGGACAGATTCTCAATAGCAGTGATTGGGTTTTCTATACCGTATGTGTATAGTTTAGGATCGGTTATTTCGTAATAGACGACAGTGTCTATCTGCATAGTTACATTGTCTTTCGTTATGACGGGCTGAGGCTGAAAGTCCGCCACCTGTTCTTTGAGCGAAACTACCTTTGCCACCCGCTCTATAAACGGCACTTTAAAGTGAAGCCCTACTCCCCATGTAGTTTTATATGCACCAAGGCGTTCCACCACGTACGCTTTTGCCTGCTGTACAACTCGTATATTTCTTATTATGACGATTATTGCTATTATCCCCACAACTATAAGCGCCACCTCAACAGGTCCCATATTATATCCCCCTTAAAATTTTACTACTGTTTGGCTTCCTCCCTGACAGCTTCAACTATCAGTTTTACTCCCTGTATAGCCACAGGGCGGACAAGAGTGCCCCTGTCTATAGGCACGCCGTTTCGGGACCTGGCTGTCCACGTCTTCCCGTCAACAAACACAGCCCCTGTCCCTGCAACGTTATCTATAGGTTCCGTGACCGCGCATACCTGCCCCAGTACTCTATCGGCGTTTGTGGGACGTCTTTTCACACTGAGGTATTTTCCCGCAATTGGACGCAGCGACATGAGTACAATCGCACTTACTGCCATAAAAAGCACTATCTGAAGCCAGATTTCGCCACCGGCCAATGCTGCGATCATTGCTGCCAGGCTTCCAAATGCAAACCATATGGAGACGAGGCTGATTGTCGCGGCCTCAACTATGATAAAAAATACCATTGCCGCTATCCAGATATACTCCATCCCTCACTCCCCTTTCACTTGAAATTATATAGATATCATATCATACTATTCCCACGCCTGCACGTTAATTTCTATAAAATCTATGTAAATATATGGCTAAATAATATATTTTTAAGATGAAATTCACAAAAAAGCGCGAAACACCTCACTCTAGGATGTGTTTCGCGCTTCCAAATATTAATCCATAGTTTTCCTCACATATCAGAGGAAGAACACATGGTCGCCTATCTGTGCATAGACTTCCCTGTTCCGTCCAGCCCATGAGGATTCCGCAGCCCAGGCAGGAATGAAATACAGGCTGCCTCCCGCTATGTCCGTCCCCTCAAGAGCCAGTTTTGCCGCTATAATGCAGTCCTCTGTTGGGTCTTTATAGATAGAACCTGAATAAGCTGGAGAGAACTGAATACCGCTACGCCTGTCAAAAATGACATCTTTCACATTGTCAGGAAAACTGGGGTCATTTACCCGATTCATAACGACGTTGCCAACAGCTATCTTTCCCTCCAAACTCTGATTGCCAGCTTCTGCGCGGATTATCCTGGACAGCCAATACACATCGTCATCATTATAATATTCATCCCCACTTACCAGCGGTTCTTCACCACTGGTTATCACAATGCCGCCAGCCGTGTTCACCCACTCTACATTGGCTCCAAAAGCCTGGGCCAATGTCCTGGCAGGCACCATGAAAGAACCGTCTGTGAAGTGGCATCCTTCCTCAATGTAGAAATACCTTCCGTTTGCCTCCAGATACTTATTTCCTGCCCTGGCTCGTATCACCAAATCCGGCGCCTCGACAGTGACGGACTTGTCCTCTCCGTCCCATATTACAGTGGCGCCCATTGCCTCGCACACCTGCCTTATTGGCACGTATGTTGTGTCGTCAAGCAGATAGGTGGCTTCAGCTCCGTCAATTTCATCTCCATCCAGGTAAACAGCCACCTCGCCGCCATCTTCTCCCTGCGCCACGCCAGGTGTGGACATAGTCAGCAGAGCTAAAGCAAGCATGAATGATAAACTCTTTCCCATACGATCATCTCCTTTAGTAAAAACTGGCAACGCTTATAATTATATACGTACATACCAGCTTTTATACACGAAAAACGTCGTAGCTCTTACAGCGAAAACGGGCTTGGGAATACAGCCGCTCTCCCGCCTCTAATCGTGTATCTCTTACTTCTCCCCGGCCTTCATGGTCAGGTACGCATTTATAAATCCGTCCAGGTCTCCGTCCATCACCGCGTTTATATTGCCGTTTTCATATCCGGTCCTGTGGTCTTTTGCAAGCGTGTAGGGCATAAACACATATGAACGTATCTGGCTACCCCACTCGATTTTCATCTGGACGCCCTTTATATCCTCTATCTTCTCAAGGTGCTCCCGCTCCTTTATCTCGGCTAAACGGGCACGGAGCATCGCCATGCAGTTGTCCCTGTTTTGGAACTGGCTACGCTCAACCTGGCAGGAAACAACTATGCCCGTCGGTATATGTGTGAGACGCACCGCTGAGGAAGTCTTGTTAACTTTCTGGCCGCCCGCTCCACTTGAGCGGAACACGTCCATCTTTATATCCTCCTCACGGATCTCTATCTCGCCGTCGTCAGTTATCTCCGGCATGACTTCCACGGCGGCAAATGAGGTGTGGCGGCGCCCTGAGGCGTCAAATGGCGAGACTCGGACGAGCCTGTGTATACCGCTCTCGCTCTTTAAGTAGCCATATGCATTTTCACCCTCGATCTTTATGGTGGCTGACTTTATGCCGGCCTCCTCTCCGTCAAGGTAATCTAGTATTGTGTACTTATAGCCGTGGCGTTCGGCCCATCTGGTATACATCCGGTACAGCATCTCTGTCCAGTCCTGCGCCTCCGTTCCGCCGGCACCTGCATGGAACGAGAGGATGGCGTTTGAGGCATCATACTCACCGGACAGCATTGTAGCAAGCCTTGCTGATTCCAGGTCATCTGAAAACGACTTGAAATCAGCCTCTAATTCCGGCAGTATGCTCTCGTCATCCTCCTCCATCGCCATATCGCAGAGGGCAAGCAAATCATCATACCTTGCCTCAAGCTTTGTAAAGCCGTCGCGCTTGTTTCTCAGCTGCTTTAACTGCTGCTGTACCTTTTGAGAGCGCTTTATATCTGACCAGAATCCATCCTCCTCACTCTCACGTTCCAGCTTCTCAATCTCGGCGTTTACGTCAGAGAGCTTCAGGGCACCTTTAAGTGTGTCCATCTCCGGCCTCATCGCATTAAGTTTCGCCTTATAATCTTCGTACTCAACAATCATATTCAAAATTCCCTCTATACTCTTTAGTATGAATGGACCATCACCTCTGGCTTGGTCCAGATCCGGCGTTTCCAAATATCATATCATCGATATCCGGCTTCTCCAAAGGTCCCATCGCCTTTAGAAACATAATCTTACCTCCCCGACATTTGATACACATATCATAATATGCAGGGGATGGCATAAGATTACCAATACTTTTTGTCAGATCACTTTTATATCTCCCTCTCAAAAACAGCAGTTACTACTTGTGGATTATTAAAAAGCCTCAGAGAGAAGCTCGTATTTCCCAGTCCTCTGGACACAAGCATCTGAGTCCCTCCCTGCCTGTAGATGCCGCTGGTGTACGTAGGAAAGAACTCCCTTCCGGGGGCAATAAGACCTTCTGTAAACGGCAGACGTATAAGCCCGCCGTGGGCGTGTCCGCAGAGCACAGCGTCTACCCCAAGCTCAGACCACATGTCTATCTCATCATTCCTGTGCGCCAACATGAGGATGTACGGATCACCCATCTCCTCCCTTATCTCACTCACAAGTTCACGCGGAGTCTTCATATCATATGGGCCGTTCGGGTCGTCAACGCCGGCTAACACAATGGTATCGCCATTTCTCTCCAGCACCACATATTTATTACGCAGTACATTTACACCGCACTCCTCAAGTATTGAAAACAGGTCTCTGACCCATCCAGAGGCCCACTCGTGATTCCCGGTCACATAGTATACGGGGGCTATCTGCGTAAGGCCTGTCATAAGCTCCCGCACATAATCCTCATCCCGTTCCTCATCTATCAAGTCCCCTGTAACTGCTATAATGTCAGGAGCCTGCCCTCTCACCATCTCAAAGAGCTTGGAGTTATTCTCTCCAAATCGTGTTGTATGCAAATCAGAAAGCTGGACAACTCTGAATCCGGAAAATCCCTCTGGCAGTCTCCCGTTCGCTACAGTGTATGTGTCCTCAACAATGCGTGTATTGCTGTCATATACAAGGGCAGCAAGGATGAGAAGCAGCACAACTAATATCATCACAACACGCCCTCGGCGCTTTTTTCCAGATCGTGTCATCAGGCTTTTTTATCCCTCACATATGGGTGCTTAATATTTGGGTCTGTAGTGTGACGGAAGTCTACCTCGAACCTGTCCATGGATTTTATCAGAGCACTGAGTGATTTAAATCCAAAGTTCCGGCAGTCGAAGTCCGGCTGCTTTTTCATAATAAGGTTGCCCAGCTCACCCATAAATACATACCCATCCCCATCATCTCCTGACACACTTGCCAGGTCCGCCACAGACTGGGCAATGAGCTTTTCAACTTTTCTAGGTACCTTCTCATTTTTCGACTTGCTCTGCTTCTTTTTCTCAGCAGGAGTTGACGACGCATCCGATTGATGTCCCACGGGCTGATCATCCTGGTCGACCGACAGCGTATTCTCAGCCGCATGCTGACGAATAACCTCAATATATATGAATTTGTCGCAGGCAACTATAAACGGGCTCGGCGTCTTCTTCTCGCCGATCCCGATAACATACATTCCAGCCTCCCTGAGCCTTATCGCAAGACGTGTAAAGTCAGAGTCACTAGACACCAGAACAAAACCGTCAACTTTACCAGAATACAGAAGATCCATAGCATCTATAATCATGGCCGAGTCTGTGGAATTTTTCCCAGTGGTGTAACTGTACTGCTGGATTGGGGTAACCGCATTTTCCAGCAGCGACGCCTTCCAGCCGGCTACGTTCGGGCTGGTCCAATCCCCATATATACGCTTTATAGTTGGAGTGCCATATATGGCAGTCTCCTCCATAATTCCTTTTAAAGTTCCACGGGGGATGTTGTCCGCGTCTATAAGTACCGCGAGGCGCTTATTCAGATTATTATCCGTACCTATCTGCAATGTTTTTCCCCCTTTCAGCTTTTTGAACTGATGTATTGTACCACAACTTTCCCAATAATTCAAGTCTTCCCCACTTTGCCGTGTTTTTCGGCCGTTTTTCAGCTTTCTTCCTCCCCTGAAGCTGCACATAAATTTTCTATCACATATAGCAACAGTAAAATATGAAAATTTTTAAAATTACCTCTTTACAAATTGAGAAATTATGCTATAATAAAAATGCAAATGATAATTATTAGCGTTAAGGAGACGAAGATGAAACGGTATAGTCGAAAGCGCGAGGCAATACTTGAGGCTATCCGTTCCACCAAGTCCCACCCCTCAGCAGAATGGGTATACGCGAAGCTAAAACCTGAGTTTCCTGACCTTTCGCTTGCCACAGTGTATAGAAACCTCGCCGCTTTTGTGGAGAGTGGAGAACTGGTTTCCGTGGCCGTGGTTGATTCAAAAGAGCGGTATGACGCAGACTTGTCTTCCCACGCCCATTTTATATGTCAGCAGTGCGGTGATGTATCTGATGTGGATATACACGGCAGTCGGGAACTGGACAAGCTGGCCAGCGAGTACCTTGGGGCGAAGGTGGAACGCCACGAGCTTATATTCAGAGGTATATGTCATAATTGCTGTGAAAATAGCGATATAGCTGGTTGAATATCGGCTGTACATATATTATATTTAAAATACAATTATATTTGGAGGTTACTACTATGAAGAAATGGATTTGTCCAGTCTGCGGTTATGTTTACGAGGGTGAGAATCCCCCAGAGAAGTGCCCCCAGTGCGGAGTTCCCGGCTCCAAGTTTAAGCTGATGGAAGAGGGCCTCACACTGGCCGCTGAGCACAACTATGGTGTATACGCCAGCACAGTTAAGGATAATGCCGATATCAGTGACGAGGATAAGAAGTACATCTTTGACCAGCTGATGGCAAACTTCAACGGTGCGTGCGCTGAGGTAGGCATGTATCTCTGCATGGCCCGCATAGCTCACCGTGAGGGTTATCCCGAGATAGGCCTCTATTGGGAAAAGGCCGCATATGAGGAGGCCGAGCATGCCGCCAAGTTTGCCGAGATGCTGGGTGAAGATCTTGAGCCAAATATGAAGGCTACCACAAAGGATAATCTCGCTTGGCGTGTAGACTGCGAGTACGGTGCTACCCAGGGCAAGGTCGATCTGGCTACCTGCGCAAAGAAGAATGGCCTTGACGCCATCCACGATACCGTACATGAGATGGCCCGCGATGAAGCCCGCCACTGCAAGGCTCTCAAGGGACTGCTCGACAGATATTTTGGTAAATAAAATACTTAAATAAAGTCCCCCAAATATTTTGGGGGACTGACTCAAAGAAAGAAAATAAGGAGAAGCGCGTATGGATAAGTATGTATGCCCCTGCGGCTATGTCTATGATCCAGCGGTTGGCGATCCCGACAGCGGCATCGCTCCCGGCACCGCCTGGGAGGATGTTCCTGAGGATTGGGTCTGCCCGATCTGCGGTCTTGGCAAGGACGCCTTTGAAAAAGAGTAAAATAAGTTTTAAGACATGCTGCCGAATATCGGCAGCATGTCTTTTATTTCTCTGCTAAAGTCGCCCAGAATGTAGGTACTCCGTGTTCGTGCAGGAACCCCTCCCCATTGGTGTCCTCATATACGTCCAGAAGCTTAAATCCGGCTTTCAGCTGCCCACGTATCTGATCCTCCATTGTATGGGAGAACTGTACGCCCGAGTCGTCGCTCATCAGTGAATCCATCAGGCCGGGATCTCCTATTGGGTCAAACGGTAGGCTGAAGCGTACCTCCCTCTCATTAGCTTCATCGAATAGGAAGTTGACGCCATTGTCGAGACCGGCCATGAGCCGGCCTCCTTTTTTTAATACTCTATAGCACTCACGCCATATGGGCATGACCTCCCTCACGTAACAATTAGATACCGGATGGAAAATCAGGTCGAAATACTCATCCTCAAAGGGAAGCGGTTTTGTCATATCTCCCCTTATGGCCTTTATATGGTA
>CALXAF010000054.1 GCA_944386185.1 uncultured Oscillospiraceae bacterium
GCGCGGTCTCAAGGAGGATCGGCCAGGTTTACTCACGGCTGCTGGATATGGCCTCCCACTTTGACGCGGTGGTGGACTGGCCTGACGAGGACATTGAGGAATTTGAGCTTGAAAATTATGAGCGGCAACTTACAGAGGACAGGGACACACTGCGGACGCTGCTCAGGACGTTCGAGCGGGGACGCGTGATGAAAGATGGGGTCACATGCGCCATAGCCGGACGGCCAAATGTGGGTAAGTCGTCACTTATGAACGCGATCCTGGGCTTTGACCGGGCCATAGTCACCTCGGAACCCGGCACCACCCGGGACACACTTGAGGAGCGGGCAGTGATCAGCGGAGTCCTGGTGAGGCTCACGGACACAGCCGGCATAAGGGACGCGGACAGCGAGGCGGAGAGGCAGGGCGTAGAGCGGGCGAGAGCCGCTGCCGGCAGCGCCATGCTGGTGATAGGGGTGTTTGACGGCTCCGCGGAGCTTGAGGATGGTGACAGAGAGACCCTCGCCCTCATTAGAGGTTCCGAGAGGGCCGTTGCCGTAATAAATAAATCTGACCTGCCGCAGAAGCTCCCGGAGAAGGAGCTTCAAGGTTTTTTCGGGCCGGTCATACACCTGTCCGCCAGAAGCGGGGAGGGCGTGGACAAGCTCTGCGATACTATAGGGGAGATGTTCCGCGGCGAGCCGGTGCCGGCAGGAGAGGTGCTCACAAATGCCCGCCAGGCGGGTGAGATCAGCCGCGCCCTTGAGGCAATAGAGAGCGCCCTGGAGGCGCTGGAGACAGGTGCGGCGGCGGACGCCGTGCTTACCATGACGGAGGAGGCTATGGCCGCGCTGGGAGCTTTGACCGGGAAAAATGCCAGACAGGACGTGGTGGACAGAATTTTTGAGAGATTTTGCGTGGGGAAATGATTTTTCCTGCAATATCCTTGAAATGCGTGCGGTACGCTGGTATAATATATCCGGCAATTTGTTGTTATTTACAAAAATTTGAAACTTTTATAACGAGGAAGGATTGCTGTATGGGGAAAAAGTATGTTTATCTGTTTTCAGAAGGCAACGCAAACATGCGTGAGCTGCTGGGCGGAAAGGGCGCCAACCTGGCCGAGATGACCAATATTGGCCTGCCTGTCCCCCAGGGTTTCACCATCACCACTGAGGCCTGCACCCAGTACTATGAGGACGGCCAGACCATTAACGATGAAATCATGGCTCAGATTATGGAGTACATTGAGAAGCTGGAGAGCATCACCGGCAAGAAGTTCGGCGATACTGAGAACCCGCTCCTTGTCTCCGTCCGTTCTGGAGCCCGCGCCTCCATGCCCGGTATGATGGATACTATCCTGAACCTGGGCCTCAATGAGCAGGTGGTGGACGTCATGTCCAGGAAGTCCAACAACCCGCGCTGGGCTTGGGACTGCTACCGCCGCTTCATCCAGATGTACTCTGATGTTGTTATGGAAGTTGGAAAGAAGTATTTTGAGGAGCTCATCGACAAGATGAAGGCTGACCGCGGCGTAACTCAGGACGTTGAGCTCACCGCCGACGATCTCCACGAGCTGGCCGAGCAGTTCAAGGCTGAGTACAAGTCCAAGATCGGCTCTGACTTCCCCACCGACCCAAAGGATCAGCTTATGGGCGCCATCAAGGCAGTTTTCCGCTCCTGGGACAACCCCCGCGCCAACGTATATCGCCGTGACAATGACATCCCATACTCCTGGGGCACCGCTGTTAACGTACAGATGATGGCCTTCGGAAACATGGGTGACGACTGTGGTACCGGCGTGGCATTCACCCGTAACCCGGCCACCGGCGAGAAGAAGCTCTTCGGTGAGTTCCTGACCAATGCCCAGGGCGAGGACGTTGTGGCCGGCGTACGTACCCCAATGCCCATCGACCAGATGGCAGAGAAGTTCCCTGAGGCTTTTGCTCAGTTTACAAACGTTTGTAGCACCCTTGAGAACCACTACAGGGACATGCAGGACATGGAGTTCACCGTCGAGAACGGCAAGCTCTACATGCTCCAGACCCGTAACGGCAAGCGTACAGCCGCCGCCGCTCTGAAGATCGCCTGCGACCTTGTGGACGAGGGCATGATAGATGAGAAGCAGGCTGTGGCCATGGTAGAGCCCAGGACACTGGATACCCTCCTGCACCCGCAGTTTGACGCCGACGCACTGAAGAAGGCCACTGTTATGGGCCGCGGTCTTGGCGCCTCCCCCGGAGCTGCCTGCGGCAAGGTGGTATTCACCGCCGACGATGCCAAGGAGTGGGCCGACAGAGGCGAGAAGGTCATCCTTGTCCGCCTTGAGACTTCACCTGAGGACATCGAGGGCATGAAGGCAGCCGAGGGCATACTCACCGTCCGCGGTGGTATGACCAGCCACGCCGCCGTTGTTGCTCGCGGAATGGGCGAGTGCTGCGTCTCCGGATGCGGCGACATCGTCATGGACGAGGCCAACAAGAAGTTCACTTTAAGCGGCAAGGAGTATCACGAGGGCGACTATATCTCCCTGGACGGCTCCACTGGTAATATATATGACGGTATCGTCCCGACCACCGACGCAACCATCTCCGGTTACTTCGGACGCATTATGGCCTGGGCCGACAAGTATAGAAGGATGAAGGTCCGCACTAACGCCGACACCCCCACCGATGCCAAGAAGGCCAAGGAGCTGGGTGCTGAGGGCATTGGACTGTGCCGTACCGAGCACATGTTCTTTGGTGAGGGCAGGATCGACGCATTCCGCGAGATGATCTGCTCAGAGACCGTTGAGGAGAGGGAGAAGGCTCTGGCCAAGATCCTCCCGATGCAGCAGTCAGACTTTGAGGCTCTCTATGAGGCCCTTGAGGGCTCTCCTGTGTGCATCCGTCTCCTGGATCCACCGCTCCACGAGTTTGTGCCTACTGACGAGGCCGATATCGAGGCTCTGGCAAAGACCCAGGGCAAGAGCGTTGAGACCATCAAGGCCATAATCGCCGGGCTCCATGAGTTCAACCCGATGATGGGCCACCGTGGATGCCGTCTGGCGGTTACCTATCCTGAGATAGCCAAGATGCAGACCAGCGCTATTATCCGCGCCGCTATCAATGTTAAGAAGAATCATCCCGACTGGGATATCGAGCCTGAGATCATGATCCCGCTGGTTGGCGAGGTAAAGGAGCTCAAGTACGTGAAGAAGTTCGTTGTGGAGACCGCCGACTCTGAGATCTCTGCCGCTGGCGTTGACCTCAAGTACCAGGTGGGAACCATGATCGAGATCCCGCGTGCCGCTCTCACCGCTGATGAGATTGCCAAGGAGGCGGACTTCTTCTGCTTCGGCACCAACGATCTGACTCAGATGACCTTCGGCTTCTCCCGTGACGATGCGGGCAAGTTCCTGAACGCCTACTATGACGCCAAGATCTTTGAGAACGATCCGTTCGCGAAGCTGGATCAGGTTGGCGTTGGCAAGCTCATGAAGATGGCCATAGATCTGGGCCGTCCAGCCAATACGAACCTGCACGTTGGCATCTGCGGCGAGCACGGCGGAGATCCCTCCTCTGTCGAGTTCTGCGACAGCCTGGGTCTCGACTACGTGTCCTGCTCACCGTTCCGTGTCCCCATCGCCCGCCTCTCCGCCGCTCAGGCAGCCATAAAGGCCGGCAAATAAGTTTCCAATAAAATATCTTGGAGAGTGCCCTGAAAGACTTCAGGGCACTCTTTTTTGTCCGTACAAGTGAAAGATTTTTAGAAAAAATAAATTGATTTCCCGCAACATCTCTGTTGGCTCAACTGTATATAAGGTAGAACGGAAACATTCCGTTCAATAAATATGAGAACAGAGAGGAAAATCAAAATGAATATGAAAAAAACAGCAGGTCTTATTATCAGCGCCATTATGATACTGGCTCTTTCGGCGTGCAGCCAGGACCTAGACCGACCGCAGCAAGATGATCCGGCAGATAACAATGTAGAGATTCCAAATCCGTTTACCAGTTATAATACTGTGGAAGAGGCTGCGCGGGACGCGGGATTCGGCATTTCGGTCCCAGAGAATTTTGATGGATATGACATTAAGAGTGTGCAGGCCGTGAAGGATGAAATGATTGAAGTGATTTTTGAGAATGGGAATGGTGATGATATCTCTGTCCGTAAAGCACACGGTACAGGCGATATAAGCGGTGTGTACAATGAATATGAACAGAGCGGCACTGTTTCCGGGGACAGTTTTGAAATATCGATAAAGGGAAATGGTGGCATGGTGAATCTTGCGACATGGGCAGATGATGGATATACTTACGCTGTATATACCGATATGGGACTTTCCAGTGATGCTATGCTGGAACTGACGGCGATGATCAAATAAAACAGCCATAAGACCATACGAAAGATCAAGAACGATAAAGCGGTCCAGATGCTGTTGTATGCCTCTGTGATCTGCCGTTTCCATAGAGTAAAGGGTGGTGAGAGAAATGGAAGCCTGCCTTGTTAATGAGTTATGGTTTACAAAAATATATAGATGGATATTTTCTGCCGCCCACTCCGTTCGTAAAGCGACAGGGACGATAATAGCCGAACGGGAAGGCGGGTTAAAAAGTGAAACAGGCCGGTCGGCTATAAATAAAAGGGCTGAGTATATTTTAGATTCTTTTGGAAACAGTATCCTCCGGTATGCATACTCCTATCTTCACAATATGAGTGACGCGGAAGAGATCCTCCAGGAAACACTTTTACAATATCTAAAGACAACTCCTGCTTTTGAAAATTCACAGCATGAAAAGGCGTGGCTATTGCGCGTAGCAGGTAATTTGAGCAAGAACCGAATCGAATATAACACGCTGCGGGATACAGATGAATTAAGCGACGAACTGATTTCAGAGAGCAGAGAGGATCTGTCATATGTGTGGGATGCGGTCAAAAGCCTGCCTGTTAAATATCGAGAGGTTATTCATCTGTTTTACTATGAAGGTTATTCAACTAAGGAGATAGCCGGGATGCTTCACAAGAATGAGGCGACGATACGTTCCTGCCTGCATCGCGGCCGCGCAAGACTAAAGGCGTTGTTAAAGGAGGATTACGACTTTGACAAAACGGTATAGAGAAATCATGGATAAGATAGAAGTAACAGAAGAGATGCGTGAGCGCATATTAAATAACATTCAGGGAAACAGTATCGTGGAAACATCGCAGCCTAAAGGGAAAAAAGTTCAATATTTGAAGAAATATTTATCCCTGGCAGCGTGCTTTGCAATTCTTTTGGCCGGGGTGCTTGCCGTGCCGAGGCTGTTGGCAGACGAAGGGGGCGATACGATTTTTATAAATCCGGATATCATCGAGGTATCGTCTGCTGAGGAGCTCTCCGGAGAAGTTGGTTTTGAGATATCAGAATTGAATGATCTGCCTTTTGTTTCCGAGAGACAGACGTATACTGCTTTTGGGAGAGAGATGGCGCAAATAATATATGAAGGCGGAGGTCAGAGTGCAGTTTTTAGAAAGTCAATTGGAAAAGAAGACAATTCCGGTGACTATAATTCTTACCCAGAGACTGTAGAAATTTCAGCCGGTGACAGCGAAGTGACGCTGAGAGGCGCAGATGCACTGTATACACTTGCGGTGTGGAATGACAACAGGTATTCTTATTCAATACAGCTCTCGCAAGGATTATCAGTGGAAGAATGGAAAACGGTGATAGAGGGGGTAAATTAAATTCCCTCGTGAGATTTGACAGGAAACATTGATCACTCCATACCCGGTGGTGCCTCGTCGTCGTGGCACCGGCCAGGCTCGAAGCTCACGCAGTTCGCTTCTCACGGCGCGGCGCACTCCTCCTTCTCCCGCTTGACCCGCTCCGCTGGGCTCAAGCGGGAAGGCTCTCCCGTTAGCTCCTATCGGAGCGAACGGGGGAGCCGAGAAATGCAGAATCTTCAATTTAGCAAATTCAATGGGGCTGCAATGTAACGCCTACCGCCAAAGCGCTTACACTGGCGGTGGTCACTACTCTGCTATCCCCTTTGATCTATATTTCACCATCATCTTCTGTAATTCCCAGTCTCTCTGAAAGTTCGCTGAAAGCACGAAAACTCTCGTCGCAATCCTCCAAGGCTTTGCTTAAAACGTCCTCCGCAGTCCTTACGGCGTTTAAAAGTGTATAATACATGGTTTTATAATCCGTCATATTTATTACCTACCGGGGAACAATATAGGACATATTGTCCTAGAAGCCAATAGGACGATATGTGCTTTGATATATTGACGCCGGTGATTGCGTTGAAACTTAGAATACGGGATCTGCGGGAGGATCACGACCTTACACAAAAGGCTATAGCTGATTATCTCATGTGTGACCAGTCCCTCTATTCGAAATATGAGAGGGGCGAGAGACCGCTTCCACTTGAGGCGGCTGTCAAGCTGGCGGACTACTATAAGGTCACGCTGGACTATCTGGTTGGGCGGGAGAACAAGTGATTATAGCCAGCGCCGGAATACCAACAGAAGAACGAGGCGCTATTTTCCGAAGCTTGACCTGTACCGTGGCACGCACGGGAAGGCCATGGGAGGGTAATTTTCAAATTTATAAAACGGGCAGCTCTGCGCCGGCTTGAAAACGGCCTTTTCAATACGTGATTTTTCCTCTATAATATAGACATAAATATCCCAAGGGGGAGAATGAATGGACATATCTGCGTTTAAAGAGGCTATGGAACGGGGCGGCATGAGGGTGCTGGGTACAGGGGCATTCGGAGTCGTGGATGGATACCCGCTTATGGCGGTGTACGCCGGTGCCGCCAGCCTCAGGGTGACTGTGGCGATGGGGCCACAGGAATGGCGGCTCAGGAAGGCGGAGCTGAAAACTGAACTCAGAAAGTTCGGCCCTGTGGCCTGGGCTGGTGACAGGCTGGTGGTGAGCTTCAGAGCGAGGCGCATGACGGACGGGTACAGGCAAGCAGTTTTGCCGCTGGCCAGAACGCTCAAGGATCTGGGTATCGCTATCGATGACACATGCCCTGTGTGCGGCAGAGGTGGCTGCGAGGCTGCGGCACCATACGGGCAGGCCTACCGGCCAGTACACAGGGCCTGCCTGGAGAGCGCCCTGGCAGGGACGAAAGAGAGCGCCGCTGAGAACCGACAGAACGGAAGCTACCTGTCGGGCATAGCGGGTGCGATCCTGGGAGGCATAGTGGGAGTCATACCCTCGCTTTTGACAGTAATAGCGGTAGACACCGTATATGCGATACTTTTCGCTCTGGTGCCGCTGTGCGCCTACTATGGGTATAAGCTGTTCAAGGGCAAAATGGATAGGACGGCCCTTATCTGCTCGATAGTCATGGGGATTCTCAGCGTCTATATACTCAACTTTTCAGGCATTGGTTACATACTGATTGAGGATTACGGCATGACTTTTGGCCGGATGCTGCAGGCCATGCCCGCTTTTTTAGGCGATATCAGTGTCTGGGGTGAGATCACGCGAAGTTCTATCACCCAGTTCATCTTCGCGGCGATTGGTATTTTCCTGGTGTGGGGAGCTATCAGCCGAACCGCAGCCGGGGAGGTTGCCAACGCCGAGAGCGTGCTGGCAATGTCGATGCCACTGAGGCCAGAGAACAGGTCGGAAGACGCACGGGAAGAGGACAGACCGGACGGCGAATAGGACTCAACACCAATAGAAAAATACCTCCATCTCGTGATACTGAGCTGGAGGTATTTGATATGTATTTCAGATGGAATATTAGAGACTGGAGAAGGGGATAAAGGGTTCCGGGGGATCAGAGAAGTCAGTGAGAAACTTCTGCATCCAGATAACGTCCCTCCACTTGCCCAGCTTATAGGCACAGTTTCTAAATATCCCGGCCTGGGTGAACCCCTGGCGCTTATGGAAAGCTAAGCTGTCAGTGTTTGGAGAAGTGACACAGGCGCAGACGCATGTGATATTCTGGGCCTTCAACAGGCTCTCAAGTTTTGAATACAGCCTGTGTCCGATGCCTTGATGCCGGAATGACTGATCCACGTATATGCTGCTTTCCGCGGACCACATGTACGCGGACCGCGCCCTGAAAGGAGAGGCGTAGGCGTAACCCACAATTTGCCCGCCGCGCAGGGCTGCCAGGTACGGATAAGAGATCAGCGTACCGGCTATCCGCTGGGCGAAGTCCTCAAGCGAGGGTACGTCGCACTCCAGCGTCACGGAGGTGTCCCTCACATAGGGGGTGTATATATTCCGGAGGGCTTCAGCGTCCTTGATACTTGCCATCCGGATGGTTATCTTTTCTTCAGCCATAGAGCCCTCCATAAGTCAGCGCAGCGACATGCCAGCGGGCAGCCTTAATCCGATCAATATTTATTGTAGTGGACACGCGCTGGATCGTATTTATCCTTTGGGGTGACAGTGCCCTTTGGGTAACCTACGGATATCAGGCAGAAGGGACGCAGCCCATCAGGCGCGCCTATTATTTCAGAGACCTTTGCCATGCGCTCATCTATAGGGGCTATACCCATCCACACGGCGCCCAGACCCAGCTCCACTGCCTCTAAAAGCAGATTCTCCGTGGCTGCGGCCAGATCCTGCTGCCAATAGTCCGGTGCCCTGAGCCCCCCCACTCTTGATAGGGGGACTATCACGAGAGGCGCGCCAAGAGCAGGCTTTGTGTACGGCGTGGTCTCTCCCAGCGCCCGTATCACCGCGGTGTCAGTCACGACTACGAACTCCCATGGCTGCTGATTCGTAGCGGATGGGGCCGCCATTGCTGCCCTCATCAGTTTGTCGATCTTCTCCTGTTCAACCGGCTTGTCCAAATACTCGCGGACGCTGGTGCGGGAGAAAATAATATCGCTCATGCCGAAACCTCCTTCTAATTGATGCAAATTATATTTTCATCATAACAGGGGGTAATGGAAAAGTCAAACACTATGATATATAATGAATGTATATAGAGCGTCTTCCGGCATGAGGCGGAAGAAAAAGCATTGACTTATGGATGGGTAAAAATTAGAATATACTAAAATTCTCTCTCGGGAGGTGGCGTTTTGAAAGAGGTAAAGGCACTTGACGCCCTGCTGGAATTTGTATTCGCCATGGCCTTTGGCGTATGCCTTATAATAGGTGTGTTCCTGTGGCCGTTCTTCATCCTGGCCGTCGTTGACCTGGCGGCATATATCCTGTGGAACAGGAAGCTCCGCTGCCCATCCTGCGGCGCGAGCCTCGAGTCGTTTGGCCTCTTAAAGAACATGGGGAAGGGGTTTAACTGTCCGTCCTGTGGTGAGGAGATATTTGTGGAGCCGCTGAATGCGGGCAGAGACAAAAAAGACGAATAATTAAGTCCCCGGCCATATGGCTGGGGACTTTGATCTATTGTGGTGTTTCAGGACCGGGAGCCGGGTCGTCTGTGAGCCCGAGGATATAATCCGCCGAGACGTTATATAGATGGCAGAGAGCTATGAGATGCCGGATCGGAAGTTCATTGGCGCCCCTCTCGTAGCGGGCGTACATAGTCTGTGAGGTACCGAGCACCTCCGCCACGTCAAGCTGGGTAAGGTCCGCGTCTTCACGCAGATCACGTATCCGCTTTATATAATTCAACGCACCCACCCCCTGTAGCCATCGGAGCCGCTGAGAGCATAATAGCATAGTACATATATTTACTATTGACTTTAGTAAATATATGTACTAGAATACCTGGGTGACGATTTTTGCATTCACATAGGGAGACTGGAAGTGATATACAATGGGTGAGACGGCCCTTGCCCTGGGTATAGCGTCCATTGCGGCCTGCGCTGGAGGCAGGATACATACAGGGCTGGCTCTAAGTATGGCAGGAACAGCAGTTGGGATGATTAGGCTAGTGATAGAACCGGATGATACAGTGGCCAGAGAGGGACTGGTGTCATCCGCAGTGATGGCGGTGGCTGCCGGCGCGTATCTTGCCGGGGCCGCGGGGATATATGGATAAAAAACAACGCCCGCTCCTTTTTAGGAGTGGGCGCCTTTTCACAGTATTGGATCGATCCATTGCCGCGTTTTTACTTTGACTGGGACTTCCTGCTGCGGCCGAAGATGACAAATATAAATGGAGCCAGGGCCTCCAGCAGTGCGGGGACCCACAGGGCGCCGTCAAATATGGCGGCCCATACACGGGATATGAAGGAACTCCACTCAAAGACACGGCAGACGCTGGCCAGGCGTGTCACAGCGGATATTGACCAGTTGGATGAATTCGCGGAAAAGCGGAGTATGGTGAGTATAAGAAGCAGTATGGAGGCGATGGAACAGGAGACGAGCAGCTCCCGTTTGGTCATGCCCCTGAAGAGGTACCATCCGGCAAATATGACGGCGGCAAAGATGACGCCGTAGATTATAAGGAGCTTCCAACTGCCTGAAGATACGGAACTCCCCGATATACCGGTGCCAAGGCCGAAGAGATCCGAAAAGAAGTACATGACAAGATACCAGGAGGCAAATCCGGCGGCAGCGCAGAACACAGGCATACGCCAGAGTACATTTTTCCTTATGGACATGTGTATATACCCTCCTATTTCCTGATCATAAAGATTATAAGCCAATGACGGCTAATAAGCAAGTACATGAGATATATATGACCAAACTGGCGCATCTGCCAAATAGATTCTGCCATACAAGTTCATCAGTTGCGCAAGTTTACAAAAAGTTTACTTTTTGTCGAATAAACGTTGAAACTTGAAATCAAGTGTACTATACTGTGAAAGATTGAGACCGGCCGCCCAATTCTGTTACGCTTTTTAGACCAAAGCCGTGTCTCAGGAGAAAACAGGAAAGGACGCGCTGCAAATGAAAGAAAACAACGACGCCATCGGGTATCTGCCTGAAGAGCGGCCGGGCTTTGTGAAGCTCCTGCTGTACGCAATACAGCAGGTTATTGTCATGTTCCCAGCCACCATCACCGTCGCCCTGGTGACGGGGTTCCAGGTATCCACAACAATCTTCGCCAGCGGGCTTGCCACACTCTGCTTCATCCTCATAACCGGCAAGAAGATACCTCTCTACTACGGGTCAAGCTTTGCCTACCTCACAGCTATCGCCAGCATGTGCGCTGCCGAGGGCTTTGAGAAAATAAACGGCATACTGCCTACTGAGGCCATACAGTACGCTCAGTTCGGCATAATCTTCTCCGGATTCATCTCAATTGCCGCGGGACTTCTTGTGAAGTTCTTTGGTAAAAAAGTGGTCGAGACCATTCTGCCTGCCTCCATCACCGGGCCTGTGGCCATGATAATCGGCCTCACACTGGCAGGCAACGCACTGAGCGACGCCATCCCAAACGCCACTGAGATGACGGCTGAGACAAACGTGTGGGTAATCGTTGCGCTTATAACGCTGTTGTCCACGATAGTGTACTCAAAGTACCTGAAGGGCGTCCTGGGGCAGCTTCCGCTTCTGCTGGGAGTCCTCACCGGATGCGCCGCAGCCGGTATATTCTATTTCGCGGGAGGGATAAACATTTTCAGAGCCGTGCCTGACGCGGCCCTGGACGCCTCCATATGGAAGCTGGGCGACGGATCGATCTTCGCCGTACCGGCCTTCTCTCTCCCGAAAGTTTCATGGACAGCGGTGGCTGCTATAATGCCGATTGCTATTGCCACAATCCCCGAGTCTACCGCCCATATGTATCAGCTTGACATATATGTAAACGATGTGGCCAGGAAAAAGGGCAAGAAGATGAAGTACAGCCTCATCGACATGCTGGACAAGAACCTTATCGGCGACGGTATCTGCGATATGATATCCGGTGTGGTGGGCGGCCCTGCCGGCACCAACTACGGCGAGAACATAAGCACCATGGCCATAACAAAGGTGTTCTCGGTGCCTGTGCTTATAGCGGCATCCATTATCGCAATGATAGTCAGCTTCTTCACCCCGCTTATTAAGGTGATCTACGGCATTCCTCTCGCAGTCATCGGCGGAATTGAGATCTATCTGTTCGGCGCCATCGCCGCCCAGGGAATCGCCATTATGATAGAGAAGAAAGTGGATATGTTCTCCTCAAAGAACATCGCTGTCATAGCCTCCATCATGATAATCGGTATCGGCGGAAACTACGCTTTCGGCGGCAATATCCCCTTCTTCGGCATACAGGTGCCATGCATAGCCGGCGCGGCCATCTTCGGCATCATCCTGAATCTGCTGCTCAGCATCGGCGAGAAGAAAAAGGGAAACACCCAGCAGTAAATATAAAGGTTGGAATAGAAATAAAAATGCTCAGGCGATATTCGCCTGAGCATTTTTTGGGGAGAAGTATTGAAGCGCTAATTGGCCATATTTTTTGAAGCGATGGATTTCATTGACTTTATTGAGAACACGCAGACGAGAAGGGTCAATAAGTCGGCAGCTGGCTGAGAAAAATAAATTCCATTTACTCCGCAGAGTTTTGGAAGAATTAGAATAAAAGGTATGTAGAACAAACCCTGCCGGATGAAGGATAGAAATAGCCCATAGAGCGATGCCCCAATGGTCTGGTAAGTTATTGTCATCATATAGCATAATCCAAAGGCCGGATACAAAGCCACCTGGGAGATAAGCAGCAGCCTGCCGTAATTTATGATTACCGGATTTTGATTAAACAGCATAATCAGCGGCTTAGACAGCAAGATGTAGACAGCCTCTACTACCACCGGCAGCAGCAAGGAACCTTTCAGGGCAAACCGCACAGACTGATGAAAACGCTCCTCATCCCTGGCTCCAAAAGCATATGAGGCCACTGGCTGATAACCTTGCATGAAACCCATAACAACATAGCAGCCTATCAGGATCAGTCGCTGTACGACTCCGTAAGCGGCGATTATCTCATCTGCCTGCGGGAGGGATGAGGCCGCAATGTTAGTTAGTGATGAGGCTACGGACAGGCAAATCTGTATAACAGCAGTTGGGATTCCGATAATCGTAACGGTTTTAATAAGATTCCAACTTGGACGAAAAGCTTTTGCCCTTATCTTTATAATCGAATGTCCACTGGCGTAAAACCATATCAGAATGAAGAAAGTGACGAACTGAGAGACCGTAGTGGCCAGCGAGGCACCTTCCACACCCATATTCAGTCCCCAATCGAACATAAAAAGAGGATCCAGGACTACATTCAGCAGAGCACCGGTAATTACGGCTATTGAGGAGATCTTTACTGAAGATTCGGCCCTCGCAGCGCAGTTCATGCTCTGGGCAGGCAGGTTGGCCAGAGCGGCTACGAACATCCAGAAAGCGTAATCTTTTGCCAACGGCAGAGAGGCCTCAGATGCGCCAAAAGTCCTCATAAGAGGCTCAATAAAGACGATGCCTCCGACACACAGTATAACACCTACTGCCATTGAAATACCAATAATTGTAGTTACTGTCTGGCTTGCGCCCTCGTTGTTCTTTGCGCCAAGCTGCCTGCCGGCCAAAACAGCGGCGCCGGCGGCAAAGATATTTTCAATGGACACCATTATCAGCAGCAGAGGTACGGTAACCCCGACAGCCGTCAATGCGATATCAGAGTCCAGCATACCGATATAGGCGGTGTCCACCAGGTTGTATACAGCCTTGGCCAAAAGCGCCATAGTGGCGGGGACAGCCAGCTTGACGATGGCCTTGGAAGGCGGCAGGTCCCTCAATACAGATTTTGCTTCAGAAGAATCCTTAGACATTTTCTGTGTCCTTCCTTTCTATCACTCCATAGAGAAGAACGTTTAACGCATTTCGGCAGCGTTTTTCGTGTGCTTCAAATTTTATACAGTCGCCCACTGACATCTGATAACGGATATTGATAAAGTCCTGAAATTGACGGAATATCTCGATCACCTCATCCATTGTGATAGAACGGCGGAGGGGGACCTGGGACAACAGCCGCTCCAAAATCTGAATGTTCAATGTATCGAATCCCTCCCTCCGCGTTTGTATATCGGAATTCAGGTGGGCAGGAGGGGCTACAACCGCCTCGCAAAAGATGCGCCGATATACTGATGGGCGTTGAAGAATTCCATGCGGATGTTGAAATATTTTTCAAGCTGATCCGTAACACCGCCGCATTTAATCTCCATGCTGTCCCTGATGTGTTCAGTCAGCAGATCAAAACATTCCTTTACACAGGCCAGATAAAGGTCATCCTTTGTTTCAAAGTAATGGTAAACTATGTCTTTGGAAATGTCCTGTCCGGAACAGATGGCGTTTATAGAGCTGGCGCCGTATCCCTGCCTTGAAAATTCAGCAAGAGCACTGTCCATGATTTTTCGCCTGGTTCGCTGGTTTTTTTCCTCACGATTCATATGTTACCTTCCAATAATATTGACCATGTGGTCTATTTATTGCGGTTGTAGCACAAATAGACCATGTGGTCAATTGAGTGTATTTAGCTTTAAAAAATGGGCGATGCGAGGTTTCTTGACTTTTTTTGGATGAAATATATAATATTGCTGTGTTGAATAGGGCAAAAGACGGCAGCATACGCCTCAAGCACGTGGCCGGATCCAGCGTCCAGCGGAGCTGGGGCAGCGCCCGGGCAGGTTGAAAGAGGAGGATGGTGAGCAGATGTATAACCCGCAGTTGGACACATTTATATGCGTGGCGGAAGCCGGGAGCTTCAACAGGGCGGCGGAAAAGCTGTATATTTCGCCCCCGGCAGTCATCAAACAGATAAATCTTCTGGAGGGGAAGCTGGGGTTGCAGCTCTTTGTCCGCACGCACCGGGGGCTCCAGTTGACCCAGGCCGGCAAGTCGCTGTATCAGGACGCCAAGTATATCATCCAATACTGCAAGGACTCAGTAACCAGGGCAAAAAACGCCATGCAGAAGAGCGAGGACATCATAAGGATCGGCACCTCACCCATGACCCCGGCCCAGGTGCTTGTGGACCTGTGGCCGAAGCTGCAGGAGTACTGTCCCGGCATAAAATTTCAGCTTGTGCCCTTTGACAACACGCCGGAGAACGCCAGGGAGATACTTGGGAACCTGGGACAGAACATAGACGTGGTGGCGGGCATATTCGACGAGACTATGCTGAGCCTGCGCCAGTGCGCGGGGCTTGAGATATCACGTGAGCCCATATGCTGCGCGGTGTCGGTACACCACTGCCTGGCGGCTAAGGACCATCTGACGGTGCGGGACCTTTATGGGGAGAGGCTTATGTTGATGCGCCGGGACTGGAGCCACTATGTGGACATGCTTCGGGACGACATATGGAAGAACCATCCCGAAATACAGATAGTGGATTTTGATTTCTACGACGTCAACGCCTTCAACCAGTGTGAGAACAACAACTGCGTGCTGATGGCTGTGCCCAAGTGGCAGTATGTCCATCCGCTTTTAAAAATACTGCCTGTGGACTGGGGCTATACCATACCATACGGGTTGCTGCACTCCCCGTCGCCGTCGCCGGTGGTGGAGCTTTTCCTGGGGGCGGTGGCGAAGGCTGTTGGCAGGCGTCAGTGATAACCTAAAGGTAAATACTTTGTAACAAAACGAGACTTCTGTGGGAGTCTCGTTTTTTCTATAATAAGGGCCAGAAAGCAGGTGGGTGTTATAAACGCCAGGCTTATAAGAAAGAAGCGGGTGATAAGAGTGATGGCGCGGAGAATATTGCCTTTGGTAGTGGCGCTGCTTATCTGTCTCGCCGGATGTGCCGGCGGTATGGAGCCGGATGGGGAAGATGGGGAGGAGATGCCTGATGTCCAAAACAGTGATACCACGCCGGAGGAAGAGATGACAGGACCATTC
>CALXAF010000055.1 GCA_944386185.1 uncultured Oscillospiraceae bacterium
GCATGGGAAAACATATTAGCGAACGACGCGAAACGCGTTTTCAATATACAAAAGGAGATGCAACAAATGGCTACAAAGTCCAATCGGATCAATGTTCCCGAGGCTCGCACCGCCATGGATAGGTTCAAGATGGAGTCCGCTGCTGAGGTGGGCGTTAACCTGAAGGATGGTTACAACGGCGACCTCACCAGCCGTCAGGCCGGCTCCATCGGCGGCCAGATGGTCAAGAAGATGATCGAAGCCTACGAGAACGGCATAAAGTAACTTCGTTCATCACGGGCACGCGCGGGGAAATAATTCCCCGCGCGTTACTTATGTCCTTGCTTTCTTCGCGTTTAGAGGTTATACTTTCCCTTAGATGAAATATTTGGAGGTAACATCAATGGAAAACTTTACATATTACGCTCCCACCCGCGTATTCTTCGGAAGAGGCGTTGTTGACGGTGTTGGCTCATTCCTGAAGGAACAGGGCGCCACGAAAGTCATGATAATCTACGGCGGAGGCAGCATCAAGAAGAGCGGCCTCCTGGATAAAATAACAGGTCAGCTTGACGGCGCCGGGGTCGGCTATGTCGCCCACGGGGGTGTGGAGCCAAATCCCAAGGTCGATTTCGTCCGTGGCACTGTAGAGCTTATCAAGGCTGAGGCTGTGGACTATATCCTGGCCGTGGGCGGGGGCAGTGTCATAGACACCGCCAAGTGCGCGGCCTTCTCCGCCGCCTGCGACGCCGACCCATGGGATATAATCACAAAGAAAGTCCCAGCTGTGAAGAGGATACCGCTGTCCGTCGTCCTCACCATCGCCGCCGCCGGCAGCGAGATGAGCGACTCTGAGGTCATAACAAACCCTGAGATCATGATAAAGCAGGGGCTCTCTAGCGACCTCTCGCGCCCCATAGCCGCCTTCATGGACCCGGAGCTCACATTCACTGTCAGCAAGTACCAGACCGGCTGCGGCATTGTGGACATGATGATGCACACCATGGAGCGCTACTACACCACTGGCGACAGCGGCACCGAGCTCACCGACCGTATAGCCCAGGGTCTGCTCCTCTCCGTCAGGGAGGCCGGGGCTGTGGCAATAGAGCACCCGGAGGACTATGACGCCAGGGCTACCCTTATGTGGGCGTCCTCCCTCTCCCACAACGGCCTTACAAACTGCGGTAAGAACCACATCGGCCTTATCGTCCACAAGCTGGAGCACGGCCTCTCCGGCGTGTTTGACAGTGTCGCCCACGGCGCCGGCCTGGCGGTGCTGTATCCGGCCTGGGCCAGATACGTATACAAGAGCAACATTTCCAAATTTGCCAGCATGGCCTGGAACGTCTGGGGTGTATCAAGGGAGCTTCCTGAGGAGGAGGCGGCCATCGCCGGGATAGACGCCATGCGCGATTATTTCGCCTCTATCGGCATGCCCGTCACGCTCAGAGAACTGGGCGTCTATGAGGGCAGTTTTGAAAAAATCGCCGATGTGATAACTGACAACGGCACTAAGGTCCTGCCATCATTTGTTCCCATGACAAAAGAGGCCATAATGGATATACTCAAGCTGGCGGAGTGACACACATATCAGTTTAAAGCCAAGAGGCTCACCGTATATGGCGGTGAGCCTCTTTAGTTTCAATCATGCAATATCAATTACTCCGCCGACACCGCGAAAACGAGTTCCCCCGTCGCAAGGTGTCCCGCGGCCTTCCCTGGGGCGCTGGATAACAAAAGCTCGTCCCCAAGGCGCGTCTCATGGGCAAAGTTGATTGTAAAATGTGTGAAATCCCCGCCTATCAGCTCCCGGGCCATGTCCGCGTAACGGCAGTTGTTCGTGTGCCTATTTCTATCAAGGTCGCTCTCTGTTATCTCCCTGCGGCCGGCAGGCTGCAGCCCAACTGGACGTATGCGTTCTATACCCTTCGGAAAAGCCCGCTCTGTTGTGTACTCTCCAGGAAAATCCACCTGTGTCTGTACCGCCCTGCGGGTGTTGAAATCCGCCACGCACCACTGGCTTGACGCCCTTACAAGGAGCTCCTCTCCCCTGTGTATGTAAAAGTCCCTCTGATACAGGAGCGACCCAACAGGTATCGGGTATGTTGTCAAAGTGACTTTCTCTCCGGGCACAATTGTTCCCAAAAGCTCGTATTTAATCTTCGTTACCACCCAAATAAGCCCATCTTTTATTAAATCATCAAACCCCACATGTGCTTCTTCCGCATGGGCGGTAGCCGCATCCTGAAATACTCTGAGCAATGCCGACGCTAAAACTTCTCCTTTCGGAGCAAAGCTGTCTTTATCAAAGCTGATAGTCATGGCATATTTTGCTATCATTTCTTACCCTCTCTCTGGAAATTTTAATGTCAAATAAGGTGAGCGCTTCTGACGCTCACCTTATTTCTATTCATCCGGCCGGTTCTATGGGTGTTTCGCCTTCTCCGCCTGTCTCCTGATCACCAGGATCTGGTTCTGGTTCTGGTTCTGGTTCTGGTTCTGGTTCCGGTTCCGGTTCTGGCTCCGGCTCCGGCTCCGGCTCCGGCTCCGGCTCTGGCTCCGGTTCCGGCTCTGGCCCCACCAACACGACTCTGTTCTGACTCTTATAGGTATCACGTGAGAGGTACGTACTGCTGATCAGGTTCCCGTCCCCGTCATACAGCAGCTTATATGCGTCAACTACGTACCCGGAGTGTCCTGATGTTTTGACCTTTGTCTCCCCTGGAGCCAGACTTTCATCCACTTCCTCTATCACGTCATATCCAATAGTATCTATAAGATTATATTTGAGCTCAACATAGCTGTCATCAACTTTTGTTCCCCAAATCTCTACGTAGAGCTCCTTATTCTGCACATACGCCACTATCTTTATTGGGTAGTCCTTGTTGTTCTTAAACTTATAATCTATGGTCCCCCAGTTAACAGTAGCGTCAAATCCAAGGGGCAGGTATGACACGCTGAACATGTGGTTGCGCCTGTTTGTCACCTCAAGGTCTGCCTTCAGGGTGCAGTAATATATGGTCGAGGACACCTGGCATATGCCGCCGCCAACCTGGTCCACTGTCTGGCCACCCACATATGCTCCAGCCGGCTTGTATCCCTTCGCCGAAGTACGTTCTCCCACCACGCCATTAAACGAGAACTCCTCGCCAGGGTTAAGCACTGTACCATTGATTGCAGCAGCAGCCAGGGTAATATTGTTTATTCTATTGGATGAACTTGAGTACATGGTAGTCATCTTGCTTGCAAGCTGATCTCTAAACAGCATGTCTTTAAGCTGATCCGCCGTAACATCAGGTTCAGTTATCACCAGGTCTATGGCTATTTCATCGCCAGGAGCAGCCTCATCATATAGTTTTTTTGCATTGTCAAGGTCAAAACTGACCCCAACTGTCTCCTGGGTGGGCTGTTCCGTGGCCGAGTCATAGACTGAATTCTTCATCTCCACGTATACCTGGTCATAGATCGCCTGCAGGTCTATGGAGTCCCCGCCGTGCTCTGAGGTCGCCGCCTCGGAAAACTCATCTGTCTCTCCAGATTTGCCGGATGTCAAAGTGTCATAGACATAATTATACACCGCGTCCTGATCCACTGTGTATCCGGAAGTACCCTTCGTCAGCAGAACCTGGGTATCGGTTATCTCATAACTTGAGTCCATCTCCCCGTGATCAGCCTCAGCAGCCGCAGAAGAGATCATATCTCTGACATTCTTTTCATCAAACTCCGCGTCTGTCATTACATCGTATCCAGAGATAAGGCAGCTTATATACTTAAACGTATTTGTTATGAAATTGCCGTCTCTTCCCACCTGCCAGGCTGCATCAGCCGCACCGTTCACTGAGTATGCAAGGCCCGCGTCCTGACTGGTCACTGTCAGGATAATATCATCTGTGAGCACTACTGCAGCGGACGATATCTCCTCGTCGGCAAGGTCAGAATTTAAAAGTGTGCTGTGAGCCGTATCGTAACTCATACCGCTCACATCTATGCCGTCCACTGTAATATTTGGAAGCACTGTGTCTATACCCGACACGTAAGCTCCCAATACCGCAAAGGCGATAAGCAGAACGCCGACAACACTCCCCGCTATTATCAGTGTTTTCTTCAATGGCTTTGACATACCACCTGATGGCTTTTCAGAGCCAGAATTTCTCTTTTCTCTTGCCAATTTATCCTTCCACCCTTGATTCCCCTGAACGGGTTATTTCTTGCTAATGGTATCTCCTGCTGAGATAATACATAATTCTGCCGGAAAATACAATTATATTTTCATTACGGTTCGGCTACAAAGTGTTACTTTATTTCATCTCTGTTATATCCCATTGAACAGCTGGACTGATCCTGGACGCTGATTAAACATTGAGAACTGGTATGCATCCCCGTCATCATTTTTCCATGGCGATACTATATTCATTCTCTGTTTTGTCTGCGCGTCCAGTACCTCGCCAATCAGGATATTGGACAGCAGGAATCCCTCCGGCGTAAAGCTCCATCTGTCATCGTTCTTGACCATCCAGCCGCGTTCCACATAAGAGTCCATTAACCCTCTGGCCATATCGAATTTACACGGAAATATGTCATAGTACTCCTGCTCGGATATGCCGCGCGTGGTGCGAAGTCCCAGCATAAGATACTCTCCGGCGCGCTCAAAGTCAGTTATAGTCTCCGCCTGATCCACAACATTTTTCCCTGTAAGTATGTTCTCGGCATATATATCCATATCCGCCACACAGCTATAGCGCTGTCCACTGACGCAAGAGTGGGCCGCGGCGCCAAATCCCATGTACTCACCCATCTGCCAGTATTTGAGATTGTGCTTTGACTGATATCCCCTTTTTGCGAAGTTCGATATCTCATACTGTCTAAACCCATACCGTTCAAGCGCCTCTACCATGTAGAGGTACATGTCCGCCTGTGTATCGCTGTCAGGTATAAAAGGTGAATCTTTAAACGGGTAAAGGGCAGTGCCCTCCTCTATCTTCAGGCCATAGCAGGATATATGCTCCGGTTTCAGGGCAGCCGCCCTGGTGAGCGTATCAGCCCAGTCCTCTCGTGTCTGTGAAGGCAAGCCGTAAATCAAATCCAGACTTATATTTTCAAACCCAGCTCTCCTGGCGCTGTGTACCGTCTCCTCCGCCTGGGCAAAATTGTGCAGCCTGCCCACACTCTTCAGTATTCCATCATTCGCAGACTGCACCCCTATGGATAGACGGTTAAACCCGGCGCGGCGGAGCTTTACCAGATCCTGATAGCTTATACTGTCAGGATTCACTTCCACCGTCACTTCACCTTCCACGAGGACTTTTCCAAATTTTTTCAGGGCATTGAAAATTGCTATAATGTTCTGTGTGCCGTAATAACTGGGAGTACCTCCTCCAAAATATACACTGTCTATGATGTATCCGCTAAGCTGCGAAGCAGATTCCTTTATATGAGAAATAACAGCACTCTGGTATTTAGGCATCATATCCTCACGCCCAACCAGGGAATAGAAGTCGCAGTATGCGCACTTCCCGGCGCAAAATGGTATATGGATATATATTCCCAGTCTCTTTTCCATATCATTTTCCTCCCACAACAGGGGGTGATATAACCCGCCCAGTCAAAGTCAAAAAGCCGCCGCGCCAGCGAGGTTTTGACCCCGGCATACCGGCGCGGCAATTTCATGTCCTGCGCTCAAACCTCTCACCACATTTAGGGCATGTGATCTTCACACGTCCTTTGTGTTTCGGTACCCGCAGTATATTTCCGCATGCAGGACACTTAAAAAATTTATATATTTTTCTATTTTTAAGTCGCTCAATGAAAAGTTTGCATCTTCGTTTTAACGGCCAGAATATACTGATAAATCTGTCATTCTCCGCTCTTCTGCGGTTTATATTCCTTGAGAGCATCCTGTAGAGCGTCATTATCAGCACCACATATGCCAAGAGCGTCAGTGGCCTGAATCTGAGTATGCCTCCCGTCACGCCCAAAGCTATGGACAATATAAACATGACCGTGCCAAGATAGTCAGGACCATAACGTCCCAGCATAAAATTTCTGAGCCAATTACGGATCATACGCTTCCCTCCGGATGATGGAACGAAAACATTAAAACCTGTGCCGCATAATAAAAATACGGCATCCGGTCCCACATTCATTATATCACCACGGCGCACCAATATCTAAAAGACATAATTATTTTACAATCCAACGGCCCCGACTACAGCTTTCAATACTGTGAGTATTCTTCCCGGCCCGGTTTTTCACACAAATATATCAATACTTATATATACCGCCACCGATGAACTCACGTAGAAGTGAATCCTGAGCAACAAATCTGCTGTCTATCGGTTTAAAACTCTCAAGCAGCGGAAGCATCTCCTGCACCTCTTCAAACCCGCACTTTCCCTCAGTGAGGGCACGGAGCAATGGTATGGCAAATGGCGCGAGCACGGATAATTCATACTCCAGGAAGGAATCAAACCTGAGGTCCGCTTTGTCAATGAACGGCGTTATATGTTCTCTCTCACCACGCATCACATTAGGCCACAAACTCAGTGTATACTCCGCGTCGGCACCGCGGAAGTTATTATCCCGCACCACGCGCCGCACCAGCCTTGTCCACTCGGGCTTCATCACTCTGCCGTCCGGAAAGAGTATCTCCGACTGGGCGCTAATATAGAGTTTGAATGCACCAGGGGTCTTATCGGTTATGGCGTCATTCAGCGCGTGTATACCCTCAAATATTGCAACCTCATTCTCACGAAGGCGCATTGGCGTAAACTGGCTGGCGCTGCGCTTCTGACGTGCGAACATAAAATATGGGACACGTATCTCCTCGCCCCTGGAGAGGGCGTCAAAGTGCTCATTGAGCAGGTCCATATCCAGGAGGTTCGGTGACTCATAGTCCACCTCCCCCTCCGGTGTCCTGGGACACGTCCGCAGATCCAGTGTTTTGAAATAGTTATCCATGGATATGGTGTGGGAATTTATGCCGCGGCGCTCAAGTTCACTCTCTATACGCTTGGCGGTTGTGGTCTTTCCCGCGCCTGACGGGCCTGACAGTAGTACAACAGGGCATTTAGCCATATTTGCACTTATCTTATCAGCAGCATCCATTATCCTCTCGGAATATCCCCTGTCCGCTTGAGCTATCATATCCGCAGGGTTCTCAGCCGCCATATTGTTTATATCATCTATATTATAACGCATATAGTACCTCGTCTCGTCTCATAGTTTTCGGGAATAAAACTCCTCTATCCCCTTTTTGGCACAGACAGCCCCCTCTATCCTCTCTATGTATTCCTTCGGGTACTTTGGGTCGAAAATCCTCTTAATGAGCCCGCTTTTTCTGTCCACCAGCTTGGTAGACGCGCCGCCTCCCATGGCAAGTATAGTACACAGCTCCTCCATAATCAGTATATTATAGAAGCTCTCGCTGCCAGGTTTGGCCCAGCCCACATTTTCAAATCCACCGGACATAAACTTCTGCCTGTATAGATAATACGGCCCGTACCCTGCCGTTGTGAGGGCGCTGTCCGCATATCTCAGCATATCCTCCACCTGGCTCTTATCTGGACGCTGAGTATTCTCAATAGTTATCTTTGAGCCTCTCTTCAACGCCAACGTGTGGATGGTTATGTTGTCTGGTTCCATAGAGATAAGCTCCTCTATCGTTCCATTGAACCCTTCGGCCGTATCCGCGGGAAGCCCGGCAATAAGATCCATGTTTATCTGGCCGGAGAATTCTCCTCTGGCCATCTGATATGCAGTCCTTATGTCTTCGGCAGTGTGACGTCGCCCTATGGCCTCAAGCACGCGGTCATTCATGGATTGAGGATTTATGCTTATCCTTGTTGCCCGTCCCTCCAATGCGCGGAGCTTCTCCTCTGTTATTGTATCGGGTCTTCCGGCCTCTACGGAAAATTCCAGGGAACGGCTCAGGTCAAACTCCCCCTCCAGGCGGTCCAGAAGTTCAGTCAGCTGGCCTGAAGACAGCGTTGTGGGCGTCCCTCCTCCCACATATACCGCTCTGACACGCAGTCCCAGTTTCCTCACTATTTTTGCGACTGCCTCAATTTCGAACCAGAGGGCGGATAAAAATGGTTCAATAAGCCCCATTGACTTCTCCACGCTCTGGCTTACAAAGCTGCAGTAAGCACAGCGTGTGGGGCAGAAGGGTATTCCCACATATAGTGCGATATCCTCCGGCCGGAGCCAGCTCTCCACCTCCATGGCGTGTTTTGCGGTGGCGAGACACAGCCTGGCTTTATCGTCCCGCAGGAAGTAGCTTCTCTTCATCTGCCGCAGCGCGGCACCGTCAGATAGTCCCTGTTCCAGGAACCTGGTCATCAGAGTGCCGGGACGTATCCCAGTCAGCGCTCCCCAGGCTGGTGCCTCAGGCAAAAGCTGAAGCGCCGCCCTGTAGAATGACAGCTTCACTATCCTCTGCATCTGTCGGTCTCGCTGAAGCTTATCTGTAAGGCATTCCGTGCCGGCTCTCGCCATTCCTCTGACTTCGGTACCGTCTTGTTTTACTATGGCTGACGCGGTGATAAACCTCTCCCCACTACTCACGGTTATAGCCGCGTAATCCTCACTCTCAGCGGGTGCCTCCTGAGAGTATTCCGGCTTAACATCCGGAAACAGCGCCATCATTATCTGTTCCGCCGCGTACTTATAGTCGTGACCCTTCAAATACAGTTTCATAGGCCCATCGCGTACCTGAGATAATAATTTGCCGCCTTCTCCACTGCCATTGTGGAGGGATCCATATGCCCCGGCCATATCTCAAAATCGCCGGGCAGCTCATAGAGCCGCCTCAACGACGCCATAAGCGTATCCATATCTCCGCCAGGCAGGTCAGTCCTCCCGCAGCTCCCCTCAAAAAGCGTGTCGCCTGTAAAAAGCGCGTCCTCACATCTGAGGGTAACTGACCCCTTTGAGTGTCCCGGAGTCTCCATCACCCTGAAATGGAGCCCGCCTACGTCTATGGTGTCCCCATCGGAATAAAACAGAGTACCCTCGGGGGCTGAAAATTTATACATGTCAAATGTATCTGTAGTGTCGGCCCTGTTTATCCATATGGGCGCTCCGGTCTCATCGGATACCGCCGCAGCCGCCCCCGTATGGTCAAAATGGCCATGGGTCAGAAATACAGCCTGGGGCTGGAGCTTATTGTCCTCCAGGTAATCCAGTATCACGTTTGATTCATCGCCCGGGTCAATCACCGCGCACTGGAGGGTGGCCTCATCGGTCACAATATAGCAGTTTGCCTCCATATTTCCCACCGGTATGCACTTTATAAGCATGGCTCCTCCTACATACTATCGCTGTCAAATATTATTGTCACAGGCCCGTCGTTTACTGACTCCACCTTCATATCGGCGCCAAATACACCCTCTGCCACTGTAAATCCACGCTGCCGGCACTCCCTTATGAAAAGCTCATATAGCGGCTCCGCCGTCTCGGGCCTGGCAGCCTGGGTAAAGCCGGGGCGGCGGCTCTTCACATCGGCGTACAGGGTGAATTGGGATATCACCAGGATCTCCCCTCCCACCGAGGCGAGATTAAGATTCATTTTACCGTTTTCATCCTCAAAAACCCGGAGCCCGCACACCTTGTCGGCCATCTTTACGGCCTCATGTTCAGCGTCGCCAGTGTGTACACCCAGTAGTACCAAGAAGCCCTTGCCTATGGCTCCCTTTATCTCGCCGTCAACTGTCACTGACGCGTTTTGCACTCTCGTAACTACAGCTCTCATATCATCAGGCGCCCTGGCGCTTTACCTCCTTGACTCCCTGTACCGACAGCAGCCTTGCGATTGCGCTCCCCAGCTCATTTCTGTCCTTGACCTCAATGGTTATGAACACACTGGCCACGCCGCCAATATCTCTTGCGGTCAGGGCGTTCACCTTGACTTTCAGGGAGTTCAGCACCGTCGCAATATCCATAACAAGGCCATTCCTGTCGCTGGCCGTTATGGCAAGCCCGGTCTCGTACTTCTCGCTTAAATCATCTGCCCAGTATACATTTATCCATCTCTCTTTGTCCTTATCTTTTGAGACGGCGTTAACATAGTTTTTGCAGTCGGTTCTGTGTATGGACACACCGTAACCGCGGGTGATGAATCCAACTATCTCATCTCCCGGCACCGGCATACAGCAGTGTGAGAACTTGACCAGGCAGTTGTCCACACCCTCCACCACAATGCCGTGGACAGCCTTGGCCTGGCTGGTGGGGTGGCTCCATATGGGCCGCTCCCCCTTCTCCCTGGCGGCACGCTCGATGGTGCGCAGCTCATCGTTAATCCTGTTTACCGTCTTCTGAGCGGAGAGCCCGCCATAGCCTATGGACGCGTACAGGTCATCCAGCGTGTTTGCGGAGAACCGCTTTAAAATCACCTGCAGGACCCGCTCGTCGTCCAGGGCGCTGAGTGGTACACCCAGCCGGCGCATCTCCGCCTCGAAAGATGCCTTTCCGTTTACAATGTTCTCTTCACGCCGCTCCTTTTTGAACCACTGGCGTATCTTGTTCCTGGCTTCGGAGCTTTTGACCATGCCAAGCCAGTCGCGGCTGGGCCCTTTTGATGTATTGGAGGTAATTACCTCCACCACATCACCGTTTTGCAGCACGTGAGAGAATGGCACTATCCTGCCGTTGACCTTGGCGCATGTCATCCTGTTGCCAACAGCCGAATGTATGCTGTACGCAAAATCTATGGGCGTGGCTCCGGCCGGCAGGCTCTTCACATCGCCCTGTGGCGTAAACACGAACACCTCGTCGGAGAACATATCCACCTTCAGGTTGCTGAAGAAATCCTGGGCATCCGACTCCTGCTGCGCCTCCAGCAGGTTCCGTATCCAGGCGAATTTCTCCTCATCGGATTTGCCTGAGATGCCCTCCTTGTACTTCCAGTGGGCGGCTATGCCGTACTCAGCAGTCCTGTGCATATCCCATGTACGTATCTGCACTTCAAATGGTATACCCTCACTGCCTATTACAGTCGTGTGGAGGGACTGGTACATATTGGCCTTCGGCGTGCCTATATAATCTTTGAATCGGCCGGGCACAGGGTGGTAAAGCTCGTGGATACAGCCAAGCACATTGTAGCAGTCGGCTATGTCGTTTACTATCACCCGAAAGGCGTACAGGTCCATCACCTCGGAAAACTCCTTGTTCTGCCCATACATCTTCCTGTAGATGCTGTATATATGCTTTGTCCGGCTCTGAACCGTACCGTCTATTCCGGCCTCCTGCACACGCTTTTTGATGGCGGCCTCGGTGCGTTCCATAAAGCCTGCGTCCTCTTTCTCCTTCTCCTCCAGGCCTCGGCTTATCTCCTCATAGCCCACAGGATCAAGGTATAGGAGCGACAGGTCCTCAAGTTCCCATTTGATCTTCTGCATACCGAGCCTGTGGGCGATTGGGGCGTAGATCTCCATGGTCTCCAGCGCTTTTTCACGCTGCTTCTTCTCGGCCTGGTAGGCCATAGTGCGCATATTGTGGAGCCTGTCGGCCATCTTTATGAGTATCACCCGTATGTCTCTCGCCATGGCCAGGAGCATTTTCCGCAGATTCTCCATCTGCTCCTCTTCCTTGCTGGTGTAAACCACCCTGGTGAGCTTTGTGACACCCTCCACTATGTCGGCAACACTGGCGCCAAACCGCTTGGCAATGTCATCGTAGCTGACTTCCGTATCCTCAATGCAGTCGTGAAGTATGGCTGAAATTATGGAGTCCTCATCCAGCCCCATCTCAGCCACTATCACAGCGGCAGCAAGAGGATGTGTTATATAGAGGCTTCCATCCTTCCTTCTCTGTTCCCCGTGGGCGCTCCTGGCAAATTCAAATGCCTCCCTTATCTTGCCAAGATCCTTTATCTGGGTATGCTCGTGGATGGCATCCACCATCTCCTGATACTCTTTTTCAGCGCCACTATCAACTTCTTCAATTAAAATGGCATTGTCCTCTTTTCCCATTCTGTACCTCCGCCCGCGTCATCCTGCCCGGGCAATAAAATCTACCAGATTGAGCTGTACGCCGCGTCTTCCTCGGAATTCATTCACCTGCGGGAAAAATGCGGCGTCTGCCTTCACTCCCGCTTTGGCTCCCAGTTCATTTACATTTTTGGAGAAAAACACAGCCTCAAAAACGTCTCCGCCCTTGCTGAGCCACATTTTCGTGTGCTTTCCCTCTCCCAGCGAGGCCACATTCTCCACCGTCATATCCCTCATGCACAAAAGCGGCTGCGGGTTCCCTGTGCCGTATGGCTCCAATGTCTCAAGGGCCTCTATGTTCTCCAATGTTATGAGCCTTGGTTTTATCACCTCAAAATCCACATTCAAAAGCCGCTTATGGTTTACATCCGGTTCATGGGTGAATATCTCACCGAGCCTCCGGCGCAGCTCTCCAACCTTCCGCTCCTCTATGGTCAGTCCGGCGGCCATCTCATGTCCACCGAAGCTCAGAAGTATGTCTCCGCACTCTGACAGGGCTTCATATATATTAAACCCCTCCACGCTGCGGCAGGAGCCGCGCCCCACGCCATTCTTTACGCAAATCACAACGGAGGGGCGTCCTACCCGCTCAACCATCCTGGAGGCCACGATGCCTGCCACTCCCTGGTGCCAATTGGAACTTGCCAAAACTACAGGCCCCTGTTCCCTGTCATCGCCATCCAGCATGGTGAGGGCTTCCTTGAACATATCCCCCTCTATACGCTGACGCTCACGGTTAAGCTCACACAGCTTCGCAGCCAGCTCAGCGGCCTCTCTCCTGTCCTTTGTCAGCAGCAGGCGCACGGCGATATCCGTATTGCCGACCCTTCCCGCGGCGTTTATCCTGGGTGCCAAGACAAACCCCACGTTCATAACGCTGGTTCGCTTTCCGGCAAGCCCGGCAGCGGCGCAGAGCTCACCTATGCCCGGCCGCTTCCCAGCTCTTATAAGCTCCAGGCCTCTCTTTATTATTACCCGGTTTTCCCCGGTTACAGGCATCACATCGGCTATGGTACCGGCCGCCACAAGATCCCCATACTCATCCAACAGTTTTTCGCCGGAGCCTTGCCCTTCCAGGGCGCAGATAAACTTAAATGCCACGCCCACTCCCGCATAATCCTTATACGGTGAGGTGCAGTCAGGCCTCTTGGGGTCCACAGCTGCCTGGGCATCCGGCAGCCGGCCGGAACACTCGTGGTGGTCTGTTATCACGATATCCAATTCCAGTTCCCTGGCGTGCCTCACCTCATCTATGGCGGTGATGCCGCAGTCCACAGTTATGACCAAGCTCGCGCCCCAGCTTTTGATAGTGTCCAACGCCGATGACCGGACGCCGTAACCTTCCTCCAGCCGGTCAGGTATATATATGTCGCATACAAGGCCCCTGCCTCTCAGGTAATCGGCCACAAGGCAGCTTGAGGTTATCCCGTCCACGTCGTAATCCCCGTAGACCGCCACATGTTCCCCCCTGTCTATGGCCCGTGACACACGCTCCAC
>CALXAF010000056.1 GCA_944386185.1 uncultured Oscillospiraceae bacterium
CGCTCCCCGTAAGGGGAGCGTGGGTTGAAATTCAACTATAAACGGATCTGACAGTATCAACTTTAGTCGCTCCCCGTAAGGGGAGTGAGGGTTGAAATGTGTTGCTCGTGTTCGTACGGAACGCCGCCGCTGTGCTCCCCGCGAGGGGAGTACAGCGGGGACTTTTTATATCATTCTCACCCCTCGATTACTTCAATCCTGAACACGTTCATCACGTCGCTGTCGGGGCAGCAGAAGCGCACCTGGCCGCATTTGGAGACCGGCGGTTTGCCGCCGTAGCGGATGATGTCTATGTATGGGAAAGCCACGTGCATCGCCATCGGGCACAGCTCGCCGCGCTGGGTGTCATAGTCAAATGAGTCGCCTATCCGGTGCCCCCTGTGGCACGCGCACTGTCCGCGCCGCTCAACAAGCGTTATTTTTATCTTCGGCTTCATTGAAAACCTCCTGAGCTGATATTGACTTTATGACCATTATAGTACAAACTGGATTTAAGTCCAGCCATATTTGCAGCGCCGGAGGCGGGTGAATGTCGGTTGCAGCATAACCTTGTATCAGATATAATGTTTGCAGGGAAGGGATACGTATGCATAGGCTCACTATAGGGCAGATGGCGGCGCTCAACCACGTGTCTGAGCAGACGCTGAGATTATACGACAGGATCGGCCTCTTTTCGCCAAACCACCGGGGCGATAACGGCTACAGATACTACGACATAAACCAGAGCGCGCTGCTTGACATCATCCAGTACATGAAGAGCCTGGGCATCTCATTAAAGGAGATAAAGCAGCAGCTGGAGCAGCGGGATCTGGAGCTCATAGAGTCGGCCCTGCGGGAGAAGCAGCGGCAGACCGAGGAGGAGATACGCCGGCTCAAAACCCAGCGGCGGGCCCTGGAACGCACAATCGAGAGCTTTTCCAGATACCGTTCGTCGCCTCCGGACGGGACGCTGCAGATGGAGTACATAGGCCAGAGGCAGATGTACATCACCGACACCAGAGTGAACTTCTACGACTATGACGTGGAGCACTACGAGAACCTGCTCCGTGACCTGCGGGACAACCTTGTCCGTGACAAGCTGCCCCAGATATATTTCTGCAACGCCGGGACACTAATGAGTCGGGAGAACTTTTTGGCTGGCCGCTTCTATTCAACAAAGCTGTTTGTCTTTGTGGACAGGGAGTTTGTGCCTGAGACGCTTACGGAGACGGTGCCGGCGGGGAACTACGCGTGCATCTACTGCGACGACTTCTATAAGGAGAAGAAGTATATCTCAAAACTCTCGGAGTATATAAAGGAAATCGGGTATGAGGTATGCGGGGACTATATATGCGAGTCTATAGCTGATATCCCGGTTACAAAAGCTGACTCACGGGGACTTTTCCTCCGGCTGCAGGTGCCGGTGAAATTTCGTTAAAAAAATATCAAAATTCCTGTTGACATTGTACTAACTATAATCTTTATAATGAGACCATCAAAACATTGGGACGGGGTGTCCCATAATAATGAAAGGATGGTATCATTATGGTCAATCTTGAGAAGATCCGTGTAGTGCAGTATGGATGCGGGAAGATGAGCAAATATATACTCCGCTACCTTTTTGAGAAGGGCGCGGAGATTGTGGGAGCCATTGACACCAACCCTGAGATTGTGGGAATGGATGTGGGCGATTACGCCGGCCTTGGCATAAAGCTGAATGTCCCCATCCGCTCCGACGCAGACGCGGTCCTGGACGAGTGCGACGCGGACATCGCGGTGGTGACACTGTTCAGCTTCATGAGCGACGTGCTGCCCCATTTTGAGAAGTGCCTGTCCCGTGGCATAAACGTTGTGACCACCTGCGAGGAGGCCATTTACCCCTGGACCACCTCCGCCGCCATCACCAACAGGCTTGACAAGCTGGCCAAGGAGAACGGCTGCACCATAACCGGCACAGGCATGCAGGACATATACTGGGTGAATATGATAGCCGCCGTAGCCGGAGGCGTACACAGCATCAAGAAGATAGAGGGCGCGGTCAGCTATAATGTTGAGGACTATGGCCTGGCGCTGGCTAAGGCTCACGGTGTTGGCCTTACTCCCGAGGAGTTCGAGGCCCAGATCGCCCACCCTGAGACCATAGACCCGGCCTATGTGTGGAATTCCAACGAGGCCCTCGCCAACAAGCTTGGCCTGACGATCAGCTCCATCAGCCAGAAGTGCGTGCCGTACTTCTATGACACAGACCTCTGGTGCGAGACTACGGGCGAGACTATAAAGAAGGGCAACTGCATCGGCATGAGCGCCGTTGTCACCACGGAGACGTTCCAGGGCATCACCATTGAGACACAGTGCATTGGCAAGGTGTACGGCCCTGACGACGGCGATATGTGTGACTGGAAGATAATCGGCGAGCCGGACACCGAGTTCCACGTTGTAAAGCCCGCAACCCCGGAACACACCTGCGCTACCCTGGTAAACAGGATCCCCACAATACTCAATGCCCCGGCGGGATATATCACAGCCGAGAAGCTGGATGATGTGGAGTACCTGACCTGGCCCATGCATATGTATCTGAAGTAATTAAAAGCTGGATTTACAGATAACGTCAGAGGGAAACAGCCCTCTGACGTTATTTTTTTGTTCTTTTGTCAGTATATGGCGCACTGTGTCATATAGTGCTGCCGTGGCATATTATGTCTCGTGGGGAAACCCCACATTAAGGAGGAACGTGAATGGGAGTAACCAATTCAAATAAAGTTGTCAACGCCACCAGGATAGACTGCGACGGTTCCCTGGGAGTGACGCTGTCGCTGACGGCCGCGCCTGACATTATCACAAACCCGACAGATATTGTGCTGGTGCTGGACCGCTCAGGGAGCATGGCCGGCACACCATTGGCCAGCATGAAAGCCGGCGCCAAGACATTTATCGACATTATAGCCGAGGCGACAGGCGGTACCGGCAGCGGACAAATAGGATCTGGAAGCGGGATTGGTATTGTAAGCTTTGCTACAAACGCCACGACCAATACTCAGATAATAACCTCTGTGGATATATTGAAGAACGCTGTAGACGCTCTGAACGCTGGAGGTAATACAAACCACGCCGACGCGTTCACAAGGGCGATACAGCTATTTGACCCTCAGTCCACTAACGCAAAGGTTATTGTAATGTTCACTGACGGGAACACCACGGCGGGAGGGCCTCCGGCCCCTGTGGCACAGCAGGCGAAGGATCAGGGGATCATAATATACTGTATCGGGCTTATCGGCTCAGACGGCTTAGATGTGAACGCACTGAATATGTGGGCCAGCGACCCCGCTGCGGCCTATGTGGCAGTTACACCGGACGCGGCTGACCTTGAGGAGCTCTTTGAGGAGCTGGCTCAGAACATCACAAAAACAGGCGCCACAGATATAGTCATCAATGAAATAGTTAACCCCGACTTTGAGATAACCAGCATGGAGACTCCAAACTACGGCACGGCTGATATGCTGAACAGCACGTCAATAAGGTGGAGCATACCGGAGCTGGGCGTGACAGCCAGCGAGAGTGCTCTGCTTGAATTTTTCATCAGGCATACTGCTCAGACACAGGGCACCAAAAAGGTCAATCAGTCAATAACCTATCAGGACGCTGAGGGCAATGTGGTGAGTTTCCCGGATCCAACAGTTGATGTGGAGTGTGAGATCGTGGTAAACCCGGAGGAGTGCCCCATACCGGTTGATCTGAATGTAGAGGGGTGTTCTGACGCGGTGCTTGTGGATATGGGGGACACTTATCTTGAGTCCCTGGGACGGATAATACAGATGGATGTAACCATAAAAAACGTATGTCCCGGAAAACGTGTGGCCCTGGCGGTTATTTTGACCGAGGTGGACAGTGAGGGCATGGAGTACCAGCGCGGGATGAAGACCGTAACTATCCCGGCCCACGATGCCCCAACCTGCAGGGACGTACTTGTTAAATGCATAAAGTTTGTTGTACCTGAAGATCTGGACGTCTCCGGCGACGCAGAGGCAATATGCAACCAGAGAAAGTTCAAAGCGCGTTTTATAGCTCACAATATAGACACAGATTACCGCTGCTGCGAGTCTGAATTTACCCTGTAACCGCAAAATAAAAACCACCGCTCAGGCGGTGGTACATAGGGGGACATAAATCTGCTTCCTTCACGTTCCCAATGTTTCACAAATTGTATGCTTTCCTCCGGCGCCATATTAAAGATACTTCTTTAATATGGCGCAGTATTGATATCACAGATGGTCATCCGTTTGAGTACCGCTCCAGGAAGTGGCGAGTTCGCTCTTCCTGGGGATTCTCTATGACCTGTGAGGGAGGACCCTGTTCCACGATAACGCCGCCGTCCATGAAAATCACGTGGTCGGCCACGTCCCGGGCAAACGCCATCTCGTGGGTGACTATAACCATGGTGGTGTGGTTTTCGGCAAGCCCCTTTATTACCCTCAGTACCTCCCCTGTGAGCTCCGGGTCCAGGGCGGAGGTGGGCTCATCAAAACACAGTATATCAGGGTGGAGCGCCAGGGCACGGGCAATTGCCACCCGCTGTTGCTGGCCGCCGGACAGTTGGCTCGGGTAGTGGCCGGCCCGGTCGGCGAGGCCCATTTTTTCCAGAAGCTGCTGCCCCTCTTTTTCAATCTGATCCAGGATCTCCTTTTTCCTTGATTTAAAATCCGGTTGTTCCTGTGCCAGAAGCTCCTTAGCCAAGGTCACATTTCTAAGGGCAGTATACTGGGGGAAGAGGTTGAAGGACTGGAACACTAAACCGAAGTGGAGCCGTTTACGGCGAACCTCCGCCTCCTTCTGAGTGGAAGGGTCTGAGGCGTCGAAGATAACATCGCCATTGACGGAAATTGTCCCGACGTCCGGCCGCTCCAGAAAATTGAGACACCTGAGCAGCGTGGTCTTGCCGCTGCCGGAGGAGCCGATAATGGCCAGTGCCTGCCCCTGCTCAAGGGAGAAGCTGATATCCTCAAGAACCCGTGTCTTGCCAAAATGCTTTTCAATATTATGTACTTCTAAAATTGGCATATCTGCATCCCCTCTCACACCTGGAAATAGTCCAGCCGCTTTTCAAGCCGCCCCAGGAGCATCGTCACAATGGCGCTGAAAGCCAGATAATATACCGCCGTGAACATCAGCGGCCACCAAATGCCTGAGATCCCCTGATTGCCTTTCATGAAGGACTCGGCGGCCCAGATGACCTCCTGCAGGGCAATGGCCCGGGCGAGGGACGTATCCTTGACCAGAGTTATAATCTCGTTGGACATGGGCGGTACAATGCGCTTGACCATTTGAAGCAGAGTGACCTTGAAAAATATCTGCCGCTTGGTCATGCCCAACACCAACCCGGCCTCCTGCTGCCCGCTGGGTACTCCCTGTATGCCGCCACGGTAGATCTCGGAGAAATAGAAAGCGTAGTTTATGATAAATGCCACGCACACCGCAGTCATGCGTCCAGCCTCACCCCGGGGCCAGGGTGTTCCGCCGTCCATCACCAGGCCCGGCACATAGTAGATGGCTATAATCTGGAGGATAAGCGGCGTGCCGCGGACTATCCATACCAGGAGCCGGGTTATCAGGCTTACTGGGCGCAGGGCGATAAGCCAGCGAGAAAATCTCCCGGGCTCACGCTGACGCCGGTGGAGGAACCATCGTACTGGACGAGCCAACGGCGCCCAACGGTTCATGGAGCCGAAGGCTATAACCAGCCCCAAGGGGATCGCACCGATAAGCGTAATAAAAAACAGCTCCAAAGTGACAATAAAGCCCTGGTTCAGGGCAGAAAGAACCGTCTGAGTAACCGGGGATTGGAAGAATTCGATCATGGCGGGGTTGTCCTCTCTTCTCTGATAGAGATATATACCACTCAAAAGCAGAGAACGAACCCGCTCTCTGCTTTTGTAAAAAGGCTATAAAAACGTAGTTTTAAAGGCTGTTTACTCCAGTATAACGGCATCCTGCAGACCATAAGTGGTGGCCACCTCAAGCACGGTCCCGTCCTCAACCGCCTTTGCCCAGAACTCATTGAAAGCGTCCACAAGGTCAGAACCCTTGCGGAAACCAACGCCGTAATACTCAGACTCCAGTCCCTGGGCCTCATTAAGGTTCAGGCTGTAAGCCAGATCAGCGTAACTGGTGCCCTCGCCGGTCATCTCGGCGGCCATAAGCACGTCGATGACAGCGGCGTCGGAGTTACCGGACTGCACTTCCATCAGGGTATTTGACTGGGCCTGCACCGGTACGGTAGTGGCGCCCAGTGCCTCTGCGGCGTCCTCGCCGGCAGAGCCGGACTCAACAGCCACATACAGCCCCTCGAGGGATGTGAGCCCTTCAAACTCAGAGGCTCTGTCTGCCGGATACACCAGCACCTGATAGTTGGTACAGTAGGGCTCAGATACTGCCATGGCGGCAGTAACCTCATCGTTAATGGTCATGCCGTTCCAGACACAGTCAATTGTCTTGGAGTCCAGCTCCTGGACCTTGTAGTCCCAGGTTATCTCCTGAAATTCGATATTTACACCAAGGCTATCGGCAAAAGCCTTGGCCATGTCGGCATCGAAGCCTATCCACTCGTCGCTGCCGGCTTCCTTATAGTCCATAGGCGCGAAGTTGGTTATACCAACATACAGTGTACCCTGTTCCTGCACATATGCAAGGTCAGATTCGGTACCAGCCTCGCCTTCGCCATCCTGGCTGGCGTCATCCTGAGGCTCCTGTGTATCGTCCTGCTCATTCTCCTGAGGCTGCTCATCCTGCGTATCATCGCTGCTGCCACAGGCGGCAAGTAAACTCATCAGCATCAGAACGGACAACATCAGGGCCAGAAACTTCGATATCCTTTTCATTTCCATTTTCCTCTCTTCTTATTTCACGCCGCAGCGCAACAGTATGATAACACACTAACATGGTAAATTGCAAGACCAATATTAGAAAATGGGGATTGGTGGCTGTTTAAAATATTTTGCGTTAGGTTATTTTGAAATTTTGCACAAAACAACAGCGGTAGATGGACTATGATTTATTTAAGACACAGAAAATCAAAAATACTGTTCCAAATCGAAAGAATACATGGTAGAATATTCCTGATAGTTGAACCCGCTGGATAAAATACAGGTAATTGGACACAGACGCATTGTCCAAAACAATTGGTAGCCTTTTAGAGAATATCTGATAGGAGGATGGAAGATGAAAAAGAGAGAGATAGTTGTCGCGGACATGTGGAAGAGCCGTACCAGTCCCATTGCTGAACTGGTGGACTTTGCCTGCGGATTCTCCAGCCGCCTTATGATAAGTTCCGGCAACATGCAGGCAAACATGAAGAGCATGATGGGTATGGCCGTACTCAATCTTACGCCGGGAATGGCTGTTGAGGTCACAGTAGAGGGGGGCGATGAGGAAAAGGCCCTTGACGCTGTGGAAGCGTTTTTGTCCGGTAACACTAAGTGATCGCGGAAGATATATTAAAAGCAAAGAAAGGTGAATACCATGGATACAAAAACTACTGTTGAAGAGGTCAGCGGTGCTGAGGCCTCAGTGGAGACAGCGCCAAAGACAAAGAGGACAAGCAGGACAACATCCAAGACTGCCGCCAAGAGTGCCAAGACTCCTGCAAAAAAGCCGGCGGCCTCCAGAAGCCGCGCGCCGAAAGCTGCCGTCTCGGAGAAAGTATACCTGCAGTTTAGCGGAATAGAGCTGGATGTAGCCCAGCTCACAGAGCGTGCCCGTAAGGCTTACGCCCAGGATAAGGGCGGTGAGGGTGAAGTGAAGGATGTGCGGGTATATGTGAAGCCGGAGGACGGCAAGGCATATTACGTTATAAACGACACCTTCGCAGGTGAACTTGAACTTTTCTGAAAACCTTAAAAATGCCAGCGGCCCATTATTGGGCCGCTGATGTTATCTATGGGGAAAGCGCTATTTGGCAGCGGCTTTCCCCTGTTTTATTGCATCGACCAGGCGCGACAGGGCCTCCTGCTCATCCTCCGTGAGCCCGTCAGTATGCAGGATGTTCTCATGTCCGTTACGTTGGAATACAAGGGCATCGACTGAAAAGTCCAGAAGTTCCATCATCCTGAAGAGAAGTGGGACTGAAGGATTTCTCCGCCCACCCTCAATATTAGCCAAGTGAATAGGGGAAATATCCAGCATCTCTGAAAATGCTGCTTGAGAATATCCCATCTTCATCCGTGCTCTGCGTATTGTATAACCAAGTAAAAAGTTGCCATATTTGAACCTCTCATAAATTCATTTACTTAATCTTAGAGGATATAAAAGCACTTGCATATTTTCTGAAAGATTAGTATAATTTTGTCTAAAAGAATTTATCCGGAGGCGGACAGATGAAATTGACAGATGTCCTCAGGGATATGACGAATAGTTTGTTTGGCGATAAGGTACTATCCCAGGTTATGGCAGTACATATGGAGAAGATGAAATATGCAGGTGATAGCTGCAAAATATCTGAATGGGAGAGAGCCAGAACACACCTAGAAGAGATCCTTCCGGCAAAATCTATCAAACTCATGGAGAGAGGAGATAAACTTTGCATTGATAATTGCAGGTATATGATGGAATTCGCATTTGTGAAAGGCGTGTATGCGGGGTGTATCGAAGGAAAAAGGTACACAAGCATTGAAGACAGCTTTCATGCACATGTGGTAACTATTATTTTTGACAGCTACGATATGCTCTATCGGGATGGGTATATCGGCCGGCTGGAGGAGTTGGACGCTGTGAGTGAGAAAATTGAGCAGTATGCCGCCACAGTTTCCAGCGAGGCGGCTGAGGATATCTGCTGTTTGAGAGAGGCGTGGATGGAGCTCCCAAACGGCGTGGCCCGCCAGGCTTTTGCCCTGGGATGGATGCTGGCGGACACCACTATATATAAACAGACAGAGACGTGACATGTACAGGATTGAGGATAAGAAAAAGGCTCCACCGCGTCGTCGTGGCACCGGGGTGTTCCGCTGTTACAGCAGCGCGGGGTCCGTCACCTGCGGGTGACGTGTGCGTAACGGGAGGCGGTGCCTCCCTACGCCATTACGTGGGGGAATCCCCCCACACCCCACGTCGTCGTGGCACCAGCCAGGCCCAAAGCTCACGCAGTTCGCTTCTCACGGCTCGGCGCACTCCTCCTCTTCAAAACGGACAAGTCCTTGTCCGTTTTGACAAGGACGAACCTACGTGGCAGTGAGGTGTGAGGTTTTACCGCGCGCCGAGGTTTGCCCGTAGAGTGAGGACGCAAAGTAGGTGGAGCCCGAAAGAAAAGCTCCTGGGTGCGGCAGTCATTGTTGACTGGCGCTCCCGCGTCGTCGCACCACTGGCAAACCTCGATGCACAGCGGAAGTTGTGCCTCTCAGTGCCTGGTGGGCTCCTCCTTTCCCCAGACGTGCCGTAGGCACGCCCGGGGATCCCACAGGCGTGCGCGGACGATTTCGTGTCCATACCTGACAGTGTGGATTTCATGACATCAAACAAATGCATAATTAAAAATTTGTAGTATTTATTATTGCACGTTATCGAAAGCAAATGTAAAAAAGAAAGGTTTGTTGCAGACATCGCCATCTTCCAACAGTTCTTATGTCAGCAGGGCAATCCTGTCTGCGAGCACTGAAATCAACTCTTTCGCCTGCGTCCCATCCACAATTCACTCTCTCAATCAGGTTGATGCTTCCATAGCAGGAACTGCCAATCGTATTGTAAAGGGAAAGCTGACGGCTTCGTTGGGTTTATCATGCTCTTGCCTCATGACCCTATGGCGTCCGCTTTCCCTTTGTGATACAATAAACATAATATCGCCGAATTTTGGGGGTTAGCGTATGAAGGGTTCCGAGACCTGGTTGATGAACTTTATGGAGGGCAAGGGAAACCGCTTTGTCATACCGGTTTACCAGCGCAGCTACGATTGGAAACTAGAGAACTGCAGGCAGCTCTTTGACGACCTGGTCAAAGTTGTCAGGCAAAATCGCCCGAGTCATTTTTTCGGCAGCATCGTCT
>CALXAF010000057.1 GCA_944386185.1 uncultured Oscillospiraceae bacterium
CACGGTGTCCCGTTTGTGATCCACCACTCGGGGCCCGGCCAGATATTCTACGAGCAGGATATACTTGAGGGCCGGGACGATATCATCGGCCACTACAGGATAAGTTGAGGAGGCTATCTATGGCTAAGCTTATTTTAATGGTCGGCCTGCCATTCAGCGGCAAGACCACAAGGGCAAAAGCGCTGGAGCGGGAACTTGGGGCTCTGCGCCTCACTCCCGACGAATGGCATTTGAAGTTATTCGGACAGGATGTATATGACCCGTGCCACGACTCCCGTCATTCAGCTGTCGAGGGAATAATGGTGGACTTGGCTTTCCAGCTTCTCCACAAGGGCATCAGCGTGATACTGGACTTTGGGTTCTGGGCGGTTGAAGAACGCGTCTACTTTAGGGACAGGGCCAGAGCCGGCGGCTTTGACTTTGCCATCTGCTATTGCCGGTGTCCCGACGACGAGCTGGAGGCCAGACTCGCTCAACGAAACAGTGATGCAGATGCTCAGTCCTTCTATATACCGCTCGAAAAATACAGAGAGTATGAAAAAATATTCCAAGTTCCAACCGGTTTAGAGGGAGATATAATCTCATAGATTGCTGATCTTTAATAATCCATAAATTCTTTGTAAGGTCCCGCTCAATTTCCTGTCTTATAGGTTTGAGGGGACCTTAACTGCTGAGAAGAGGGGATGATGCAGCAATGGAGGACTTTGAGATTGTGGAGCTATACTGGAGCCGTAACCCGGAGGCCATCAGAGAGACTTCCCACAAATATGGCGCCTACTGTTTTTCTATTGCCAACAATATTTTAGATGACAGCGGCGACGCAGAGGAGTGCGTCAACGACACCTGGATGCGCGCCTGGAACGCCATGCCTCCCCAACGTCCAGCCAGGCTGCGTCTTTTCCTCGCCAAGATAACAAGAGGGATCGCTTTCAATAAGGCCAGTGCTAAAAACGCTGACCGTCGCGGCGGCGGGCAGCTCCCTCTCATCCTGGATGAGTTGGCCGAGTGTATTGAGAGCGGGACACGTGTGGAGACAGAAGTGGACGCCCGTGAGTTGGGGCGGTGTATCAATAAGTTCGTACGCTCCCTCCCACAGCGGGAGGGGGACATCTTCATCCGACGCTGCTTCTTCACCGAGTCGGCGGCTGTGATCGGCCGGCGCTTCGGCCTTACAGAGAACAATGTTTCCGTGATATTGAGCCGTACACGCAGGAAATTGCGGGCATACCTTAAAAAGGAGGGATGGTTCAAATGAACAGATACAATTTGTACAAAAGCTTCGGGGAAATTGACGACGAGCTTCTCCAGCGGAGTGAAAACAGCTCTGTAAAAACCAGAAAGGCAGCATATGCCAGGCTAGTGCCGATGGCCGCCTGTATATGCCTTTTACTGGCCGTCTCTATTCTTCCATGGATATTTAAAGATGGTACGCCTGGCAGTGTGGATCAGCCAGCGCAGAATAGTGACGCATCACCTATCACAGGATCCCCTACCTCCGACACATATTCAAACCTCCAGGAGCTTCTCTCTTATCTCAGCCTCCATGACGACCACAGCGATATACGTCTTGAGGACGCCACTGGAGCAGATATACCAGCCTCAGCCAACGGCAAAGAACCCGCTGATAGTACCGCGGTTGTGGAGAATACTGGCGTTGCATTGGACATGTCTGGGGAATACTCATACCACATAGGTTATAATTGCGTCCACATATCACATCTCACTGAAAGCGGTGCCGAGCACGTCGGCAGTATCGATACTTCTGCCGGCGCCATATTCACATGCGGTGAAAGGCTTTTCATCATAAGCAGCCGGCAGGCCGGCTCCGTCGATGCGGGTTCAGATCATAGCGGGCCTGATCTGAGCGTGCGAACAGCCATCTACGATATAAGCGATCCTGTGGAACCGGAGTTTCTCGGTGAGAATATTCAGGCGGGAGAACTGACAGGCTGCTGGATGTGGAACGGCAATCTATACCTGGCCACCAGTGACGGTGTATGCGCCTGCGGCTGGTCAAGGCTGTCTGACACTGAGGAGTACTACCCATCCCTTTTGCGCAGCGGCGCCAGCATCGGGTGGACTGACCAGGATATATCCATTCTTGGCGAGCCAACGCGGATACAGTACACTGCCGTGACCGTTGTCGAGGGGGATACAAACAGGATTTTGGAAAAACATGCCTTCTACGGGAATATCCTGGAACTCTCTTACGGCAAGGACTACATCGCGCTCACCGTGGCTGGTGAGACTGCAGACTGGCGTGAGAATCCGGTCGTATATACCTTCGACGGTGAGCTCAATTTCACCGGCAAGATAGATGTGGCTCAAGCTCTGGGGGTGCCTGGCAAAAACACCCTTCAGGACTATATTCCGCAGGACGGACAGTACATCACAATCTCCTCCATATCCAAGTCCGGGGACACATATAGGTTCCTTGGCACTCTCACAGCACTGGATGGAGGCTCATCCACCGAGTACTTCATGGCGGCAACGGCGGATACTGAGACGGGCAATATCCACGCGGATACCCTATCCGCCGATGGATATCCCAGGTGGATATATACGGAGATTCACTGGGAAGATACCCGGGCTATCGGGTGCGTTGGGATCACATCAGGCAACGGCTCCGATGCTTTTAAGCATGAGACCAGATTCGTCTTTGTGGACTTCAGCGGGCTGGAACCGTCCTTTCATGAGAGTGGGATTACCGCGTCATACTTGGATATGTCAGTCGGCGTCTCCTACGGGAACCCGCTGGGCGAGTTTGAAACACTCATCCCACTCGGTCACGGCCTATATGTCCGATACTCATCCCCCTCTGAGGGTCCCGGCGGGTTCGATCTCTTTGATTTCTCTGAAAGTTCTAATCCAAAGCTCATATGGCGGGCAGATGCTTCTCTCTCTGGAGACGACGCTTTTGAGTACGTCTGGCACGTCTATGACAATAATACATTCGGCGTCCTCAAAATCCTGCTTGGTGATGAGGATTTCTTCCGGGATGTGAGCCTCGTCTGGCAGGTGTTCTCTGTTGGCACTGATGGTACTGTCACCTTAGAATCTGAGATCCCTATCCCCGGCGTCATTAAAACATATCTCGGGGCGGACTATCAGGGAGCCTTAGTCTTTGAGTCTGGCGGCTGCCTATGGTACGCAGCGGAGAATCTACAGGTACCAGTCTATCTCGGCGATGTATGATATGTGGACGTCTTTGCCGCGCAGATCAAATATAAGTACACGGTACCGGGTGATGGTTATAAAAAGCGTATAGTAAAGCCATGGCTTTACTATACGCTTTTTACTCGTCTTTTAGTGATGAAGCTCTATTTCTAATGATTCATAGTATCCTCATCTAATATTCTATTAAGTTCGCCTAAATTCAAGCTAGTATCAGTCAGCAAAGAAATCTGTTATTAATCTTTATACTTTCTTTTTTGAATTACTGAATGGATTTTCCCAGGTCGTAAGCGGCCTGGATTTCTGGTTTGCCTTTGATGTCGCCTACATCGCCGTTACCACCAGCGAAAACATGGCCGAGGTTTCGCCAGCGCAGATGTTCCATAAGATGGTCAAAATAGAGCGTCACATCTTCAAAATCGCGGCCCTCCGCTGCCATCAGCAGGGCGCAGGCCCGGTCATGTTCCCGAAGCAGATTTCCGTCTCCTTCCTCAAGGGCAAAGAGGCGGTCAATGGCCGTCCTTATCTGGCCGCTCATGTTCCAGTAATACAGCGGCGTTGCCATGATGATCACATCACAATCCTTCACCGCCGGATAAATCTTGCTCATGTCATCTTTCTGCACACAGGG
>CALXAF010000058.1 GCA_944386185.1 uncultured Oscillospiraceae bacterium
CAGAACAGCACAAAGGAGGGTGGCTTTATGCCGGTCTGGGTCATGTAGAATATCTTGAGGCGCCGTCCTTTATCGGATGGCGGCTGAACCCGGGCCTGGGCGTCCGAGAGCACATTGTTGAGCATGCCCGTTGTTATCCTCATGCTGCTCTGCTCGTTTACGAAGTTCACCAGCTCGAATATCCTGTCCACCCGCTGGCCGGTGAGGGCGGAGACGAATAGTACAGGCGCATATGTCATGTAGGATAGGTCTCGGCGTATGTCCTCGCGCATCTTGTCCATGGTCTTGGTGTCCTTTTCTATAAGGTCCCACTTGTTTACCAAGATGATGCTGGCCTTCCCGGCCTCGTGGGCCATACCGGCCACCTTTGTGTCCTGTTCCGTGACGCCGTCCCTGGCATCTATCATAATGAGGCACACATCGGCCCGGTCTATGGCCATCTGGGCCCTGAGCACCGAGTACCGCTCCACATTGTCCTCCACGCGGGAGCGCCGGCGCATACCGGCAGTGTCGATGAGAGTATAACGGCCGAACTCATTCTCAAAGGGAGTGTCAACCGCGTCGCGGGTGGTGCCGGCAACGTCCGAGACGATAACCCGCTCCTCGCCCAGGATCCTGTTCACGATAGAGGATTTGCCTACGTTTGGCTTGCCTATGAAGGCTATTTTTATTGAGTCATCCTCTCCCTGGTCCTCCACCTCAGGCGGGAAATGCTCAAGGCAGGCGTCCAGAAGATCGCCTGTGCCGTGGCCATGTACGGCCGACACGGCTATTGGGTCGCCGAGACCTAAGGCATAGAACTCGTATATATCCGGGTCCACAGCGCCCACAGAGTCCATTTTATTTACTGCCAGCACGACAGGTTTCCCGGATCGAAGGAGCATGGCTGCCACATCCTTATCCGCCGCTGTGACGCCGGTTGTGATGTCACCCACAAAGATTATAACGTCCGCCGAGCTGACAGCGGCCATTGCCTGTGAGCGCATAAACTCAAGTATCTGGCTGTCGGTCTTTGGCTCTATGCCGCCGGTGTCCACAAGGTCAAAGACGCGGCCGGACCACTCGCACTGGGCGTAGAGCCGGTCGCGGGTGACACCGGGCGTATCTTCAACTATTGAGAGGCGCCGACCCACCAGCCTGTTAAAAAGCATTGATTTTCCAACGTTGGGGCGTCCCACTATGGCGACTACAGGTTTTGACATCTTATCACTCCTATTCCATCATGGCGTCCAGAAGGACACCGCCGTCGTTCTCCAGCGGGATCACCGGGACCCCCAGCTCCCTCTGGGCATCCTCCAGGGTGACGTCGTCTAAAAATACGCCGCCCCCGTCCCGGAGCATGCGGTTAGTTATATATACGCGTTCGCCAAGGTCAAGTCCACGGAGCTGGGCGATCAGGTCCTGGCCTGTTATCAGGCCGGCCACGTCAACAGTGTGTCCAAAAAAGTTGTTTACTATGGGGCGGACCTGGCCTTTTATACCGGGGAAGCGCTCCTTCGCACGGTTCAAAAGAGCTTCCAGTGTGCCAGCGGCTGAGACGCCGGTGGCTATGGTGAAGGGGGTGCCGGCGGCTGGGCCCTGTTCCAGCTCCATTGCCTCCTCAAACTCAGATATAAGGAGCCTTATAAGGCCCACGCCGTTTTCAAGCTGTGGATAGTCCTCGTAGAACTCCTCCTCCGGTATTGGCAGCCCGGCTTTGAGGTAGAACTCATCCGAGCAGAAGAATATGCGGCTGCCGTGCTGGTGAAGGCACATCTCGGACATCTTTTCAACCTGCCGCACGGTTGCAAGGGCCCGCTCCATGGTGTAGGGCTCGATAGGGTATAGCCCCTCCCGGTGGCGCGTGAGGCCCACAGGGATAACAGAGACGCTGTTCACGGCGGGGTAGAGGGCGGTGAGAGCCTCCATTGTCCGGTCAAGTTCCCTGCCGTCGTTTATCTCAGGGCAACACACTATCTGGCAGTTCATCTCTATATTGGCCCCGGCAAAACGCCGGATGGTCTCCACGCCCCGGCCGGCGTTCCTGTTTCCAAGCATGATACAGCGAAGGTCCGGATCCATTGTGTGGACAGATATGTTTATAGGGCTGATCTTAAGGTCGATCACGCGCTGTATGGCTCGCTCGGACATATTTGTGAGGGTGATGTAGCTGCCTGTAAGGAAGGAAAGACGCACATCGTCATCTTTAAAATAGAGCGTATCCCGCATACCGGCCGGCAGCTGATCCACAAAGCAGAATATACAGTTGTTGGCACAGGCGCGGGGGGAGTCCATCAGGTATGACTCAAAATCAAGGCCAGCGTCCTCGCCCTCCTCCTTTGAGAGGCGTATGGACTCACGGGTACCGTCGGCGTGCTCAATCAAAAACTCGGGATCGGAGTCATAGGAGTAGTACATATAATCCAGCACATCCTGCACTTTTTTGCCATTTATCTCAAGGAGCGTATCACCTGGGACCAGACCGGCCTCGTATGACGCGCTCTCAGGCGATACGGCACTGATTGTATTCAACATGACTCTGACCTCCTTTTGTGGTAAAGAAAAAACGGCGGGTGTACTCCCGCCGTTTCCTTAGGTTTTACTTATTTGCTCTCAACAGAAACCACATCACGGCCGTTGTATGAGCCGCAGGCTTTGCAAGCCCTGTGGGGCAGACGGAGTTCGCCGCACTTGGGGCAAGCTACGAGACCTGGGACCTCAAGCTTCCAGTTGGAGCCGCGCCTCTTGTCTCTTCTCGCCTTTGAAACCTTCCCCTTTGGTACTGCCATAATGACACCTCCTGTTATTCATCTTTCTCCAGGAGCTGTCCTAAGACAGCCAGCCTGGGGTCGCGATCCTCCCCGCAATCGCAGGGGCCTTCGTTCAGATCCTTGCCGCACTTGGGGCAGAGCCCCTTGCAGCCGGGTTTACATAACTGACGCTGATCCATATTGAGGACTAACGCCGTTCCAGCTATCTCCCACATATCGGCAAAGCCGTTATCCAGGAGGTAGTAATCCACATTGTCCTCGTCCTGAAGCTCCTGAGCGAGAAAGGCATAGGTCCTCAGAGCGAGATGTTTGGGAAATTCCTTTAAACACCTGGCACAGACACAAGTCATGTCGGCAGAGAGATGGGCCTCAAGCACCAGAACGCCGGCCCTGTTGACTACCTCTCCCTCCACATGGAGAGGCGTCAGAAACTCCTTAACGGAGTCAAAATGGAGCTGGGACAGGTCCATCTCCATATCAAAGGGAACCTTCCCGCCTGGCACATTTATGATCTCTCTCAAATCAAGCATCATAAAGAACATCACCTGCGCTTCAATAGTCGCGCTAAAGTATTATAATGTAATTAACGCCCGTTGTCAACAAAAAATTCATATCATATATTATAAAGTTATTTAACCCTAAAGTACTTGCCAAACTGGCATTTATTGATTAAAATTTATAACAAAGAGAAAGATTAATCGATAATATAGGTAAATAATAACGGAGGTACGATATGGAACCTGAAAATGGGATGCTGCTTAAGAGTTTGGTTGAGGATGTTGGGCTCCAGATAGTTAATAAGTCGTCAGATTACGACAAAATAATTATATCCAGCCAGGTAATAAACAGACCTGGTATACAGCTTACCGGTTTTTACGACCACTTTAACGCCAACAGGCTTCAGATTATAGGCATGGTGGAGGACGCGTATCTCCAGGGTGTGTCCCAGGAAGTGCGTCAGCAGAAATTCAATGATTTTATGAGCCAGGGGATACCGGCCCTTATAATCGCCCACGACGTGGATACGCTGCCTGAGTGCCTTATCGCGGCGGAGAAGTATAACGTCACCCTGTTGAAGTCCAGGAAAGAGACATCGGAGCTCATAGTCACCCTGATGACCAGGCTGAATAATGCCCTGGCGCCCAAGATCATGCGCCACGGCGTGTTTGTGGAGGTATACGGCGAGGGACTGCTCATTATCGGAGAGAGCGGCATGGGCAAGAGCGAGACTGCGCTGGAGCTTATAAAGCGCGGACACAGGCTTATATCCGACGACGCGGTGAATATAAAGAAGATAAATTCATCAACCCTCATGGGCACGGCGCCGGACCTTATCCGCAACTACATCGAGCTGCGCGGTATCGGCGTTGTGGATGTGCGCCACATCTTCGGAAACGGCGCTGTGAAGATGGGTGAGAAGATAGATCTGGTTGTGCGCTTAGAGAACTGGAAGAAGGACGCCAATTACGACAGGATAGGAAACAACACCCAGTATATAGACATCCTGGGCGTAAAGCTCCCGTATCTGACCGTGCCGGTCACGCCTGGGCGGAACCTGGCGGTGATACTGGAGGTGGCGGCCATGAACAACAGACAGAAGCGCATGGGATATGACTCTGCCAGAGACTTCTCTGAGAGGCTTGACCAGTATTTTGACGCGTTGGAAGAGGGCTGATGATGGACGGCTTTGAGTCGCTTTTAAAATACCTGTGCGAGAGGCACCCGGAATTGGCCGTATTGGAAAACGAGCCTATGCGGGCCCACACCACATTTAAGATAGGCGGGCCGGTGAGGCTTATGTTCCTCCCGGAGAGGGAGGAGCAGATACGCGGCATACTTGCCGGATGTGCGGAGAGAGAACTCAAGTGGCTCATTGTGGGAAATGGGTCAAACCTGCTGGTGTCAGACAGGGCCCATGACATTGTTGTTATAAATACGCGCCGTATGGACGGCGTCGCAGTGGAGGGCGAAAAAGTGTCCGCGTTCTCAGGTGCGCTGCTCTCAAAGATTGCCGCGGAGGCAATGAGGCACGCGCTCTCAGGCATGGAGTTCGCCTCAGGCATACCGGGTAGCCTGGGCGGGGCGCTCATAATGAACGCCGGAGCCTACGGCGGGGAGATGAAGGACATAGTCTCCACAGTGAGGATACTGGACAGTGACCTTAATATAAGGGAGCTTGACTGTGCCGAGTGCAGTTTTTCCTACAGGCACAGCGGGCTTGAGGGCCAAACTGTCCTGTCGGCCGTGCTTATGCTGCACGCGGGCGATCCTGAGGAGATACGCGGCAGGATGGAGGAGTTGGCAGAGCGCCGCAG
>CALXAF010000059.1 GCA_944386185.1 uncultured Oscillospiraceae bacterium
GTGCTCGATCTGGTGCGCCTGAAAATCTGTGACACGCCCGACCTTCAAAATGCCGTTCTCAGCCATGGCAGAGTCCCACATAAGGTTGCTGCGGGCCTCCAGATCGTCTATGTCCACAAGAAGCCGGCGCATGTTTACCACAGTATTCCTCATAATGGACAGCGCCACATCGTCTGACACGTTATCCCTGTCTGAGGTGCCAAAGTATGTCTCCATGGCGTGGCTGAGGGTGTCGAAGGCTCCGGAGAGGACCTGAGATCTGGGTACCGTTAAGGTGTATGCCGGATCCAACACGGCAAAGCGGGCCGAGGCGCCCATCATGCCAGTCTTTATGTTGAGCTCCTCATTTGTTATGACGGCCCCTGAATTCATTTCAGACCCTGTTCCGGAGGCCGTGACCACGGCCCCAAGGGGTATACCGTCTGTGGGGAACCTGTGATCCTCAAACTCCATCTGCCATATGTCCCTCTCGCTTTTCGCCTGTACGGCTATTATCTTGCAGCAGTCGATAACACTGCCTCCGCCCACGGCCAATATGAAGTCCACATTGCGGGACCTGGCAAGCTCCGCACCCTCCTGGACCTTGTCATAGGTGGGGTTGGACATGATTCCGGAAAAATCAACGATATTTATCCCCATACCAGACATGATGCCGGAGACTTCATCGTATATGCCGTTACTTTTTATGGAGCCTCCGCCGTAAGCCAGCATGACAGTGCTGCCGGAGCCTGGCAGTTCGGCTTTAAGCGCTTTTGACGCGGAACCATCGCCAAAATAGACCTTTGTTGGATATGAGTACACAAATTCTTTCAAGATTCTTACCTCCTTGGCACGATGCTAGAGTAATATTGGCCTAACCATTGGGAAATTAAAAGGGTTTTATTCTTTGGGTGTTGTTTTTTACCCATAATAGAATTATAATTTCAACAGATTTGAGAATCAATGGACATATCAAAAGGGATATGTGTAATATACCACAAACATACTAAGCTTAGTGCCAATGAGGGAGGGCCAGATGGATAAATCGAGGACAGAGGACCTGCGGGTCAAAAAGACCAGGGAAGCAATACACAACGCGTTTACTTCCATGATATGCGAGATGGACTATGAGAAGATAACAATCAAAGAGCTGACGGAGCGTGCCAGGATAAACAGGAAGACTTTCTATCTCCACTACAATGGGTTGGATGAGCTGCTGACTGAACTGCAGGAGGAATTGGCGGAGGAGTTTATAAGCAAGGACGTGTCCTACGGCAGTATGAGGGATATACGCGAGCTCATAAGGCTGTTTTTTGAACAGGCGGCGTCTATGCCGCTTTTGCATGAGAGACTAATGTGCAGCGGCAGCTACCAGCCCATATGGGAGAAGATAAATAAGCGTATTATGAACCACCGGCGGGAGACAAACAGGGGAGTATTCGGCCTTAATGAGTACGCCGAGAGCCTTGTGTTCGCCTACTACGGGGCAAACTCCACTATCCTGTACCGGCAGTGGGTGGCTGACGGAAAAAAGCTCCAGCTGGAGGAGCTCATTGAGATGGCCACAAAGCTCATATGTCAGGGAATGTCCAGTGTAGTGAAGAGTGAGTGAATCCGCCTGCCGTATGTGGAAAAATTTCATGCACCGCAGGCACCGAGATAACAGGCAAAAGTAAGCGGTACATTAGGTTTCATGCATATGGGCCGTCCCCGGTCCGTGCGCTGAAATATCAGGCCGTGCTGTCAGAGACGGTACATGGCAGTTTTTGCTATGCTCTTGCATAACAAAAACTGGGCGCGTGATAACGCGCCCAGAGCGTAAATTCAGTTTTCGAATGGGAACGCATAGGGGAGAGCGAGCTTATCGCGTATCTCAATAAGCTCGCTCTGCACAGACCGGTCAACAGGCACGCCCTTGCTCAACAGCTCCTGCTTTTTGAGCCACTCCTTCTCGCCGGCGGTGTAGATCCTCTCCACACCAGGCGCGCGCTTTGAGGAGCGCAGGGCGCGGCAGATGTCGCCTGCCGTTCTCTTAAATGTCTCGGCGCCCAGGAACGCCTCCGGGTCTATCAGGAAAAAGAAGTGTCCCAGATGGTAGGGCTTTGTGGACCCGTCCTCGGCGATTCCGGAGAGCATCCTCAGGTACGGCCCTCCCACCAGGGCGGCTGAGAGTATCTCTACCACCATGGAGTATCCGTAGCCCTTGTACCCGGCGAAGGGCGTAAGGGCGGCGTCGCCTGTGAGCAGGTCCTGGAGTATCTGCCGGCTGTCGGTCATGTATGTGCCGTCGTGGGATATGACGGCGCCCTCCGGCGTGGGCTTGCCCTCCCGGGCCCAGACCTCTATGTTGCCGCGCTGGACGGTAGAGGTGGCGCAGTCCAGCACAAATGGGAACGGCTCGTCTGTTGGCAGGGCTATTGTCAGGGCGTTGGTGCCCAGCATATTCTCAACCCCGCCGGTGGGAGCCACGGCAGGGCGCGCGTTTGTGCCGCATATGGCAATAAGCCCCTGCTCTGCCGCCATTGAGGCCCAGTATCCGGCGATGCCGTAGTGGGTTGAGTTCTTCACGGCGGCTCCGCCCATTCCCATGGCATGGGCCTTCTCTATGGCCATAGTCACGGCCCGGTGGCTGGCCACCATACCCAGGCCGTCGTTCGCGTCCAGCACCAGGGTGGTTGGGGTCTCCTTTAAAATATCTATCTTTGTATCAGGAAGCAGGGTTCCATTTTCAAACCTGTCTAAGTATATGGGCTTGAGCCTGTTGCAGCCGTGGCTCACTATCCCGCGCCTGTCGCTCTCCAGAATCACGTCAGCGCATATCGCGGCGTCGCCTCTGGGGACGCCGTAGGCCATAAAAGCGTCTATTATAAACTGATTCATAAGATCCCAGGGCACGAAGGCTTTTTCCATTTTGCTCTCCTCTATAAAATTGTTATTTTTTTAACGTAAAAATCCCAATATACACGGAATACGTCTCAAAATAATACATTAAAATTGGCAAAAGGTCAAGCGGACATTTAAGGGCGGTGTTTTGCCGCGGGAGTGTACATTTCACAATATGGGTGATATAATTAATAATGGGATGATAAATGCTCAAGCGCTAATGGGAGGTTTTAACATGGATTTCACTAGAATTGCTCCTACTGAGATAACCGATAATATGTTCAAAGCCATAGGCAAGGACTGGATGCTGGTGGCGGCCGGAGACAGGGAGAAGATGAATATGCTCACAGCAAGCTGGGGAGGCGCCGGCATACTCTGGGGCAAGCCGGTGACCTTCTGTTTCATAAGGCCGACCAGGTACACCCTGGGCTTTATGGAGCGGGGCGGCTACTACACACTCAGCTTCTTTGAAGAGGGCTATCGGGAGGCGCTGAACCTGTGCGGCACCAAGAGCGGAAGGGACATAGACAAGGTGGAGGCTACCGGGCTTACGCCAGTGTATGCACCCTGCGGCGTCCCGTATTTCCAGGAGGCGCGCCTGGTGCTAGTGTGCAGGAAACTATATGAGGATGAGCTGAAGCACGAGTGCTTTTTGGATCAGGAGCTGGACGACAGCGTATATCCCCAGCGTGACTACCACAAGGTGTTTGTTGGGGAGATAATTGAAGTACTGAAGAAATAGGACAGAGGCAGAATTGGAGAATAATACAAGAGAGATTGCCGTGCTGGTGGGGCTCTCCGCCGGCAGTATGGAGGAGCAAGAGCGTTCCTCCTATGAGAGCTTGGATGAGCTTGAGGAACTTTTAAAGACGGCCGGAGGGGAGTCGGCGGGCAAGATGCTCCAGTCCCGGCCCTCTCCGGATCCCAGGTGCTTTATCGGAGTTGGAAAGGCCCGGGAGCTGCGGGAATTTATAGAGGCACAGAAGTGTGACCTGGCCGTATTTGATAACGAGCTCTCACCATCCCAGACCAGGGCCCTGGAGGAGGAGCTGGGGGTGCGGGTGCTGGATAGGTCCCAGCTGATACTTGACATATTTGCGAGCCGGGCTAGGACCCGGGAGGGACGGCTGCAGGTGGAGCTTGCCCAGTATAAGTATCTGCTGCCCAGACTCACCGGTATGTGGACGCACCTGGTGCGCCAGACCGCCTCAGGCGGCAGCAGCCCCATCGGCACCAGGGGCCCGGGAGAGACACAGCTTGAGACTGACCGGCGGCACATCCGCCGGAAGATACAGCGCCTTACCCAGGAGCTGGAGGAGGTTCGGCGCGTCCGGGGCACTCAGAGGCGGCTCCGGGAGAAAAACAGCTTCCCGGTCATATCGCTGGTGGGATACACAAACGCCGGGAAGTCCACACTTTTAAACGCACTCACAGATGCCGGGATACCGGCCAGGGACAGGCTCTTCGACACCTTGGATACCACCACAAGGAGGCTCACGCTGTCCCCGGGCAGCGAAGCCCTCATTTCGGACACGGTTGGTTTCATAAGAAAGCTTCCGCACCACCTGGTGGAGTCTTTTAAGGCCACCCTGGAGGAACTCCGGTACGCCGACGTGCTGGTGCATGTTATAGACGCCTCCAGCCCGGAGCGTGACGTGCAGATAAGGGTGGTAAGGCAGCTCATAGAGGAACTTGCCGGTGAGGGTACCCCGTGCATAGAGGCGTACAACAAGGCGGATAAACTGCGCTCCCTTGACGATATACCTAGAGGCGAGAGATGCGTGGCAATATCCGCCAAGACTGGAGAGGGCACGGACAAGCTTCTGGAGATGATAGCACGTGAGCTGGGCCGCGGGAAAAAGAGGGTGAGCCTGCGTCTGCCCTACTCCAGATCTGACCTTATAGGGATCCTCCACGGAAGGGCACAGGTCATATCCCAGGAATACACCGACGATTTCATCTGCCTGGAGGCGGTGATAGGCCCGGAACTCTGGGAGAGTTTCAAGCAGTACGAAGCCCGGCCCCAGCCGGAGGAGACGTAACTTTTTGAGAGGACAGGAATGGGTGAGTATATAGTTCCCTCCGGATATGGGGAGGATCAGTTCATAGAGAAGCGCTCCAGGTTCATCGGGCACGTGTGGCATGTAGACAGCGAGGCGGAGGCCATAGCCAGGATAAAGGCCGCCAGGGAGAAGTACTGGGACGCCAGCCACAATGTGTACGCCTACGGGCTGAGAAGCGGGAACATCGCCAGGTATTCGGACGACGGCGAGCCCTCGGGCACAGGCGGCATGCCGGTGCTGAATGTGTTCCGCTCTGCCGGAGTGGAGGATTTCTGCTGTGTGGTGACAAGGTACTTCGGCGGAATACTCCTGGGAGCTGGCGGTCTCGTCAGGGCATACACCAAGGGCGCGGTGATAGCCCTTGCCGCCGCCGGCAGATCCAGGATGCAGCGGATGCTGACTCTCTCGCTTGTTTGCAGCTACTCCCAGTATGAGCGGATACGCCCGGAGCTTGGCCGCTTTGACGCCAGCGTGCTGGACACTGTGTACGGGGCGGATGTGAACCTCACAATATCCATAACCCCCGAGGGTGCGGAGAGGTTCGTGCCAAGAGTGACGGAGCTGACCGCCGGCACGGCGGCCATAGAGGTGACCGGCGAGGACATGTGTCCGGTAAGGATAACTGAGTGACGGCGGCCGGGTTTCCAGGGAGCCGGGGCGGCTGAGGCACATTTAGCTGAAGGATATAGGCATATAAAGATTGCCGCTGAGGGGCTCCTGCCCTTCAGCGGCAATTAGTTTTGAGAGCAGCGCACAATATCTCTTTAAACAGCCGGCGCCGCTAGTATGCCGGCACAATTTCTCAGAGCGGCAGCTATCGGTACACAGTCCACGTCCAAATAATTCCCAGCCCGTCGTCAGGAGCGCCGCCTCCTAGTCCAGCATCTCTATTTTGACAGAGGCGATGGCTGATTGGCCGGGCTCTCCGGTAACAAGGTCCTGAGGCGCCGGAACCAGCATCATAAAACCGTCTCTCCCGTACCGCCTCTCATATCCCTGCGCATATTCTTTCTCAACAGAGATGTGCTGGACCCTGCCGACCACCATAGCGGTTATCCCGGCGCCGCTCAGGTCGCGCACATCCTCCAAGGTACACTCCATATTGATAAAAGCCTCCTGTATGACCGGAGCGTGGATCGTCCTGGCGTTTGAGAGCGTAAATTGTCCCGCCGCGAATTCATCAGCCTCCACATCGTTATTTCTGATGGTGTCCACCAGCCTATCATAATAGCTTATGGGCAGGAAGTTTATACAAAAGCACCTGTCCCTCTTAATATTGGTGTAGGTGTGGGTGTGCTGGTATAGATTCCCCATTACGGCAAAGAAGGCGGTCTTATCCCCGTGAAAGCAGCTCCAGGCGTGGAAGCACACGTTGGGCTGCCCATTCCCTTTCCAGGTGGTGACGGCGAACAGTGCTGACGGTATCCCTGCGGCCACCTCAAAATGGGAGAAGAGCTCAAACTCCTCCGGATAGGCAGATTTGAAATAATGTGGGAAATCTTTTCCAATCTCAATCTTCACTGTGGTACCTCCAGAATTTAAATTTATCCCTGTCTTTTGCTATTTTGCTTTAAACACAATTATACAGGAATTCCCGCCGCTTCACAAACTTTTCCCGGCGTATACGGCGGCGACGCTGGTATAAGGCCGCCATTTCCGCAGCCTAGGTGATCAGCCCGGCGGAACTGTGCATTGTGTTTTGAGAATTTTGCTGAAATATTGGGACAGCATAAAGCTGATTGTGGTCAAAAGATAAAAAACAAAAAATTTTTGAAAAAATTAAAGGATTTATAAAGTTTGCGGCGTATAAATAGAGTAGAAGAAGTAATAGTCTCGCTGTCTGGAGGTCTTGCTTATGCGTGAGATACGTTTGGAACTTGAGGAGCTTGAGGCCATCACCGTGTGCGCCAGGGGCGTCAGGGCGAGGGACTCCCGGGGCAGGCTCAGGCCGGAGCCTGAGAGCGGGAGCCGCACGTGCTTTCAGCGGGATATAGACAGGATAACCCACTCAAAGGCTTTCCGGAGATTAAAGCAGAAGACCCAGGTGTTCCTAGAGCCGGAAGGCGACCACTACAGGACCAGGCTTACCCACACGCTTGAGGTTACGAGGATAGCCCGGACTATCGCCAGGGCCCTGCGGCTGAATGAGGATCTGACTGAGGCCATAGGGCTTGGCCACGACCTGGGACACACGCCATTTGGACACGCGGGAGAGAGGGCGTTGAACGAGGTGCTGGCCGACGAAGGCGGATTCAGGCACTATGAGCAGAGCTTGAGAGTGGTTGACATAATCGAAAAAGAGGGTAAGGGCCTGAACCTGACTCACGAGGTGCGGGACGGTATCCTGCGCCACACATGTGACCCGCTGGCCGCCACACTTGAGGGACAGGTGGTACGGCTCGCGGACAAGACAGCTTACATAAATCACGACGTAGATGATGCTATACGCTCCGGAACCCTCAGGGAGCGGGACCTGCCACACAGGGTGACCGAGGTGTTGGGACACAGGTACAGCCAGAGAATAAATACTATCGTTGAGGACATCATATCCTGCGGGTGTGATGGTGAGATCCATATGGGCGGCGATGTGAGTCAGGCTGTGGACGAGTTTTACGCCTTTCTTTTTGAGCGGGTATATAAAAACCCGGTGGTGAAGGGCGAGGAGCGGAAAGTGAAAGGGCTGCTCACAGGTATATTTGAGTACTATGTAAAGAACCCTGAACGGATGTCTGAAGAGTTCCGCCAGATAGCTGACAGAGAGGGAGTGCGCCGTGCGGCCGCCGACTATGTGGCGGGAATGACTGACCCATACGCCATCGAGGTTTATAACAACATCTTCGTACCAATGGCGTGGACGGTAAAATAGGGCTGGACTATTTTCACTGGAGGTGATATATTGGCTATCCCTGACAGTTTTCTTGAGGAGCTTGTCAGCAGAAGCGACATAGTGGACGTGGTCAGCGAGTATGTCCCGCTTACAAAGCGCAGCGGCAGCAACCTTTTTGGGCTGTGCCCGTTTCACAGTGAAAAAACACCCTCCTTCTCAGTGGCGCCGGACAAGCAGATATACCACTGCTTTGGATGCGGGAAGGGCGGAGGCGTGATAAACTTTATAATGGAAATAGAGAATCTGCCATTCCGTGACGCGGTAGCGCTGCTGGCGCGCAGAGCCGGCATGGAGATGCCGGAGGATGATACGCCGGGGGAACTGCGCTCTAAAAGGGCCAGGATACTTCAGCTGAACCGGGACGCGGCCAGGTTCTTCTATGAGAACCTATCAAGACCAGATGGAGCCGCGGCTGTGGAGTATATAAACAGGCGCGGGATAGCCGCGGCGATGGTCAAGCGTTTTGGGTTGGGAGCCGCACCGGATAAGTGGACAGGCCTCTCGGACGCCATGCTGGATATGGGCTACACCGTGGGGGAACTCGCTGACGCAGGCCTTGTAAAGCGTGGCCGGAACGGTGGAATATATGATACTTTCCGTAACAGGCTCATTTTTCCAGTCATAGATGCGAGGGGCAGTGTAATAGGATTTTCGGGAAGGATACTGGGAGACGGTGAACCTAAGTACTTAAACTCCCCGGATACTCCGGTTTTCACCAAGAGCAGGAACCTTTTCGCATTGAATCTGGCAAAGAAATCAAAGCGCGGCATGTTTATCCTTGTGGAAGGGAACGTAGATGTGGTAAGTCTGCATCAGGCCGGATTTGACTGCGCTGTGGCTTCACTGGGAACGTCCCTGACACCCGAACAGGTGCTGCTCATGAGCAGATACACTAAGAATGTTGTGATAGCGTATGATGCCGACTCAGCCGGCGTGAAAGCGGCTCAGCGGGCCATTGGGATGTTTGAGAAGACAGGTATGAACGTACGTGTCCTCAGGATAGAAGGCGCCAAGGACCCAGACGAATTTATAAAGAAGAACGGCGCGGATGCGTTCAGTGTGCTTTTGGATAAGAGCGAAAACCACACCGAGTATAAACTGATGTCAATAAGGGCAAAGCACGATCTGAACACTGACGATGGGCGTCTCGACTATTTGAAAGAGGCCACCGAGATGCTGGCACAGGTCTCAAATGCCGTGGAGCGGGAGATATACGCGAGACACGTGGCCGATGACGCTGAAGTTTCTGTGGAGGCAGTCAAAACCGAGGTGGATAAGGCGGGAAGGCGCCTTCGCGCGATAAGAAAAAAGCAGCGTGAACGACAGAACATGCGGCCGGAAGCCGCCATACAGCCGGCGGCCAGCAGCCTCAGATATGAGAACCCTGCGTCGGCTGCGGCCGAAGAGGGTATAGTGAGACTTATAATAATGGACCCGTCCCTGGCGTTTAAGACGGGAGAACTTAAAAAGGAGGATTTTACGTCGCCTTTTTTGGGTAAGATATTTGAGACTGTAAGAGGAAGAGCCCAGGCGGGAGAAGATGTGAGCCCGCCTCTTGTAGCGGCTGGGCTTACGGCTGATGAGGCGGCCCAATTCACAACGCTTATGCAGCGGCCGGTGTCAGCGGCAAATGCCGCTCAGGCGCTCGGTGACTACATAGATAAAATAAAGACTGAGAAGCTGAAGAACTCCGCTGGCAGGGATCTTCTGGCGGTTAGAGAGAGACTCAGAGAGAAGAAAGGGTTTGGAGGATAAAGACATGTCAGAGACTAAAAAGACCAACGACGCTCACGAAGCTGAAAAGATGAACGATCAGATAAGACGTGAGAAACTGGAAAACCTCATTAAGGAGGGAAAAAAGAAAGGTTCTCTCACGGCGAAAGAGCTGTCTATCCTGGAGGAGCTGAACCTGGACCAGGATCAGCTTGATAAGTTTTATGATGCCCTGGACTCCATGGGTATAGAAACTATAGATGAAGAACCGCTGGAAGTCCTGGATGAAGACGAAGCACCGGGTATGGAGGAACTGGATGATCTTGAGGAAATATCAAAAGAGGAGCTGGAGAGCGCCGATTCCCTGGCCGACAGCTTCGCTATAGACGATCCGGTAAGGATGTACCTTAAGGAGATCGGAAAGGTGAACCTCCTGACTCCTGAGGAGGAGATAGATCTGGCAAAGCGCATGGCTGAGGGCGATGAAGAGGCCAAAAAGCGCATGGCTGAGGCCAACCTCAGGCTGGTGGTGTCCATAGCCAAGCGGTATGTGGGCCGCGGCATGCTGTTCCTTGACCTTATCCAGGAGGGAAACCTGGGACTTATAAAGGCGGTTGAGAAGTTCAACTATCAGAAGGGCTACAAATTTTCAACATACGCCACCTGGTGGATCCGCCAGGCCATAACCCGGGCCATAGCTGACCAGGCCAGGACCATCAGGATACCTGTCCACATGGTCGAGACAATAAACAAGGTAATAAGGGTATCACGCCAGCTTCTGCAGGAATTGGGCCACGATCCGTCCCCGGAGGAGATAGCCAAGGAGATGGATATGCCTGTTGAGAAGGTGCGGGACATAATGAAGATAGCCCAGGAGCCTGTGAGCCTGGAGACGCCTATAGGCGAGGAGGAAGACTCCCACCTGGGCGACTTTATCCCGGATGAGGACGCTTCTGAGCCGGCTGAGGCCGCGTCTTTCACACTGCTGAAAGAGCAGCTTATGGAGGTGTTGGACACCCTCACCCCCAGGGAGAAGAAGGTGCTGGAGCTGCGCTTCGGCATCCTGGACGGCCGCACAAGGACTCTTGAGGAAGTAGGCAAGGAGTTTAATGTCACACGTGAGAGAATAAGGCAGATAGAGGCCAAGGCCCTGAGGAAGCTGCGGCATCCATCCCGCTCTAAGAAGCTGAAGGACTTTTTGAACTAAAGGCGCCGGGGGACGGAAGTTTACCATAACAGGCTTTTGGGGATTTTATTCAGGCGTAGCGAAAATTACTTTTTCTGCCCACGAGTGGACCGCTGGCCGCGGCCAGCGTGGGCGTAACGGGCCAGTGGCCCCTACGCCCTAGTGTGGGGGAATCCCCCCACACCCCCCTCCACCCCATTTCTTTGCCTTGCGCAAAGAAACCGGGTGGAGCCTGAAAGAAACGCTTTGGGTGCGGCAGTTGTTGTAACATAGTACGTGTTCAATTAGTGCAGTCAAAACCTCAAGGCGGGTGATAATCGCATTGACTGGCGCTCCCACTACGCCCGTGCGCTTACTCTGGCTGTAGTCGTTGCATTGCAGCCCCACTACATAAAGAAAGGCTCCCCCGTTAACGCCGTATGTGTGAACGGGGGAGCCTTCACGCTTGAGCCCAGCGTAGCGGGTCAAGCGTGAGAAGGAGGAGCGCGCCGCGCCGTGAGAAGCGAACTGCGTGAGTTTCGAGCCTGGCCGGTGCCACGACGACGTATGCGCAGGTTTCAATATTTCCTGTGGACTAAACCGGCACTTAGTGTTATTATTCAGAGGTCAAATGAGAGACAGCACTTAGTTTTACTGCCGGAGGGCATTGCATGGAGAAAAAAACTGGAAAGACGCTGGTCATACTGATAACCGTACTTGTGGTGGCCGTGGCGGCAGCCGCGGTGGTGATGCTGCTCACCCGGGATGGCGGTGAAGAACCATCCGTCCAGGAGCCGGAGACACAGCAGCCGGAGGAGGATGCGCAGCAGGAGACGCCGGAGCCGGAGCCGGACGACACGGAGGATACCCAGGAGCCTGAGGAACAGGAGCCGGAGGCCGACCCGGTGGACGCCCGGGCGATGGAGATACTCTCGGCGATGACCACGGAGGAGAAGGTGGGCCAGCTGTTCATAGCCCGCTGCCCCGGGGAGGGTGCCGCGGAGAAGGCGGCCCAGTACCACCTGGGCGGATACATACTTTTCGCGGTGGACTTCCAGGACGAGACGCCGGACAGCGTGCGGGAGAAGATCGGGTCATATCAGGACTCCGCCTCCATACCTATGCTGATAGGCGTTGACGAGGAGGGGGGCACGGTGAACCGGGTCAGCCGTTACCCGGCCTTCCGCGCAGAGCCTTTCAAGTCGCCCCAGAGGCTCTTTAGCCAGGGCGGCCTGGAGCTTATCAGGGAGGACACCATAGAGAAGTGCGAGCTTCTTTCGTCACTGGGGATAAACCTGAATTTCGCCCCTGTCTGCGACGTGTCCACAGACCCGGATGACTTTATTTACTCCAGAAGCTTTGGCCAGGGCGCCAGCGAGACAGCCGAATATGTCAGGACGGTGGTGGAGGCCATGGAGGGCACAGGCGTGGGGTGTGTGCTGAAGCACTTCCCCGGATATGGCAACAATGAGGATACCCACACGGGCATAGCGTACGACAGCCGCCCATACGAGACTTTTGAGACCTCCGACTTTATACCATTTGAAGCCGGCATAGAGGCCGGGGCGCAGGTGGTGCTGGTAGCCCACAACATAGTTGAGTCCATGGATCCGGACAGGCCAGCCTCAATCTCGCCTGAGGTGCACCGCATACTCAGGGAGGAATTGGGTTATGATGGTGTCATAGTTACGGATGACCTAGCGATGGAC
>CALXAF010000060.1 GCA_944386185.1 uncultured Oscillospiraceae bacterium
CCCCCGGTGCCACGACGACGTGGGATTTACCGCTCGCCTGCGTTTACCCGACTGATGAACTCCGGCACGCACTCCAGGGACGGCAGTATCGCCGCGGCGAGGCGCCGCTCCTCATCCCCCGGCGGCACCAGGTCCGGTATCATTACCACCGTCATCCCCGCCGACGTGCTTGATCGTATCCCCGCCGGGGAGTCCTCAAGGGCCAGGCAGTCCTCAGGCTGAATCCCCAGGAGGGAGCAGGCCATCAGGAAAATATCCGGCTCGGGCTTGCCCCGCGTCACCATCGTCCCGTCCACCGTGGCGTCGAAGTACCCCGCGGCGCCGCAGCTATTGAGGTTCCGGTCCAGCTTCGACCTGTCGGAGGAGGTGGCCACCGCCACGGATATCCCCTTCTCCCTCAAATACCGGAGCAGCTCAAAAAGCCCTGGCTTTACCGGCACCCCGTGCTCCTCAACATACTCCTGCTCCAGCTTCAACCTCAGCTCCCTGACTTTGAAGTATTCAAACTGGCTGCCCATTACCACCTCAAACACCTTCCTGGTGTTTATCGCATCAAGCCCGATGGCCTTGGGCGGCAGGTCCGCCGGCATATTGTATCCCAGGCGCTCCGCCGCCTCACGCCAGAACCTTGCGCTGAGGGTCTCCGTGTCGAACATGAGCCCATCCATGTCGAAAACAACGCCTTTTATCATTCTCCCATCTCCTCTGTCAATTTAAGCTCCCTATTCACCTGCCGATGGAGAAAAACCGCTTCCCGTTCTCCATGGTCGCTCCGGCTATCTCCTCTGTGCTTACGCCTCGGATCTCCGCTATGCGCTGGGCGATATATTTCAAATACAGCGAGCTGTTCCTTCTGCCACGGCAGGGCTCAGGGGCCATATACGGGCTGTCCGTCTCTATCATCATACGCTCCAGCGGTATCTTCTCCGCCGCCTCCACCGGGCGGCGTGCATTTTTAAATGTGACCACGCCTGTGAAGGAGATGTAGTACCCCAGATCCAGAAGCTCCTTTGCCGTCTCCCAGCTTCCTGAGAAGCAATGCACGACCCCGGAGACGTCCCGGTGTGCCCGCAGTATGTCCAGGCAGTCGGCCACGGCTTCCCGCTCGTGGATTATAACCGGCTTTCCCAGCTCCCGGGCCAGGGAGAGCTGTTCATCCAGCACCCTGCGCTGCACATCCCTGGGCGAGAAGTCATAGTGGTAGTCAAGGCCTATCTCCCCAATGGCCACGCACTTTTCATGGGACGACTGGCGCCTTACCTGGCCGATGTAATCCGTCGGCGCATCCTTGGCCTCATGCGGGTGGACGCCGGCGGCGAAATACACGAACGGGAACCTTTCGGCTATCCCCATTGCCCGCTCCCCGGAGCCTATATCCGAGGCCGGATCCACTATCAGCTCAACGCCGTTTTCCGGCATTGAGGCCAGCAGCTCGTCCCTGTCCTGGTCAAATTTCTCATCGTCGTAGTGGGCGTGTGTGTCAAAAAACAATTTATCTGTCACCTCTCTGGGCAAAATATCAGGAAAAAAACGCAGCAAAATGAAAAAAACACTTGCAAAGGCGTGCTTCTTATGATAACATAATAGTCCGGTGTCATGCCGCAACCTGTGAAAGGAATGATCATTTTGGACGCTTTACAGCTCGTTATCACTATAATCCAGCTTATCTCCTGCGTAGTTATTGTCTGCGCTGTGCTTTTCCAGAGCGGAAAGAGTTCCGGCCTATCAAGCGTAATGGGCGGCAGCAACGACACCTTTTTAGCCAGGAACAAGTCTAAGAGCCTGGACGCCCGCCTCGCCCGTCTCACCAAGTGGCTGGCCGTGGTTTTCGTCGTCCTGACCCTTATCCTGAACTTCATCTGATACAAGCAGAATTTTTCCGGGGAGGCATCAGCCTCCCCGGTTTTTTATGCACTGCCGCCCCTGCAGGGGCGGCTTTTCTCTTTATATCAGAGGGCCGCTGTGATTATGGCCATGGTGTAGACCTCATCCGCGTTGCAGCCTCTGGACAGGTCGTTTATCTGGGCGTTGAGGCCCAGGAGTATTGGCCCGTAGGCGTCAAACCCGCCCAGGCGCTGGGCTATCTTGTACCCGATATTTCCGGCATTAACATCCGGGAATATGAACGTGTTGGCGTAACCCGCCACAGGGGATCCTGGGAACTTCAACTGTCCAACCGTGGGCGATACGGCGGCGTCGAACTGCATCTCCCCGTCCACCGGCGTGTCTGGCATGGCTTCCTTGGCCTTGGCGACGGCGTTCTGCATCTTGGTGACAGAGTCGTCCTTTGCCGAGCCGTGAGTTGAGAAGGAGAGGAACGCCACCTTCGGGTCAAGCCCAAAGGTTCTGGCGCACTTTGCCGTCTCCTGGGCTATCTCCACAAGCTGATCCTCATTGGGGCTTATATTGATGGCGCAGTCGCCCATGGCGATAGTCTCCTCTTTGCCGTCCTTCTCCCGCACAAGGATGAAGCAGGAGGACACTATGGAGTTGCCGGGCTTTGTCTTTATAAGCTGGAGCGCCGGGCGGACAGTGTCGGCGGTGGAGTATGTGGCCCCGCCCAGCAGGCAGTCGGCCTTACCCAGCTTCACCAGCATGGTTCCAAAATAATTGCCCTTTGCCAGGGCGTCCCGGCACTGCTCGGCCGTCATCTTGCCGCGGCGCAGCTCCACCATCTTCTCTACCATGCTGTCCATCTCAGGGTATGTGGCAGGGTCGATTATCTCGGTGTCGCCGATGTCAAACCCGCCCTTCTGTGCGGCTGACTTTACCTCGTCCACATTGCCTATGAGGATCGGGGTCATGAGTCCTTCCGCCACTATTCTGGCGGTGGCCTCAAGTATCCTGGGGTCAGGACCCTCTGTGAAAACTATGCGCCTGTTGGCGCCATCAAGTTTCTTCTTAAGGTTTTCTATAAGTTCCATGTCTATTCCTCCGCATATTTTCCCGCCGCTGGCGGTAATACTCAAATGACTACACTTGATTTTACCACCCTATCCGCCTTATATCAAGGAAAAATCCGGTTTCCTCTCCCGTTGCGTCACTCCAGCACGTCATCCAGGAGCTGTACCCTCACCACGTCCTGGAGCACCGCCGGATAGCTCTCCATCACAGGGCCAGTGAAGGTTACGGAAACCGTGTCCCCCTCCCGCAGGTCGGAGAGCTCTATCCTGGTATGCCTCCACTCAAGTACCGTCTCCGGGTATACGTCCATGGTGAAATCCCCGCGGAAATTTATGCCGTTGACCTGCAGGCCCCGGACTTCCAGACTGCCGCCGACATTTGCGGCCTCAATGCCGGTGATCTCCCCGTAGAAGGTCTGTCCCCAGGCGTCCTCTTCGCCCTCCATCCGGTCATATGCAGTCTTATACCCGGCCAGATAGCTTATAAACACAGCGGCTATAAGTATTATTACAGTTGATGCCATTATCACTTTGAAAGGAGGGGCCATCCTCCTGCCTTTTTTCCGCGTGTCCAGCGCCCGGTTGGCGTTTCTCCTGTAGGCCAGAAGATAGCAGGCGGACACAACGGCAAGTAGCGCCGCCGCCCCAACAATTATCAAAATTACCAGCGGTAGACCCATAGTATCCTCCTATATGCCCATGGCTTCCTTAAAAATATAGTAGTAGCTTCTTGTCACAACAGCTCTCCTGCCGCCGCTCATGGTGAGAGCGAACCTCATGGAAAGCGCCGGGGAGATCCGCTCTATCCTGCCTCTTGACACAATCACCGAGTTGCTTACCCGCAGGAATTTCTCCGGGTCCAGCCTCTCCGCCAGTGTGTAGAGCCTCTCCCCGGCCATGTACTTGCCGGAGTCCGTAAAAATTATCACGTCGTGCCCATAGGCCTCTATGGTAACAATGCTCTCTTCCGGAATAAACACCCGCTCGTTTGTCACGGCATCCCTGCCTAAAAGCGTCTTCGGGCGGCTCCCGGCCTCCCTCAGCACAAGCTCGGCGCCCTCGTCGATCTCTACCCCCAGCCTTTCAAGCTCCGCCCTCACCGCCTGGGCGCGCTCTCCGTCCAGCTCCAGCCGGATCTTCATACCGCCGCCCCCCTTTGCCGTTCTCTGCCCGTATTATACATATAACTCGCGGGGAGTTTCAACACGTCCTGAACAGCTTTCACTTATGTGTTCACAAACAGCACAAAAAACTGGCCCCGCAGGTTTATCTCCCGCGGGGCTCTCTTCCGTTATCTTATAAAGTTCGTCCTCTGGAACTCCTCTTTTTCAGGGAGCCCGTACTTCTCCCGGCCAAGGGCTATGCTCTTCATAAGGAAGGCCATATTCCTGGCCAGGGTGCGCATGGTCTGCAGCCCCTCAAGATCCTGGGACGCCTCGCCGGGGGCGGCGCCGTGTATCCCGTTCCAGTACTGGCCTGACGCCACCGGCATGCCGGATATGGTGAAGTACTTGTTCAGCTCATCGAAGGTGGCGGTTATGCCGCCCCTGCGGGCTGTCACCACGCAGGCGCCCACTTTCATGGTCTTATCAAACAGGGTGCTGTAGAAAAGCCTGTCCATAAAGGCTATCAGCGTGGCGTTAGCGGAGGCGTAATACACTGGGCTTGCCGCCACCAGGCCGTCACAGGCCTCAAACTTTGGAGCTGTCTCATTCACCAGGTCGTCGAACACACACTTCCCGCTCTTCTTGCAGGACAGGCACGCCGTACATCCCCGGATATCCTTTGCCCCCACGTTGACTATCTCGGTTTCTATCCCCTGCTCCTTAAAGATCTTATCCATCTCCATAAGGGCGATGTATGTGTTGCCCCGGGGCCTGGGGCTGCCGTTGAGCATTAAAACCTTCATATATACCTCCTCACCGGCCATATCCTCCGACCGGTCACTCCTCAAAATTGCACTTTGTCTCCGCCAGCCTCTTCAGAGACTCCGGCGTCACCTTGTAGAAAGGCTCGTGCCGGTTTATGGAGCCGATGCGCTCCATGTCCTCCGCCGACAGGGCAAAGTCGAAGATCTCGCTGTTCTCTCTTATGTGCCCCTTTGACCTGCTGCCGGGCACAGGGCAGAAGCCCATCTGTATGTGCCACCTCAGGACTATCTGGGCGGCCGTCTTTCCGTATTTCTCCCCAACGCCCAGTATCACCGGGTCCCGCAAAAGCTCCTGGCTGCCGTGGCCCAGGGGATACCAGCACTGTATAGCGATCCCTTTCTCCCGGCAGAAGGCCGCATTTTCGGCAGGGTAATATGGGTGCCCCTCCACCTGCATAATGGCAGGCGGTATATCGCACTCAGCGAGCACCTGGTCCACCTTCTCCTGCGGGAAGTTGGATAGGCCAATAGCCCTTATCTTCCCCTCTCTGCAGGCTCTCTCCAGCATCCTGTAGCCGCTTATATAGTCGTTTACCGGGTGGTGGAGTATCATTATGTCGATATACTCCACGCCCAGGCGCTTTAAGGTGCCCTCCACGGCCCCCTGGCTGCTGTAGAGGGTCGGCCCCAGCTTCGTCTCAAGGAAATAGCTCTCCCTGGGCCTGCCGGACAATTTAAGGCCCCGGCCCACCTCCTCCTCGTTGCCGTACCTGTTTGCCGTGTCGATAAGGTCATATCCGTTATTGAGGGCAAAGGCCACGTTCTCAACTATCTGCTCACCCGTCTGGCCTATCGTGCCGTAGCCGAGCCGCGGCATCTCAACCCCGTTATTTAAAGTCACTGTGCTCTCCGCCATAGCCGCCTCCGTCAGTCGTGTATCTTCCGGCCTGTGCACATGCGCACAAAGTCCGGGTCAAAGTGCTTCACCGCGGTGCCCTCGTATCCCCTGTCAAGGGAGCTGACCTGCGCCATCTCCTCATCTGTGAGAGTGAAGTCCCATATGTTGAAGTTCTCCTCTATCCTCTCTAGATGGGTGGATTTGGGTATCACCACAACGCCGCGCTGGACGTTCCACCGGAGCATAACCTGGCTCACGGTTTTGCCATGGGCCTTTGCGATCTCTATAAGCGTCCCCTCATTAAATGGGTCATACCTGCCTCCGCCAAGGGGCGCCCAGGCCTCCGGCACCACGTTGTAGTAGGCCATCGTCTCCAGGGCCTTCTCCTGAGTGAAGTATGGGTGCAGCTCCACCTGGTTCACCATTGGCCGTATCTCCACAGTCTCGCAGAAATTGGTCAGCACGTTGGGGTAGAAGTTTGATACCCCTATGGCCCTCAGCTTGCCCTCCCTGTAGGCGGCCTCCATGGCCCTCCAGGCGCTGAAATAGTCCTTCATGGCCTGGTGGAGAAGGTATAGGTCCAGGTATTCAAGCCCCGTCTTTTCAAGGGACGCGTCTATGGCGGCCTTCGCCATATCGAAGCTCGCCATATCCTGCACCCACATTTTGGAGGTTATAAAGAGGTCCTCCCGCTTGCAGAGCCCCTGGTCGATGGCCTCCCGGACGGCCTCGCCCACGGCGTCCTCGTTAGTGTACGAGGCCGCTGTGTCGATGAGCCGGTACCCGGCTTTTATAGCGTCCAGCACAGACCTTTTGCACTCAGCTTTGTCCCTCACCTGGAAGACACCAAAGCCCTCCATAGGCATCTTCACACCATTGCTCAAATTTACGTATTCCATCTGTTCTCCTCCTGTCACTTGCTGTTATTGTTTCTATATACCCATGTAAATTCTAGAGTGCGGACAGGTAAAAGTACAGTGCCGTTTCCTCAGAGCACCATAACCAAAACGCATACTGGATGTTGCCTATCCCCTGTGTCCATGTTAAAATCTGTTATGGGGGTGTATCTATGTTAGAGCTATATCAGCTAGAGCAGCTTCTTGTGATTGCCGGCGCCGGCACTCTGTCCGCGGCGGCGGAAAAACTCCATCTGTCCCAGCCGGCGATAAGCCGCTCCATGCAGAGGCTTGAGCGTGAGCTGCAGGTGCCGCTGTTTGTCCGGCGCAAGAACAGGATAGAGCTGAATGAAAACGGCCTTATGGCAGTGGAATACGCCAGAAAGATCCTCGACCAGGCGGATTCAATGGTCATCGGCCTTCGGGAGTATGATCGGCGGCGCCACACCATATCTATAGGCTCATGCGCCCCGGCCCCCCTCTGGTCGCTGCTTCCGTCTATGTCCTATGCCTATCCCCAGATGACAATAGCCTCGGACATCCGGGACAATGACGTTCTGATCCGGGGCCTTGGCAGCGGCACATACCAGCTTATCGTCCTGCCTTTCAAAACAGAGCTTGAGGGGGCCCTGTGCGTGAAATATTTTGAGGAGCACCTCTTTTTCTCCCTGCCTCCCTCACACCCGAAGGCCGGCAGCAAGGGGCTGTATTTCCGAGATCTCAACGGTGAGGCAATGCTCCTGCGTCCACAGCTGGGGTTCTGGGCCAGGCTCCACAGGGAGATGATGCCCGACACCCGCTTCCTCGTCCAGCAGGACTCCGCGGCCTTCTATGAGCTGGTGCGGGCCTCGGCCCTGCCCTCCTTCACCAGCGACGTTGTGATCCGCCGGGATGGCCCTGTCCCGGGGCGCGTCATTGTCCCGATCCTGGACCCGGAGGCCAACGCCATGTTCCATCTATACTACCGGGCCTGTGACAGGGAGCTCCTGTCTCATTTCCTGCGGACCCTCTCCAGGGGCGCAAATCCTTTGAATTAAGAATGATCGATAGCGCCGCTGCCACGGTGCTATCGATCAAGCATTTCGAAAAAGCGGGGTTCCGCTTTTTCGAGAAGAGCTGCACGAAAATTTGGCCTCGATTTCTAGCGAAATTGTCGGTCAAACTTTCGTGAGAGGTGTCATTTTCTACGTACACGCCGCAGAAAATGACCAAATCTCACTTTATTCCGTCGTCTGCGGACGACGGAACTCCTTGCCGGAGGGCTTTCTTGACAGATTGCGTTGATAGCGCCGCTGCCACGGTGCTATCGATCATTTTATACATGTTCCGGCTTTCCCGCCATCAATAGTTCTCGGCCTTGATCTGGAAGTATGCCTTCGGATGGGCGCACACCGGGCAGATCTCAGGGGCGTTCTTGCCAACGACTATGTGGCCGCAGTTGGCGCACTGCCATATGGTGTCCCCGTCCCGGGAGAACACAAGGCCGCCCTGGATATTGGCGATGAGCTTCCTATAGCGCTCCTCGTGGTGCTTTTCTATCTCCCCAACCATGCGGAATTTGTCCGCCAGCTCTGTAAATCCCTCGGCCTCGGCCTCTTTGGCAAATCCGTCGTACATATCGGTCCACTCGTAGTTCTCGCCGGCAGCGGCATCCTCCAGATTTTCCACTGTGCCGGGCACCTCTCCATTGTGCAGGTATTTGAACCAGAGCTTCGCGTGCTCCTTCTCGTTGGCGGCTGTCTCCTCGAAAATGTCGGCTATCTGCTGATAGCCGTCCTTCCTTGCTTTGGAAGCGTAATAGGTGTACTTGTTCCTGGCCTGGCTCTCACCAGAAAATGCGGCCATCAGGTTGGCCTCCGTCTTCGTACCCTTGAGTTTCGCGTAATCCATAGTATCCTGCCTCCTTATTTTTCAGGTATTTATAGCAAGCCCTCAGTCCTCATAGAGGTCCCGGAGCAGAGCTATCTCGTTTTTATATCCGTCCAGGTCGTTTGGCGTCTCAAGATAGAAGGGCAGGCCCCTGAGCGCCGGGTGGTTGATTATCCGCTTGAATGCGTCAAGCCCCAGGCTGCCGCCGCCGATCACCTCGTGCCTGTCCTTGTGGCTCAT
>CALXAF010000061.1 GCA_944386185.1 uncultured Oscillospiraceae bacterium
AGTGCAGTTTTTCCTACAGGCACAGCGGGCTTGAGGGCCAAACTGTCCTGTCGGCCGTGCTTATGCTGCACGCGGGCGATCCTGAGGAGATACGCGGCAGGATGGAGGAGTTGGCAGAGCGCCGCAGAGAGAAGCAGCCTGTATCCATGCCATCCGCCGGCAGCACCTTCAAGCGCCCGGAGCGGGGATACGCGGCGGCGCTTATAGAGGAGGCCGGCTTGAAGGGCTTCTCAATTGGCGGGGCACAGGTGTCAGAGAAACACGCGGGATTTGTGGTAAACCGGGGCAGAGCCAGCTTTGACGACGTGATAAAGGTCATAGAACATGTGCGGGATACAGTGGAGGGCAGGACCGGCGTGCTTCTGTCACCGGAGATAAAGATCATCTATTAGATAGAAAGAGATGATAGGTTGTGGAGATACTCATAATTTCGGGACTTTCTGGAGCTGGGAAGAGCCGTGTAGCGGCCGCGCTGGAGGATCTGGACTTCTACTGCGTGGATAATATGCCGGTAACGCTGATACCAAAGTTTGCCGAGCTTTGCGCCGCCACCAGGGGCAGATACGAGCGTGTCGCCCTGGTGACAGACGTTCGCAGCCGGGAGAGCTTTGACGAGCTCTTCGAGGCGCTAGATGAGCTGATGGCACTAGGGTTCGAGTATAAGATACTATATGTGGACGCCTCGGTGGAGACAGTTGTCAAGAGGTACAAGGAGACCCGTCGGCGCCACCCGCTGGACAGCGAGAGCGGCGGGCTTGAACAGGCGGTGCGCAAGGAGATCAAGATACTGGAACCCATCCGCCGCAGGGCGGACTACACCATCGACACCTCCGGCCTCACACTGGGGAGGCTCCAGAGGACGCTTTTCCGCATGTTCGGTGCCGGCGGCGAGGAGGGCATGAGGATAAGCGTAATGTCCTTTGGCTTTAAGTACGGCATACCCATTGAAGCCGACATAGTGTTCGACGTACGCTTTTTGCCAAACCCATTCTACGTGCCGGAACTTATGAACAAAAGCGGCCTTGACCAGGAAGTGTCAGATTACGTTATGAATTCCGAACAGGCACGAAAGTTTATGGAGAAGTTCCAGGATCTTTTGGATTTCCTCATCCCAAACTATCAGGAGGAAGGGAAGACTTCGCTTACAATCTGCATAGGCTGCACCGGCGGAAGGCACAGGTCAGTGGCGATAACAGAGGAGCTGGCGAAATATCTTGCCGCGAGGGGCCATGAGACGGAGTGTATACACAGAGACATAGATAAGGCCTGAGGGGTGGCACCCTCTGGCAAAGGAGGGTGGAAGAGTGTCTTTCTCATCGGATGTGAAGGCTGAACTGTGCCGGACGGAGATAGGTTCCAAGACGTGCGCAGTTGCCGAGTGTTATGGCATACTTCTTTTCAGCAATACATTCTCGGGGAGCGAGATAAAGATAATCACCGGAGCCGAGTGTTTTGCATCCAGGCTGCCGAAACTTTTCCACAGGGCCTTTGGAATGGCGTTTGACCAGCTGTCAGGGAATAATGAGACTGGACGCAAAAGCTTTGGCATAACCGATAGGGGAAAGATAGGGAAAATACTGGAGGCTTTCGGATATGATACCGGTGGCATGCTGTCTCTGCATGTGAACCTGGGTATTCTTGAGGAAGATCCGGCCAGGGAGAGCTTTATACGCGGCGCTTTCCTGGCCGGAGGCAGCGTGACGGATCCGGAGAAGCGGTACCATCTGGAATTTGTAACAGACCACTATCGGGTGAGCCGCGAGATAACCGCCTTATTTGTGGACATGGGCTTTGAGCCAAAGTGCGTGGTAAGGGGCGGCAACTATATAATGTATTTTAAACAGAGTTCAGTTATAGAGGACCTTCTCACCACTATAGGCGCGCCGGTATCGGCTATGGGCGTGATGTCCGCCAAGATAGAGAAGGACATAACGAATTCGGTAAACAGGAAAGTGAACTGCGACACGGCAAACGTCACAAAGACAGTGGAGGCGTCCGCGGCGCAGATTGCGGCCATAAGGAATATACGTGAGAGAAAGGCTTTTGAGGAACTTCCAGAGCGGCTCAGGGAGACGGCGCGGCTCAGGGAGGAATATCCGGAGCTGGCTCTTTCGGAGCTTGCACGGGTAGCGGATCCGCCAGTGACAAAGTCCTGCCTCAACCACAGGCTCAGGAAACTGGTGGAGATATCTGAGAAGCTCAGCGGATGACGCGCGGGCACGGTCCGCGCGTATTCTTTTTTTGTGGGAGACAGGAGACATATGGCATTTACACATCTTCACGTGCACAGCGAGTACAGCCTCCTTGACGGGGCATGCAGGATAAAGGAGCTTCCGGCAAGGGCAAAGGAGCTGGGACAGACGGCTCTCGCCATAACCGACCATGGGGTTATGTACGGCGCGGTGGCCTTTTATAAGGAGTGCCTGAACGTGGGCATCAAGCCAATAATCGGCTGCGAGGTCTATGTGGCGCCAAGGACCAGGTTCCATAAAGAGCATGTGCCGGACAGCGAGAGGTACCACCTGATTTTGCTCTGCAAGAACGAGACAGGTTATAAAAACCTCTGCTATATGGTCAGCATGTCATTTGTACAGGGTTTCTATATGAAGCCGCGTATTGATATGGACCTGCTGCGGGAACACTCAGAGGGGCTTATCGCCCTGTCGGCCTGCATACAAGGACAGGTACCGAAGCTCATAATTGACGGGAAGTATGACGAGGCAAAGAAGCTGGCTCTTGAGATGCGGGATATGTTTGAGGAGGACAGCTATTATCTTGAGCTGCAGGATCACGGCATACCGGAGGAGCGGGTGGCAGCCAATGGACTCATAAAACTGAGCCGTGAGACAGGCATACCCTTGGTGGTGACAAACGACACCCACTACCTGCGCCGTTCTGATGCTGAGGCCCAGGATATACTCATGTGCATCCAGACGGGCAGGACCGTGGATGATGAGGATCGCATGAAGTTCAAAGGCAGCGAGCTTTACCTTAAAACAGAGGCTGAGATGCGTGTACTGTTCCCGGATGCGCCGGAGGCGGCTGAAAATACAGTGAAGATCGCAGGTATGTGCAACCTTGAGTTTGAGTTTGGACATTATCACCTGCCTCGGTTCGACGTGCCGGAGGGCTACGACGCCAAGGGCTACCTGAGGAAGCTTTGCCTGGAGGGGTTTGAAAGGCGTTACCCCGGGCGCGAAGAAGTCATGGAGCAGCTTGAGTATGAGCTGGACATGATAAACAAGATGGGATTCACTGACTATTTCCTCATAGTTTCAGACTTTGTGGGTTTTGCAAAGAGCAGCGGCATACCTGTGGGGCCTGGACGGGGTTCGGCGGCCGGGAGTGTAGTCTCATACTGCCTGGGGATAACAGACGTGGACCCAATAAAGTATAACCTGTATTTTGAGCGCTTTTTGAATCCGGAGCGTGTGTCCATGCCGGATATAGATATGGACTTCTGCGAGCGCCGGCGCGGCGAGGTGGTTGACTACGTAAAGCGCAAGTACGGTGAGGACCGGGTGGCCCAGATAATTACCTTCAATACGCTGAAGGCCAAGAACGCCGTCAGGAGCGTCTCAAAGGCCATGGGGCTCACTTTCCAGGAGGAGAATGAGCTTGCAAAGGCGGTGCCAAACGTGCTGCACATGAAGCTCTCAGGGGCACTGGAGGTGTCAAAGCAGCTCCGGGCAATGTACGATGGGGATACCAGGATAAAACGCGTACTCGATACGGCAATGGCTCTGGAGGATATGCCTAAGGACTCCGGCACCCACGCCGCCGGCATAGTCATCACCCGTGACCCGGTGTACACCTATGTGCCGCTGGCCCTCTCCAAGAAGGACAACACCATAGCAACCCAGTACACTATGACCACGCTGGAGGAGCTGGGCCTTCTGAAGATGGACTTCCTGGGGCTCAGGAACCTGACCATCATTGATGACGCCGCAAAGGATATAAGGCGGTCAGTGCCCGATTTTGATATCAGCAAGATACCAGATGACGACCAGAAGGTATATGATATGCTCTCGGAGGGGCGCACCAGCGGGGTGTTCCAGCTGGAGAGCACGGGTATGACAGGCGTGTGTACAAGCCTCAGGCCCAAGAGCATCGAGGATATAACCGCCGTCATAGCCCTCTACAGGCCCGGGCCCATGGACTCCATACCCAGGTTTATTGAGGCCGCCTCAAACCCGGAAAAAATAACATATAAACATCCGCTCTTGGAACCCATACTCAATATTACCTACGGCTGCATAGTATATCAGGAGCAGGTCATAGAGATATTCCGACGCCTTGCCGGATTCGCCCTGGGCCAGGCGGACCTTATACGCCGGGCCATGTCCAAGAAAAAGCAGGCGGAGATAGTCCGGGAGAGGGATACCTTTATAAACGGCGATCCGGAGCGCGGCATACCGGGGGCGGTGAAGAACGGTGTCCCGGCCGACGTGGCGGGCAGCATATATGACGAGATACTGGACTTCGCAAACTACGCCTTCAACAAGGCACATGCGGTGAGCTACGCCATAGTAGCCTATGAGACGGCGTATTTGAAGTGTCATTATCCAAAGCAGTATATGGCGGCGCTCATGAGCTCGGTGCTTGACCTTCCGGAGAAGGTGTCGGAGTATACCGCCGAGTGCGCCCAGCTTGGAATAAAGCTTTTGCCGCCGGATATCAATAAATCTGAAAACCGTTTTACAGTCGAGGGCGACAACATCCGTTATGGGCTGGTGGCGGCAAAGAACATTGGTGGGAAATTTATAGACAGCGTCATGGCTGAGCGCCGTGATAACGGGCTGTTCACATCATTCTTCGATTTCTGTGAGCGGATGTTCGGAATGGATATGAACAGGCGGGCGGTGGAGAGCCTTATAAAATGCGGAGCTTTCGACTCCCTGGGGGCCAACAGGCGGCAACTGATGATGGTCTGCGATCTTACAATTGACTCCATAATCGACACAAGGAGAAAGAATGTTGAAGGGCAGATGGACTTTTTTGGAGGCCTCACTGGAAGAGGTGAGGATACCGCCCTGTCCATAAAACTTCCGGACGTTCAGGAATATTCGGCCTATGAGAAGATGGCGCTTGAGAGGGAGGTCACGGGGCTCTACCTATCCGGCCACCCAATGGACTCACACAGGCGCGCCGCCAGGAACTTGGGCGCGGTGACCATTGGAACCATACTGTCTGACGGCCAGGATGATGGTGTGGAACGGAAGTTTAATGATGACCAGGACGTTACCCTGGCCGGCGTGATCTCAACAGTGAAAACAAAGCCCACCAAGAACGGCTCAATAATGGCGTATGTCACACTGGATGACGGGACCGGATCAATAGAGCTGATGGTTTTTCAGCGGACTCTTGACGCAAGCGCGGGTTATCTCAATGAGGGGAACTTGGTCTATATAAAAGGGCGCCTCTCACTGAGGGAGGATAAGGATCCACAGGTGGTGGTCGGCTTTATACGGCCGCTCAATGAGAATTCCGACAGCGGGGCCAGCGAGGAGGCCGTGGAAGGGAAGCTGTATGTCAGGCTGAAGAGCCAGTCTGATCCCGCCTTTGAGAGGATAAAGCTCATCCTTAACATGTTCCCCGGGCACGACCAGTTCATAGTATACTTTGAGGATACAAAGAAAAAGTTCGGCACCGAGTGCATAATCCACAGGGCGCTTCTAAAGGAGCTGAGGGAGATGCTGGGGCCGGAGAATGTTGTAGTAAAATGACCGGCGATACACCGGAGCGGGAGAATTTAAGCATGGTTTGTGAAAACATATTGGAAGCGATAGGACACACGCCCATGATACGCCTGCAGCGCATGGTGGAGCCCGGCTGGGCACAGGTGCTGGTGAAATACGAGGGGCTTAACGTGGGCGGATCCATCAAGACACGTACCGCCTACAACATGCTGCTGGACGCGAAAAGACGCGGCATAATAGATGAAAACACAGTGATAGTGGAGCCAACCAGCGGAAATCAGGGTATTGGACTTGCGCTTGTGGGGGCTGTGTGGGGACTCAAGACAGTGATAATAATGCCGGACTCAGTCAGCGAGGAACGGCGGAAGATAGTCAGGCACTACGGCGCCCAGGTGAAGCTTATCCACGACGATGGGGACATAGGCAAGGCCATAGCCGCCTGCCTTGAGGAAGCCATGCGGATGCAGAGGGAGGATCCACACGTGTTTGTCCCACAGCAGTTTGAAAACCCGGCAAACCCACTTGTCCACAAGCACCACACCGGCCTTGAGATATTGGAACAGGTGGCGGGGCCCATCGACGGCTTCTGCTCGGGTGTGGGAACCGGCGGCACACTCTCCGGGATAGGTGAGACGCTGAAAGCCCTGAACCCGGATATGGAGATCTGGGCTGTGGAGCCTGAGAACGCGGCCATCCTGGCCGGCGGCACGGTGGGCTCCCATATCCAGATGGGCATAGGCGCCGGGCTCATACCGACAAACCTTAACCTGAATATATACGACCATATATATATTGTGTCAGACGACGAGGCTCTTGAAACGGCCAGGAAGCTTGCAAGGATGGAGGGCATCATGTGCGGTATATCCAGCGGCACCAACGTGGCCGCCGCCCTGAAGCTGGCTCAGAAGCTGGGGCAGGGAAAAACCGTGGTCACGGTCCTGCCTGACACCGCCGAGCGCTACTTCTCCACACCGCTGTTTGAGGAGTGATTACCGCCGCCGCGGCGGCACTGGGGAGCCGTTGGCTGAAGCCGCGTCGTCATGGCACCGGTGGGATTCCGCTGGC
>CALXAF010000062.1 GCA_944386185.1 uncultured Oscillospiraceae bacterium
GGCCTCACGTTTTCCCATTCTCTCTCCTCCAGTGCCCCCAGAAGGCTCCTGAGGCGTATCCTTACAGCCCCAAGGTTAGTTATTTCATCTATCTTTATCTGGGTATAGAACTTTCCCTCGTCCTCCAATATCGAGCGCACCTCGTCCGTGGTTATTGCGTCAACGCCGCAGCCGAAGCTCACAAGCTGGACAAGCTCAGTGTCCTCGTGCTCCGCTGCGTACCTTGCCGCCCTGTAGAGCCTTGCGTGGAAGGTCCACTGGTTAAGAACGTTCACCCTCTCCGGCGGCACCAAATGCGCCACCGCGTCCTCTGTAACAACCACAAAGCCCAATGATGAGGCCAGCTTATCTATACCGTGGCCTATCTCCGGGTCCGCGTGATATGGCCTGCCCGCCAGGATCATTATCCTCCTGCCCTTATCCCGGGCATATCTCATGGCCCTCTCTCCGGCCTCACGCAGCTCACGGACGTATCTTTTGTAGGCGTCAAACCCGGCCTCCACGGCCTGCCAGAGCTCCCGCCGGGTTATGTCTTTGCCAAAGAGGCCGATGTTCTTCCACATAGTCCTGAAGAGCGCCTGCGGCGACTCCACCCTCAGGTACGGGTAGAGGAACTTCACCTTTCTCAGATCATCCATATTCCCGTGGAGAAGCTCGGAGTAATATGCCACCACCGGGCAATTATAGTGGTTCACACTGGCTTTCTCATCCACATTATATGTGAGGCAGGGATAGAAAATATACTCCGCCCCGTCCTCGATAAGCTCCTCCATATGCCCGTGCATTATCTTCGCCGGATAGCAGGCGGTGTCCGATGGGATGGAGAACTGGCCCTTTTCATAGGTACGGCGGGTGGAGAGCTTTGACACTATCACCTGATACCCAAGCCTTGTGAACAACTCATGCCAAAGGGGATAGAGTTCCCAAATACCCAGTGCCATCGGCAGCCCCAGCTTGCCGCGGCTGCCGTTCCCCGGGCGCAGGGCCTCAATGCGCTCCCTCTTCCACTGGTGCAGATTTGGAAGCTCCTCGGCCGCCTTCACCCCCAGCCCCCGCTCGCACTGGTTTCCGGAGATGAACCTGCCGCCGTCGGAGAATGTATTTATAGTGAGGCGGCAGTGGTTCTGACATCCCTTGCACACCGCGCTCTTGGAGGCGTGGGTAAAGCTCTTAAGTTCATCCATCGTCAAGAGTGAGCTCTTCTCATGGCGCATGGCGTACAGCGCCGCTCCGAAAGCGCCCATGAGCCCGGCTATGGCCGGGCGTGTCACGTCGGCCCCCAGCTCCTGCTCAAAGGCGCGGAGCACCGCGTCGTTAAGAAACGTACCGCCCTGGACAACTATGTGTTCGCCCAGCTCCTTTGGCGAGTTGGCCCTAATAACCTTGTAGATGGCGTTTTTCACAACGCTTATGGAAAGTCCGGCAGAGATGTCCTCCACCGTGGCCCCCTCTTTCTGAGACTGTTTCACAGAGGAGTTCATAAACACCGTGCATCTGGAACCCAGATTCACCGGCGCGCGGCTCCGCAGCCCCAAGGCGGCAAAGTCCCGCACGGAGTATCCCATTGATTTGGCGAAAGTCTCAATAAAGGACCCGCAGCCGGATGAGCATGCCTCGTTTAGCATTATGGAGTCTATGGCCCCATTCCTTATCCTGAAGCACTTTATGTCCTGTCCGCCGATGTCCAGTATGAAATCCACCTGGGGCATAAAGTATTTTGCGGCGGTAAAGTGGGCAATAGTCTCAACTAACCCACCGTCGCAGTGGAAAGCGTGGCGTATAAGGTCCTCGCCATATCCCGTGACCGCCGCCCCGCGTATCTCTATCCTGTCACCGCACAAGCCCCGTATCTCTGTGAGTTTTTCCAGTACAAGCGCCACCGGGTCGCCCCTGTTTGGGCTGTAGTAGGTGTAAAGGATCCTACGTTCGTCAGAGATGAGGACAAGTTTCGTGGTCGTACTGCCACAGTCGATCCCAAGATACGCCCCGCCGGCATATGTAGCTATGTCCTCCGACGGCACGTCGGAGCGGCTGTGCCTTGCGCGGAACTCCCGGAGTTCCTCCTCGTTTTCAAAGAGCGGCCGGAGCCGGTCCCTCATGGGCGCCTCCATAGAGGCGCTCTCCCTCAGGGCCCTCTCCAAGCTCTCAATGTCCGTCTCCTCGCCGCCCAGGCTCCACATGGCGGCCCCCAGTGCCACAGCAAATAGCCCGTAATCCGGGAATATGGCATTCTCTGGGGACAGCTTCAACGTATCCACAAAGCGTTCCCTAAGCCCCATGCAGTAGTGCAGCGGCCCGCCCAGGAACATAACCTTCCCCTCTATCCGGCGCCCCTGGGCAAGTCCGGCGATAGTCTGGTTTACAACGGCCTGGTATATGCTGGCGGCCACGTCGGCCTTTGCCGCCCCCTGGTTTAGAAGGGGCTGTATGTCCGACTTGGCGAAAACGCCGCAGCGGGAGGCTATAGGGTAAAGGCGCGTGTGCTGTAAGCTCAGCTTATCCATCTCGTCCACTGACATATCCAGCAGCACCGCCATCTGGTCGATAAAGGCGCCTGTGCCGCCGGCACAGCTCCCGTTCATTCTCTCATCTATACCGCCGTCGAAAAATATAACTTTAGCGTCCTCTCCGCCCAGCTCTATGACGGCGGATGTGTCCGGCTCCATGTGCTCCACCACCTGTCCTGTGGCGTACACCTCCTGTACAAACGGCAGAGACGCAGCCTGGGCGACGCCCATTCCAGCAGAGCCTGATATGGCGGCGGTGAAAAGATGTCCGGAGAGAGCCTCCCTGGCTCCTTCGATTAGTTCCAGGGCTTTTGTGCGCACCTGCGAAAAGTGGCGCTCATAGCGGCTGTACAGTATCCGCTCTCCGTCTGTAACAACTATCTTGGCCGTGGTGGAGCCTATGTCCAATCCCAGTGCCAATTCTTTCTCCCCTGTCATGCTTTCACCACCTGTTAGTCAATTTTCGCTAATATTTTATTTTACAACAGCATATTCGGCAAGAGGTGAACATTATGTGAATTTACCTCTGCGGCCTGTGTCTCCCTTCCCGTATGTAGCAGCGCTTAGAACGCGCCGAGAGGGACCGGCATTGTCGGTCCCTCTCGGCTATGAAACATTTTATCCTTCTCTTTGCCTGATTAGTCAGTCACATAGGGCAGCAGGGCTATCTGACGGGCGGCCTTGATGGCGCTTGTCAGCTGCCTCTGATGCATGGCGCATGTGCCGGTGGCACGGCGGGGCAGTATCTTGCTGCGCTCAGAGAGATAACGGCGGAGCTTCGCTGTATCCTTATAATCTATGTGAGTGCACTTATCAACACAGAACTGACATACCTTCCTGCGCTTCCGGTTCTGTCCGGGGCGGGAGGGACGTGCTTCTCTCTCGTTGGTCATTTTT
>CALXAF010000063.1 GCA_944386185.1 uncultured Oscillospiraceae bacterium
TTGAAAAGTACGCACTTTTTTGTGCTATAGTTACCAGGCAGAAACTTTTGGATAGTTACCGGATGGAAACTTTTTGATGTACCAAAGCCTTTCGGGTTTTTGCGCCCTGAAAATTTTTTTGCGTTCCACCCCTTATCCACAGAAAAGGGCGCGTTTTTAACGCGCCCTTTCAGCAAAATATATTCAGCTTACCCGCTCCACCGCCGATACTGGGCACGACTCGAGGCAGGCGCCGCAGTGTAGGCAGTGTTCCTGCTGGATTGCGTACGGAGTCCCCTGTTCTATGCAGCCCTGTGGACAGTGTGTCAAACAGGTGCCGCACCCGATGCACGAATCCCCGATCCTGTATCCCTTTGGCGATATCTCCCCGCAGCCTATGGTATAGTTCTCCCTGAATATCGGCCTTACGCCCAAATTAAAATACTCTATACTGCCATCCCTTATCTCAAACACAATTCCTATATCTCTGGTATCCCCTGGGTATACATTTGAAAGATACGGCTGCTCTGAGAATATAACGTCCATCCACTTCCTCTGCTGCTCCTCCGGAACGGGCTCGGCCTTGGCGGACAGGCGTATCATCTCCTTATACCTGGTGTACCCCAGTATCTGAACGTGCCCGTCAGCCAGCAGTTCCCGGCAGAAGTCCTTTCCTCTGGCAGTAAAAAAGTATATGGCGTCAGGCTCATAGTGGATCGCGCTGATATTCCTGACCTGTGGATTGCCGTGCTCATCCACCGTGGCAAAAGCCAGCACTCCCACATGTTGCAGCTTCTGTATGCATGTTTTAGCGTCCATAGTCTCCCTTTTCTCCTTTAAGGCACTCACATCAAACCCTGACTATTCGTCCCTCCCTGCGGGGCTTTTCGTGTGGGAAAGGCCCGTCTATATATCCCAAAAGCACGTTGCATACAGGTACCATATCCTCAGGCACGCCCCACGCTTTCCACAACGTTCTCCCATACTCTGTGGCAAACACTTCCCCTGTACGTCCAACATAGCAGGCGCCCAACCCCAGGAAATGCGCTGCCAGCAGTATGTTTTCACCTATCATCGCACCATCGTCGTGGGCATATACGCCGTCTCTTGTAAAAATAGTGAGCACAGTCGGTGCATTGTAGAATCCGTTCATTATTGTAAAATCGTCCTGAATACTCGGCTGTTCCGATGAAATGGAGTGTGCAATGCTTTTCGGATCCTGTCCCTTAAACTGCATATAACGGCTTATACGACCAAGTTTTTCATTTATCTCACTATCCTGGCACACAACTATCCGGGAATACTGGTTGTTTCCCGCGCTGGGCGCGTACAGTCCGGCCGTCAGTATCTGGTCGAGGATCTCATTATCCACCTGCCTCTGCTGAAAACGGCGTATGGCGTGGCGTGTCAACATCTTCTCAATAATCTCATTCATAAACGCAGCTCCCCTTATCTACCTTTACTCTCTTGCCCTATCCTGATTACTCTCCCCGCTCTTCTCGGTTTCGCCTCGGGGTGTGAGTCACCCGGCCTTGGGTACCCCAGCAGCAACTGGGATACAGCATAGTAATCTCCCGGTATGTCCCACTGCCGCAGTATCTCCTGGCCGTACGGGTCGTCAAAGGCCGGCCAGCCCTGGCCTATATAGCATGAACCTATCCCCAGCGCGTCCGCCGACAGCATCATGTTCTCCGCCGCCACGGCGCAGTCCTCGGGAGTGAAGAGGAAATTTTTAGGTCCAAACATAGTTATGACGGTTGGCGCGTCGTAAAAGGCGTTTTTTATATTCGGGTCGTCGGCTATGCTGGGCTGCTGCCGTGACACATAGCTTGCGGCCGTGGCCATCCTGGGGTGGGAGTTTGCCCTCTTTATCTTCCCCAGCCGCTCGTTTATCTCCCTGTCCTGGCAGACGACGAATATGGGTCTCTGTCCCCCTCCGGCGATGGGGGCAAAGAGGCCGGCCTTTAGTATCTGCTCCAGCTCCCACTCGCTAATCTGCCTTGTGTCGAACCGCCGTATTGACCGCCGGTACAGTATGGTGTCCATAAGCTCCCCCATTTTATTCGACCTCCTTCCAGCACTGGGGATCGGCGGCATAGAAGTTGCCATCTCTACCGCTGGCAACCGCCGGGCACCCCCTGCACCAGGCCAGCAGCTCACATTTTGAGCATTTCTCAAACTTCTGGTAGTCCCTGTACCGCTCCATCTGGCAGACCCAGACATCGGCCAGCCTGTCCTCAAACACATTGCCCACACTGCTGTTCTGGACCCTCCGGCAGGCAAAGATATCACCTGTGGGCAGTATCGTCAGGTGGCAGTTGCCGCAGTTGCATCCGCCGTAGATCACGCCCTCCTCCACGGTATCCGGTATCTTAAAGGAGCCTGTCTCATATTCATACAGCGTCCAGAGATGGTCCTTCCTGTTGAAATATGTCTCACAGTCGGCAGCCTCGTACTCCCTGAACTTCCTGTCGCAGGTCTCCAGAAGCTGCCTATACCGCATAGGATCGATACCTGTATCCTTCTCCCCGCTTGTGGGGCAGTAGCGGGCAAAGGCAAAAACATCAGCTCCGTGAGCTACAACGGTGTCAATTATGTCCGGCACCTGGTCAATATTTGTGCCGGAGACGGTGGTCATTATTACGCTTCGGATGCCCGCCTTTTTGATGCAGGAGATCTTCTCAAGGGTGATATCAAAGCTGCCCGGCTTCCTGAACCAGTCGTGGGTCTCCCTCATGCCGTCCAGCGAGAGCTGGTACTTCTCGCACCCGTACTCCCTGAGCCTCCGGCACACCTGGTCGTCCAGATGAAACGGATTACCCAAAATGGTGAATGGGATACCGTTCTCCCTCATCATCTCCAGGAGCTTCCAGAAGTCAGGGTGCAGTATAGGGTCGCCGCCGGTTATGTAGAAGTACGGCAGCCTGGCGTATACCTTACAGAAATCAAGGCAGTTATAGAATGTGTCCTGCATCTGCTGCCAGCCCATGGAGTCCGGCCTTTTGCAATTATCCTCTGAAAAAATGTAACAGTGCTTGCACCGCTGGTCGCACTCGTCTGTTATATGCCACTGAAACGCGAAATACTGTCTCATAAAACCGCACCTCACTCTATATAAACCGGACACGCCGGTGAATTTACGTTCCCCCCGGCGTTATTGCCGGAGGCGGGAAAAATTATTTGTCGCCAGCGCCGCAGGCGGAGCCACAGGCTGTAGGCTTCTCTTCCGGCTTGTCACCGGCGCCGCAGGCCGTCCCACAGGCAGCTGGCTTCTCCTCCGGCTTGTCCGCCGCGCCGCAGGCTGTCCCGCAGGCGGAAGCCGCCTTGCCATCATTCCATCCGTAGAGATTGGAGAGTGCCATTTTTCTTACCTCCGTTTTATTATTCAGAGTGTCTGCCCTCTGTGTTTTCTATTTTAAATGTTTTATTTTCCGCCACAAGTACGCACTTTTTTATCACTCAGTCACCTTTTTGTGACTATTATTAGATCCACAGATTTATATTCACCGCCACCTTGATATATAACGCATGCTGCATTATAATTGAATGTAACATTCTAATATAAACTATTGAGTAAAGGAGGATATTCCATGCTTACAAAAGAGGAGATGCCCGCCTGTCCGGTAGCGACAACTGTACAACTCATCGGCAGCAAATGGAAAATTTTGATACTGCGCAACCTTCTTGTCCGTCCCTGGCGGTTCAATGAGCTGCGGAAGGATCTGGATGGGATAAGCCAGAAGGTGCTCACCGAGAGCCTCCGGTCCATGGAAGAGGATGGGCTTGTCAAGAGGACCGTCTACGCGGAGGTACCGCCCCGTGTGGAATACTCCCTCACACCACTCGGGGAGACGCTAAAGCCCATTCTGGACGCCCTTAAAGCCTGGGGCGAGTGGTATAAATCCACACTGAACTGAAACGGTGTTTTGATCTCTGAAAATATCCGGCTATTCCGTTTATATTCCCTTTGTTTGCTGTTTTGAAGCATCTCTCTGGTAGGCTGGCGTTTATCCCAGTAAAAGGAGAGATACATATGAACATGAAGCGTGTCCTGTCCGCGGCCTTGGCTTTGATCCTGATAATCTGCGCGCTCTCAGGCTGCGGCACACCAGCGGATGAGAATAACGCCGGTGCAGACAGCCCTCAATCTGACGCGCCTATGGAGGTACAGGAGCCTGAGAATACGGTAGCGTCGGATATTCGCGATAATCTGGGGGATGCCCCTCTGAGCAGCTTTACGGTGGACGTGACTCTCGATCCCGCCTCCCACAGCGCAAGCGTATCCCAGACGCTAAATTACGTGAACAGCACCGGCGGCACGCTGGATAACATATATCTGAATATTATCCCGGAGTATTTCGCCTCCCAGGGAGGCGGGACCGACGTGGCTTCCGTTACTGTGGAGGGCCCGTCCCTGGAGCTTTCCCAGGTGAAGGGTACAGTATATGAGCTTGTTCTCCCAAATCCTCTTGCATCCGGCGGCAGCATCACAATTGATATGGACTACACTGTGCGCATACCGAATATAGAGAACCGGTTCGGATGGCAGGAGGGTATATATAACCTTGGCAACTTCCTTATCACCCCGTCGGTCTGGGAAAACGGCCAGTGGGCCTGCCAGCCATATGTGGACCTGGGAGACGCCTTTTACACCGATCTTGCGGATTACGCCGTCACAATCCACGTGCCTGACGGCTGGAGCGTGGCCGCCACGGGCACAGCGGATGGAAGCGGCACATACCGGGCAGAGAGGGTCCGGGACTTTATCTTCTGCGCCAGCGATAGTTTCAAGACCCTTGAGGCCGAGACTGACGGGATCCGGGTCCTTGTGTACTATAGGGACGATATGCTCGTCACCGCCGCCCGCACCATGGAGACGGCAAAAAACGCGTTGACTCTCTTTAACAAGGCCTTTGGTAAATATCCCTATCCCACCCTGTCACTTGTCCTCAGCGGCCTTACCGGCGGCGTATCCGGAACCGAGTACCCCTCACTTGTGATGGTCGGCCCGGAGATCCCCCTGGAGGCGTTGGACCAGCCCGGCTTCGCGACCGAGGGGGAACAAAACAGTTACCGGACAGAACTGGACAGGACTGTGGTACACGAGATCGCCCACCAGTGGTTCTTCGGCATAGTCGGAAACGACCAGATCCGTTACCCATGGCTGGACGAGGGCATATGCAGGTTTTCAGAACTCATGTATCTGGATGCCTATCCGCCGGAGGAGCCTCAGGCGGAGTGGACATACTCCCTTGAGGAACTTCTTGCTGATTATAACACCATGGTCGTGGAGGAGGGCTACGGCGCCGGCACACTGAACCGCAGCCTCTATGACTGGATCGAGTCTGTGCCCGAAGACTACGGCGATGTCTATACCCTGGGGGCGAGCCTTCTCCTGGCTATGAGGGAACTGATTGGGACTGATGATTTCAACAGCGCCCTGCGCCAGTATGTGGACGAGTTTGCCTGGGGCTTTGTCACCCCGGAGGGCTTTCGGGATTACTGGAACTCAGTGGGCGACTTTACATCGCTTTTTGAAAGCTACGGATTAAAGTAACGGTGTGTAAGGCGGAGATATAACCTGTTTCCGCCTTACACATTTTTCTTTCGGGTGGACGGGCAAAATCCGTCGTATCATTCTCTTGATAAACTGGGAATAATAATGTATAATAACCAGTACGCGAGAGATAAGATTTTAACTATTTTGAAGTGTAGATGCGCAGATTCCCGTCCGGGCTGAGGTCCAGGGCGGAGCCACACTAGTCGGGGAGTCAGCGGTGCCCTGTACCCGCAATCCGCTACAGCGGGGATGAATTCCTGCCCCCGGCCGTGCGATGTGCCGTCTGCCGCTGTGGACGGGCGTTGATGAGCCGGTCTTGCGCAACTTGAGCCTCCGAACCATGTCAGGCGGGGAACCGAGCAGCATTAAGGAGTGTCTTGGGTGTGCCGTAAGTCAGCCGGTTCTGAGCCACCAAACAGCGTAACGGGTATGTCGTATCTTCCAAAGGCAGGTGTGCGGCTCCGCCGTGTACCCCATGTCCGGCGGGTGTTCCCGCCAGGCTCACGTGTACGCGATTTTTGAATGTGTTGACGGACTGAGGCTCCGGCTCTTGGGAGCCGGAGCCTCAGATTATCTAAAGCCTTCCTGCAGCCTTTCCGGGGCGGCTCCCCGCCCACTGGAATCCACCCGGAGGCCGCCGGCGTGCGCTTTTTATGAGTTTTTTCGATTTACTACATACTTATCCAAGGAGGCCGGGTTATGTACCAGGCGCTTTACAGAAAATACAGGCCCCGCACCTTCTCCGACGTGGTTGGCCAGCCCCAGGTGACGGATACGCTCCAACGCCAGGTGGAGACTGGCAGGACATCCCACGCCTATCTCTTTGTGGGCACCCGCGGCACCGGCAAGACCACCTGCGCCAAGATACTCTCCCGGGCTCTCAACTGCGAGCACCCGGCGAACGGCGACCCCTGCAACGAGTGCCCCTCATGCAAAGGCATAGAGTCCGGCTCCATACTGGATGTGGTGGAGATCGACGCGGCCTCAAATAACGGAGTTGACAACGTGCGCTCACTGCGTGACGAGGCCATATACACCCCCGCCTCCGTGAAGAAGCGCGTTTATATAATAGACGAGGTACACATGCTCTCCACCTCCGCGTTCAACGCGCTTCTGAAGATCCTGGAGGAGCCGCCTGAGCACCTTGTCTTTATCCTGGCCACCACGGAGCTTAGGAAGGTCCCCGCCACAATCCTCTCACGCTGCCAGCGCTTCTCTTTTAAGCGCATCGGTTCTGAGGATATAAAAAAGCGGCTCAGCTATATAGCCCGCCAGGAGGGATTCACCCTGACGGACGGAGCTGCCAACCTGCTCTCAAGGCTTGCGGACGGCTCAATGAGGGACGCCCTTTCCCTTCTCGACCAGTGCGTCTCCTCAGATACTGTGGACGAGGACGCTGTGAGGGAGGCGGTGGGCCTCATAGGCCCATCCCAGTCTACCCAGCTCTGGCGCGCGCTGGCACGCGGTGACACCGCCGCCGCCTTAAAGCAGTTTCAGGACATATACCAGGGCGGCGGCGACCCGTCCTCCGTCCTGGGCGATCTCCTGTCCCTGTGCCGTGATATGCTTATGATCTGCTCAGCCCCGGAGTCCGGCGCCTCCCTTATTGCCGGCGCCATTGGGCCGGAACAGCTTTTGGAGCTGCGGGGAGATATCCCCATGGGCCGGCTCCTTATGGCTTCAAAGGCCCTGCAGGAGACTATATCGGCCATGGCATCAGTCCGGGATAAGCGCACCGGCGCCGAGCTGTGCCTTATAGAGCTTACCGGTATACTCTCCGGCTCTGTGGCCTCGGAGCAGCCCTATTATAATGAGCCTGTGAAAAAGGCCGCCCCGGCGGCAAAGTCACAGTCTCCCAGGCGTGAACCACCGCGGGACGTCCCGCCTCCCCCATGGGAGGACACCGCCCCGTCGCCGTCCTCTCAGATGGGAGCCATCTCGGAAGAGGCGCCGCCGCCCTGGGAGGATGCGGATATCCCCTCCGAGGACTCTGTTCCCTGGGGAAAGTACGGTGCCGGCGATATGGCAGAGTATGAGCCGGAGCCTGAGGTGCCGCCTGAGCCTGC